>NZ_JBIVYL010000002.1:191238-714866 GCF_044772225.1 Rhizobium sp. NPDC090275 | reverse complement strand
CTTGCTCCCAACGTTGGCTTTGACCAGTGCGTCGAGAGGCGAGACTGTCGCATCTCTAACTGGCCCAACTGTCGCATTACTAAATAGCCCTTACATACAAATATCGCATAAGATAGATTATGGAACAATCAGATGTATGCGGATGCGTGAAACTGGCTCGAAATGCTCAGCAACCCACCACTTCACTTCATCGCACCTCACCTTAATCACCGTCGCCGCGCAATCCCCGAACCATCTGGCGAATGAGTTTGTGGAGCTGCTCGGGATCCACATCCTCCCGGCCGGTCAGCAAGCGGCCCCAGGCGAAGCCGGCCAGGAGTTCGATGGTGAGTTCCGGATCGACGTCGGCGTTGATCTCGCCGCGGCTCGTTGCGCGGCGCACCAGTTCGGCGGTCTGGTCGATGCGCTCGGCCATGTAGGCTCTGAGCGCTGATGAGGTCGTGGCGTCGCTCTGGGCTTCGGCTATGACGAAGCGGAAAATCGAGCCGGCCTCGCTGTCGCGCCAGTAGTCGAAGAGCGCCGTGACGAAGGCGAACAGGTCGCTTTCGATCGATCCTGTATCGGGCACCGGCTCAACGTGCTTCTGATCATGGTAGACATCGAGCAGAAGTGCTGCGCGCGACGACCACCAGCGATAGATCGTCGGCTTGCCGGCGTGCGCCCGCCTAGCGACGGCCTCGATCGAAAAGCCGCTCAATCCTGTCTCGCGCAGAATGTCGGCGGCCGCCTTCAGGATCGCTTCCTGGCTGGCCGGATTGCGCTGCGCGCCGATCGAGGTGCGTCGCTCGGCCATCAGTGTCGATGTCATGAAACTCCTCCGTTATCCCTGGTTTTCGTAGCACAACGCAGGCTTGAATGAAACGTATCGGTTCGTTATGGTTTCATCGAAACGATGCGTTCTTATAAGAGGGGAAAATCATGAGCGCCGACCACAACGATACCGCCGCGTCTTCGGGCGATACGGGCAAGCCGCCGCCGCACCGGCTGCCTAGACCGTGCCGGTTTCGCCTATCCTTCCTGCTGATCATCGCGGTCTATCCGCTGATCACCACGCTGCTCTATATTCTGATGCCGCTCACCAGCACCTGGGAGACGTGGCACCGAACGCTGGTCATCACGCCCGTCATGGTGTCGCTGATCGTGTTTCTGGTGACGCCAACCATCCAGCGGCACTTCGGCTGGTATGTGCTGCGCATGCCGCGTCCTCAGCGGTAGAGACGGGCGGACCGCCATTTTCCGAACGATCCATCCACACGGGCATGCCGGGCGGCGCGACCTGCCCGGCCTTTGCGTCGTGACGCGCCATCTTCCGTCCCGGTCGTGCATATCTCTCGCAAAAAGGCATCGGCACGAACGCAAATTGATGCTTTTCGCATGCCGGCTTAAGGCCTAGTCAATGTCCACCAGATCGAAGAGGACACGGCGATGGCAACCCCATTTTACTGGAACGAGCTCAACACCTACGATTTCGCCGGGCTGTCCGCCGACACCACGATCGCCATCCTGCCGATCGCTTCGACGGAGCAACATGGGCCGCATCTGCCTGTTGCGACCGATGTGGCCATCGCCAACGGCATGCTGCAGGAACTGCGCCGCCAGCGGCCTAGCGATCTCGATATACTGGTGCTGCCCACCCAGGAGATCGGCAAGGCCAACGAGCATGTCTATGGCCCGGGCACGCTGTCTCTCAGTGCCGAACTGCTCATTCCCGTCTGGACCGCGATCGGCGCGAAGGTGGCGGAAGCCGGCTTGCGCAAGATGGTGATCGTCAATTCGCATGGTGGCAATGTCGATATCATGAGCATCGTCGCGCGCGAGCTCCGGGTGCGTTACCAGATGGCTGTGGTCTCCACGCAGTGGGGCCGGTTCGGCCATCCTGATGGAATGATCAGCGAGCATGAGACGCGCTACGGCATTCACGGCGGTGAGGTCGAGACGTCGCTGATGCTGCATTTCCGGCCGGATCTGGTGCGGATGGACAAGGCCGAGAACTTCGGGTCGAGGGCCGAATGGATGCGCGAACAGTCAAAGTTCATCCAGCCGCTGCCGCCGCATTCGCTTGCCTGGATCGCCCATGATCTCAATCCGAACGGCGTGGTCGGCGATGCCTCGCGCGGCACCGCCGAAAAGGGCGAGGCGATCTGCCGGCATCAGGTCAAGGGCTTCGTCGAGATGCTTGAAGACCTCAAGCGTTACCCGCTCTCCAATCTCTACAGCAAATAGGCCACCAGGCGGACATGTCGTCACGCGCAGACTGATCTGTCGGGCGCGATGTGGCCCTTGTCCTGCAGCTCGTGAACGAGGCCCGCAAGCTCGGCCAGCAGGTATTCGACGAACAGGCTGGTGGCGGCGTCCAGCGGTGCGCGAGCGCGGGCGAAAAGCTTCATCGGCTGATGGCGGGCATGCGGCTCGGCGATCGGGCGGAACACGAGTTCGCCGGCGCGGCACTCGGTCACCACGTCGAGCGGGTTCAACATGGTCAGCCCTGCCCCGCATTTCACCAATTTCTTCAGCATTTCCGACGCGTTGCTCTCCAGCACCGGTTCGACGGACACATCAAGCCGCGCCAGCGCCAGATTGATGACGTCGCGCAGGCTGGTGCCTTGTTGCGCCAGAAGCAGGCGCTCCTGGACGACATCGCCGAGATTGATCGGTCCGTCGCCGATCAGCCAGTGGCCTGGCGGCAGTACGATACCGATCGGGATGTCGAAGCTTCCGAGCGAGCGAATGCCTGGCGTGGCCGGAATGTTGAAGCCGAGGCCGATGTCGACCTCGCCCGAGAGAACCGGATTGACCGTGGTCGTGCCGGCGTCGTTCCTGATCTGGAAATAGACGCGCGGATGTTCGGTCTGGAAGCGCGCGATGATTTCCGCAAGCGGCCCCGATGCAAGCCCCACCGTCGTCACCAGTCGCACCTTGCCGGCCTGTTGCATCTTCAGGCTGCGGATGCGACCTTCCAGGCGATCGTAATTCTTCAGGACCTCGCGGATATGCTCGATGCACAGCTCGCCTGCGGCCGTCAGTCTCAGCCCGCGCGGCAGTCGCTCGAAGAGCGGCGCTCCGATTTCCTCCTCGAGCGCCAGGATCTGCCGGTTGATGGCTGAGGATGCGACATTGAGGCGCGCGGCGGCCTTGCGGATCGAGCCGGAGCGGGCAATCTCGTCGATGTATTGGAGCTTTCTGGAGTGCAGCATTCGACCCTCGGTGCATCTATTTTAAGCGTCGCGCACAAATTAGAAACAGACGCTTCATGAGATGCCAAAAAGGCATCGTTGCGCACGAATTTTGATGCTTTTCAAACAGCAAAGCAATCGCTCAAATGAAAGAAATGGAGCGCTGTCGAAGACGCTCCTTGGCCTGAAAGGGGAATGGCTGACATGTCCAATGCATTGAAGACTATGGCTTTTACGGCGCTGCTCGGTCTCGGAACGGCGCTATGCGCGGCTGCTCCCTCCTACGCGCTCGACAAGGTGAGCTACGGCACCAACTGGCTGGCGCAGGCAGAGCATGGCGGCTTCTACCAGGCGGTTGCCGACGGCACTTACGCCAAGCATGGTCTCGATGTAACGATCGTTCAGGGTGGGCCGAATGCGGCCAACTCGGCGCTGCTAATCTCCGGCAAGATCGACTTCTACATGGGTAGCTCGCAGGGTGAACTGACGGCCGTCGAGCAGGGTATTCCGTTGGTCGATGTCGCGGCGATCTTCCAGAAGGACCCGCAGGTGCTGATCGCGCATCCAGACGCCGGCGTCGAGAAGTTCGAGGATCTGGCGAAACTCAACACGCTGTTTCTCGGCAAGGATGGCTATCTCACCTTCTTCGAGTGGATGAAGGCCAACTATTCCGGCTTCAAGGACGAGCAGTACAAGCCTTATAACTTCAACCCCGGCCCCTTCATCGCCGACAAGTCCTCGGCGCAGCAGGGCTACCTGACGTCCGAGCCCTACGAGATCCAGAAGCAGACCGGCTGGGAGCCAAAGGTCTTCCTGCTCGCCGACAACGGCTACAGCCCCTACTCCACGGCGATCACCACGACGCAGGCGATGATCGACGGCAAGTCCGACGTGGTGCAGCGCTTCGTCGACGCCTCGATCGAGGGCTGGTACAATTATCTCTATGGCGACAACGCCAAGGCCAACGAACTGATCAAGAAAGACAATCCCGAGATGACCGATGGTCAGATCGCCTATTCCATCGCCAAGATGAAGGAATACGGGATCGTCGAATCCGGCGAAGCCTTGGACAAGGGCATCGGCTGCATGACCGACGCGCACTACAAGAAGTTCTTCGACGAGATGGTCGGCATCAAGGTGCTGAAGGCAGACACGGATTACACCAAGGCGTTCACCACCAAATACGTCTGCAAGGGCGTGGGCATGGCGCTGAAGAAGTAAGTCGGGCTTCCTCCTCTCCCGTGTGGAGAGGAGGTCCATCGCATACCCAGGAAACGAACGGACCTCATGACTTCATCGCAGCCCACCCCGTCAGCGATACCAGCCGAAGCGCGCAGGCGGCCGCTCGTTGCGATGAAGCAGGTCTCCAAGGTCTTTTCCAGCGGCACGGTCGCGCTTTCCGGCATGACGCTGACGGTCGAGAGCGGCGAGTTCATCAGCCTGCTTGGACCATCCGGTTGCGGGAAATCGACGGCGCTGCGGATCATGGCCGGGCTCGGCGACGTGTCATCGGGGACGATCGACTGGCCGAGCTCGCGCATCAACTCGCGCGGCCTGCCGGAGGGCGATATCAGCTTCGTGTTCCAGGAGCCGACGCTGATGCCCTGGAAGAACGTGTTCGACAATGTGCACCTGCCGTTGAAGCTGCGCGGTGTATCGAAAGCTGCGGCGCGCGCGGAAATCATGGCGGTGCTTGCGACGGTCGGGCTGCAGGATTTCGCCGAAGCCTATCCGCGTGAACTCTCGGGCGGCATGAAGATGCGCGTGTCGATCGCACGCGCGTTGGTGACCAAGCCGAAGCTGCTCCTGATGGATGAGCCATTCGCGGCGCTCGACGAAATCACCCGGCAGAAACTCAACGACGACGTGCTGCGGCTCTGGAAGGAGACCGGCATCACGGTGATCTTCGTCACGCATTCGGTGTTCGAATCCGCCTACCTCTCGAACCGCATCGTCGTCATGAAGGCGCGGCCGGGACGGGTGCATGCCGATCTGCCGCTCGTCACCAGTCTTGAGCGCGACGCGCACTACCGCACCTCCGAGGAATACCGCCAGGCTTGCGAGACGGTCTCGCACTCGCTGATCGGCGCGATCAACGCCGCGAAGGAGGGCCACTGATGGCCGATATCGCCGAGACACCCGCCATCGAGGTTGCCAAACCGATCAACGCGCGCCGCCGCGATCTGGCGCTGCGGATCCTGGTTCCGGTGCTGACCGTTGCGGCGCTGGTCGTGATATGGTGGCTCTATGTCAAGCTGTCGGGCGTGCCACCCTATATCCTGCCGGGGCCGGCGGCCGTGGCCAGCGCCTTTGTCAGCGATTGGGGGACGCTCGCCCCTGCCCTTTGGGTCACCACCAAGATCACCTTTCTGTCGCTGATCCTTGCGCTGATCGGCGGCGTGGGCTTTGCCGTCTTTCTCGTGCAGTCGCGCTGGATCGAAATCGCCTTCTATCCACTGGCGGTCATCCTGCAGGTGACGCCTGTGGTGGCGATCTCGCCGCTGATCCTCATCTATGCGCCGTCGACGCAGGTGGCGCTGCTGATCTGCGCCTTTCTCGTTGCCTTCTTTCCGATCCTGTCGAACATGGTGCAGGGCCTGAAGAGCGTGGATCACAACCTGATCAACCTCTTCGAGCTCTACGGCGCCTCGCGCTGGCAGACGCTGCTCTATCTGAAGCTGCCGGCCGCCCAGCCCTATTTCATGACGGGGCTCAGGATCGGCGGCGGGCTGGCGCTGATCGCCGCCGTCGTCGCGGAGTTCGCTGCGGGCTCGGCAGGCGCCGGATCGGGTCTGGCCTTCCGTCTCCTCGAGGCACAGTACCGCATGAACATCCCTCGCCTCTTCGCCGCCCTGCTGATGCTGTCGCTGCTCGGCGTGGCGATCTTCGCGATCACCTCATTCATCTCCTGGCTCAGCCTGCACCGCTGGCATGAGAGCAGCCTGAAGCGGGAAAACTGATGACCTATTCCTTCATGTCGCCGCCCAATTCCGCGCGCTTCGTGCTCAGCCATGCCACGTTGCCCGATATCGCCGTCGAGGGTTACGAGGCTGTCGCTGCCGAGGGGCTGGTGAAGGCCGATCTCGTGATCGAGGACGGGTTGATCGCGGCGATCCTGCCGCCCGGTTCGGCGCCGCAGGAGTTGGCGAAATCGGACATGCGCGATGGCATGGTCTGGCCGTGTTTCGCCGATGTGCACACGCATCTCGACAAGGGCCATATCTGGGCGCGCAACAGCAACCCGGACGGCACTTTCATGGGCGCGCTGACCTCCGTCGGTGTCGACCGTGCAGCCCATTGGAACGCGGCCGATGTGCGCAAGCGCATGGAGTTTTCGCTGCGCTCGGCCTACGCGCACGGCACCAGCCTGATCCGCACGCATCTGGACTCGCCCTCGCCGCAGCATCGCATTTCATTCGAGGTGTTTGCCGAGGTGCGCGATGCCTGGAAGGACAAAATTGCGCTGCAGGCGGCGGCCCTGTTTCCGATGGACGACATGGTCAACGAGGCCTACTTCGCCGAGCTCGTCCAAATCGTTCGCGACACCGGCTGCCTGCTTGGCGGCGTAACCAAGATGAGCGCGGATCTCACCTGGCAGCTCGATACGCTGCTGAAGGCCGCAGCCGACAATGGGCTCGACGTCGATCTGCATGTCGATGAAACCGATGATCCCGGCGCCGAGACGCTGAAGGCGATCGCCGAGGCGGTGCTGCGCAACGGCTTCACCGGCAAGGTGACGGCCGGCCATTGCTGCTCGCTGGCGAGACAGGACGACGAGCTGGCCAAGCGCACCATCGAGCTGGTGCAAAAGGCAGGAATTTCAATCATTTCTCTGCCTATGTGCAACATGTACCTTCAGGACCGTTATCCCGATCGAACGCCGCGCTGGCGCGGAGTGACGCTGTTCAAGGAGCTCGATGCCGCAGGCGTGCTGACAGCCGTTGCCTCCGACAATACGCGCGACCCCTTCTATGCCTATGGCGATCTCGATCCAGTCGAAGTGTTCCGTGAGGCGGTGCGCATCCTGCAGCTCGACCACCCGCTCGACAGCGCCGCGCGCGTCGTGACCACCTCGTCCGCCGATATCGCCGGACGCCCGGATATGGGCCGCATCGCCGTCGGCCTGCCTGCCGATCTCGTGCTTTTCAGCGCCCGCCGCTGGAGCGAATTTCTATCCCGTCCGCAGGCCGACCGCGTGGTGCTACGCCGCGGCAAGGTCATCGACCGCAGCCTGCCGGATTACCGTGAACTCGATAGCGTCGTTGGAGCCTGACATGCCGGATTACCAGAAGATCAAACAGGAACTCGAAGGCATCGCCATCGAGGACAATCCAGCGCTGGTGCGCCAGAAGAGCCGGGACTTCTATTGGTACTCCCCCGTGCTGAAGGCGCAGCTCGATGGCGTCACCGCCGATCTGGTGGTCACGCCGAAGAACGAGGCCGAAGTCATCCAGACGCTGAAGGTGGCGTTCGCCCACGGCGTCCCGGTCACCCCGCGCGGTGCCGGCACCGGCAATTACGGCCAGGCCATGCCGCTCTCCGGCGGCATCGTTCTCAATCTGGCCGCCATGGACCAGATCAAGGAAATCCATCCCGGCCGGGTGATCTGCGAACCGGGGATCATCATCGCCCAGCTCGACAAGCAGACCAAGGCGCATTCCGGTCAGGAGCTGCGCTTCCATCCTTCGACGGCGCAGACGGCGACGATCGGCGGCTTCATTGCCGGCGGCTCCGGTGGTGTCGGATCGATCACCTGGGGCGGCCTGCGCGATATCGGCAACATCATCCGGCTGCGGGTGGTGACCATGGAGGCCGAGCCGCGCGTGCTGGAGCTGACGGGCTGGGACCTGCAGAAGGTCAGCCACGCCTATGGCACCAACGGCATCATCACCGAGATCGAGATGCCGCTGGCGCCCGCCTACGACTGGGTCGACGTGCTCGTCGGCTATGACCAGTTCATGGACGGCGTGCGCTACGCCGATGCGCTGGCGAAGTGCAACGGCATCCTGACCAAGGAGATCGCCCCGATCGCCGCCCCCATCCCCTACAGCTACTTCACACGCCACAAGCCTTATATCCGCGAGGCGCAGTCGGTCGTGGTGGTGATGGTGGCGCCGCATTCGATCGACGCCTTCGCCGCGTTTACGGCCTCGCAGAAGGGCGAGATCATCTTCCGCTCCGACAAGGTCGAGAGCATGAAGGGCATTCCGCATGCCTATGAGCTCGCCTGGAACCACACGACGCTGCGCGCGCTCAAGGTCGATCCCGAGTACACCTATCTCCAGGTCCAGTATCCCGGCCCCGACCATGTGGCGAAGGTCGCCAAGATGGTCGAGATCTTCGGTGACGAGGTACCCGGCCATCTCGAGTTCATCAAGTTCGACGGGCAGATCCAATGCTCAGGCCTGCCGCTGGTGCGCTACACCACGGAAGAGCGGCTGGAGGAGATCATCAAGATCCACCAGGACCATGGCTGCCCGATCTTCAATCCGCACCGCTATACGCTCGAGGAAGGCGGCATGAAGCAGACGGACAAGGTGCAGCTCGCTTTCAAGCACGAGACCGATCCGAAGGGCCTCCTCAACCCCGGCAAGATGATTGCCTGGGAGAACCCCAACTTCGATTTCTCCGCCGGCGAGAACTATCTGTTCCCGGGCCTAGCCTCGGTGATGGAGAGCGCATGAGGGTTCTGGTCCTTCACTCGCATCCGGTGGAATCGAGCTACGGCAAGGCGCTCTATCAAAAGACGCTGGAGAGCCTGAAGGCGGCGGGCCATGAGGTCGATGCCTGCGACCTCTACGCCGAGGATTTCGATCCCGTTCTGTCGCGGCATGACCGGCTGGTCTACCACGACTATCCCGAGAATACCGAGCTGGTGAAGGACCATGTCGAGCGGCTGAAGCGGGCGGAGGGGTTGGTCATCGTCACCCCGATCTGGAACTTCGGCTTCCCGGCGATCCTGAAGGGCTATTTCGACCGCGTCTGGCTGCCGGGCGTGTCCTTCGAACTGGTGGACGGGAAGGTGGAATCCCGTCTCAGGCATATCCGCAAGCTCGGCGCGGTGCTGACCTATGGAGCCACGCCTTTCCGCGCCTTCGTCGCCGGCAATCCGCCGAAGAAGATCGTCAAGCGGGTGCTGAGGGCGCAGATCAATCCGGTGCGCCCGGTGACCTTTCTCGCCCACTACGACATGAACAACTGCACGGAAGAAACGAGGGCGGCATTCATGGGGAAGGTCGAGACGGCAATGGGGCGGTTTTAGAGGAACGCTGGCTTGCTTACCTGCCCGGCTCAACGTTGGCGAAAAGCTCGGCTGGAAATCGAGATCGGATTTCCGGATGGATCGCGCGCATTGGCGTAAACGTATCCGTCGGCCTTGTGCACCGGACCGAATTCCAGGCCCTCGGCTGCGCGAGCAGCGCAGAAGGTAACGACATCTTCAACCGCAAAGACCAGCTTGACTGCTGACTGGCCCTGCCTCACCGCCTTGCCCGCTTGATGAACCATTATACGGCTGCCGCCGTTTTCGTTCACTAGCTCGACTATTCTATCAGCATCGTCTCTCAATATGCTGAACAGGAAATGTTTTTTGTAAAATTCAACGGTAGCTTCTATGTCTTTGGCGTAGATCACGACGGCACCCAGCTGAACAGACAATACGACCTCCTACAGCGTGACCACCTTCGCCGCCGTCACCTCGACCTCGACCAGAAACTCCGCCCGCGTAAAGCCGCCGACGACGAGCAGCGTGGAGACAGGCTTGGGGTCGAGCGTGTAGCGGTCGCGCACCGCCATATAGGCCGAGAAGTCCTCGCGGCGGGTCACGAAGCCGGAGATGCGGATCACGTCCGCATAGGTCATGCCGGCCTCCTCCAGGATCGTGCCGATTGCCTTGAAGCAGAGTTCCGCCTGAGCGGTGACGCCTTCCGGAATGGTGTCGTCAACGGCTATGCCGAGCTGCCCTGAGGTCACCAGCAGCGAGGCGCCTGGCGGCACGAGGAGGCCGTGATTGTAGTTGCCAAAGGGCTTGCGAACAGATGGGGGATTGATCGCGTTCTTCATGAAAACCTATATTTCGCAATTCTTTATGGTTCATTGTTGATATCCAAGACGAAGATCACTCCGCCTTGTCGGATGCGAATACAATACTGGCATCGCTGACGATGGCAACATGCGAAAAGGCGGCCTGGCTGGCTGCAGCGCTATCGCCGCGCATGATCGCCGTGACGATGACGTCGTGCTCGTCATAGGACTTGGCGAGGCGCCCTGGGAGCCGGAATTGCGCACGGCGGAAGGGCGCAAGGCGTGCGCGGGTCTGCGTCACCATTTCGTAGATATGGTCGTTATGGGCGCCGCGATAGAGCCTGGTGTGGAACTCCGTGTTGTGGGCGGCGTAGTCTTCCTGGGCGTTGGCGTGAACCAATCTCGCCGATGCGCGATGTTCGAGTTCGAGCGCGTGGCGCTCATCGACGGTCATGCGTTCAGCGGCCAGCCGTGCGCAGATGGCTTCCAGTTCCGACATAGCCTCGAACATGGAGTGCAGATAGGCTTCCGTGACATTCGCGACCACGGCGCTGCGGTTTGGTTCGCGATCGACGAGACCCATGGCGCCCAGTTCGCGCAAGGCCTCGCGCACCGGCGTTCTGGAGACGTCGAAACGGACAGCAAGGGAGAGTTCATCCAGCCGCTCGCCGGGATGCATGACGCCGGTGACGATCATATCCGCGATGGCGCGCACCATCTGCTCGACGGTGGTGCCTGTGCGTATGACCTGTCTGCGCCTGATCTGCTTCACTTCAGAACTCTGCATTTCATATTGCATACAGATGAATGGCGAAACACGGAAAGTCAAATAATTTCATATTTGCAGTGTCTTATGCACTTATGTGAATGTCTATATGCAGCATTTCTTTGGTGTTATCAGCCGCATACGCCGATTTTTCGCACATGGATGCATTTTTAATCACATCTAGATTGCAATCTGCATACAGTTTACGCGCTCTCGCCTCCCCTCTTTTGAAAAATACGCAATAACAACGGGTTAAAAGCTGGCACGCTCATTGCATGCACTTTCTCCTGCAACCATTTGTTTGACGCGGCCTTGCCGCAGGGAGAATCGCAATGACCAAGCTCCTTTCCATGAATCGCCGCCATTTCCTCCAGGCTTCCGCCGCCGGCGCGCTGGCGATGACGCCGGGCCTGCTGTCAGGTCGCGCCATGGCGCAGACTGCGCTGACCATCGGCTTCATCTATGTCGGCCCCAAGGACGACTATGGCTATAACCAGGCACATGCAGAAGGTGCCGCAGCCGTCAAGGCAATGCCTGGCATCACCGTCGTCGAAGAGGAAAATGTGCCTGAGACCGTCGATGTCCAGAAGACGATGGAATCGATGATCAATCTCGATGGCGCGACGCTGCTCTTCCCGACCTCGTTCGGCTATTTCGATCCGCACATGCTGGCCATGGCCGCGAAATATCCCGACATCCAGTTCCGCCATTGCGGCGGCCTCTGGCAGGAGGGCAAGAACCCGATGAATACCGGCTCCTATTTCGGCTATATCGGCCAGGGTCAGTATCTCAACGGGATCGCTGCCGGTTACGCCTCGAAAAGCAAGAAGATCGGCTTCGTCGCCGCCAAGCCGATCCCGCAGGTGCTGCAGAACATCAACTCCTTCCTGCTCGGCGCGCGCTCGGTCGATCCCGCCATCACCTGCCAGGTGATTTTCACCGGCGAATGGTCGCTGGCGGTGAAGGAAGCGGAAGCCACCAACGCGCTGGTCGACCAGGGCGCCGATGTCATCACCTGCCATGTCGATAGCCCGAAGGTGGTGGTCGAGACCGCGGCCGGTCGCGGCGCCTTCGTCTGCGGCTACCACGCCAACCAGAGCCCGCTGGCGCCGGAAAAGTATCTCACAGGCGCCGAGTGGGCCTGGGGCAACGTCTACATCGATTTCGTCAAGAAGGCGCAGGCCGGCGAGAAGCTCGGCAATTTCGTGCGCGGCGGCCTGAAGGACGGCTTCGTCAAGATGAGCCCGCTCGGGCCGGCCGTATCGGCTGAAGCCCGCACCAAGTTCGAGGCCGTCCATGCCGAGATCATGAGCGGCAAGTTCTCGGTCTTCAAGGGACCGATGAAGGACAACAAGGGCAACGTCATCGTCGCCGCCGACAAGGCGCTCGCCGAGGACGCCATCGAGCTCGAGAGCATGGACTATCTGGTCGAGGGCGTTGTCGGATCCACGGCTTAAGCCAGAGGGAGAAGCGTCATGACAATCGAGGCGAACACTCCATCCCTATCGCCTGCAATCTCCGATACGCCGGCGCGGTCCTTCCTGGGGCCGTTGCTGGAATGGCTGGCGCGGCGGGCCGAGCCCGTCGTCATCAGTCTCGGCGCGATCCTGGTCGGTCTGGCGCTTTTCTCGCTCTTCATCATGGCGGTCGGCAAGTCGCCGGCCGTGCTTTTCCAGCTCATGTATACCGGCGGCTTCGGCAGCTGGTTTTCGGTGCAGAACAGCCTCAGCCGTTCCGCGCCGCTGCTTCTGACGGCGCTCTGCGTGGCGCTGCCGGCAAGGCTTGGGCTGACGATCATCGGCGGTGAGGGAGCGGTGGTGCTTGGCGGCGTGGCGGCGGCGGCAATCGCCCTTCCCTTCATCGGCACCCTGCCCGCCATCCTGGTGCTGCTTCTGATGGCGGCGGCGGCCATGGTGGTCGGCGGCATCTGGATCGGCTTTGCGGGCTTCCTGCGGCACTATCGCGGGGTGAACGAGACGATCTCCTCGCTGCTGCTCGCCTATATCGCGATTGCGCTGATGAACCAGTTCGTCGAGGGGCCGCTGCGCGATCCAGCCAGCCTCAACAAGCCCTCCACAGCGCCGCTGCCGGCGGAATACATGATGGGCAAGATACCGGGCATGGACGTGCACTGGGGTCTGGTGATCGGTATCGTTGCCTGCACTGTCTCTTGGATCCTGATCGAGGTGACGAGCTACGGCTTTGCCGCCCGCATCGCCGGCGGCAATGTGCGCGCCGCGCAGATCCAGGGATTGCCGGTGGGGCGACTGATCGTCGGCTTCACGGCGATTGCCGGCAGCTTCGCCGGGCTTGCGGGCATGATCGAAGTGGCCGCCGTCCAGGGCAGCGCCAATGCCTCGATCGCGGCCGGCTATGGTTACACGGGCATCCTCGTCGCCTTCCTGGCGCGACACAATCCGCTGGCGATCATTCCCGTGGCCATCCTGCTGGGCGGCATCGATGCCTCGGGCGGGTTGATACAGCGGCGCATGGGCCTGCCGGATGCGACCGTGCTGGTGCTGCAGGGAACGCTTTTCGTCGTCATCCTGCTGTTCGAGACCTTCTACGGACGCTTCAAGATCTTCAACCCCGACCTTTGGAAGAGGAACCCGTGATGGACGATACCGGTATCGGCATATGGGGTGTACCACTGGCGATCCTCGCCGGCGCCATCCGTGTCTCCACACCCTTCATCTTCGTCAGCCTCGGCGAGACGATTACAGAGCGATCGGGTCGCATCAATCTCGGGCTCGAGGGAACGCTGGTCTTCGGCGCGATGACGGCCTACGCGGTAGCCGTCATGAGCGGTTCGGCCTGGCTCGGCGTGCTCGCGGCCATGGCGACGGGCGCCGTCTTCGGCCTAGTGCACGGCTGGATCTGCAAGTGGCCGAAGGTCAACGATATCGCGATCGGCATCGCCATGATGCAGTTCGGCCTGGGCATGGCCTTCTTCCTCGGCAAGCCCTTCATCAAGCCGGTGGCGCCGCATCTGCCGTCGATCCCGCTCGGCGGCTGGTCGAGCCTGCCGCAGGTGCAGGCGGCGTTGAACATCAATGTGCTCTTCGTCATCGGCGCGCTGCTCGCGGTGGCGCTGTGGTGGGCGTTCAAGAACACCCGCGTCGGCCTCATCCTGCGCGTCGTCGGCGACAGTACGGATGCGGCGCGGGCCATGGGCATCGATCCGGATCGCGTTCGCCTGCTCGCCACGGCGGCCGGCGGATCTCTAGCTGCGGTCGGCGGGGCCTATCTCTCGCTCTACTACCCGGGTTCCTGGAACGAAGGCATTTCATCCGGCCAGGGTCTGATGGCGGTAGCGTTGGTCATCTTCGCGCGCTGGAACCCGATCGGCTGCTTCCTCGCCGCCCTGCTCTTCGGTGGTGCGGGCGCGCTCGGCCCTGCCCTGCAATCGGTCGGCGTCACGCAAGGCTACTACCTGTTCTACGCAGCACCTTACGTGCTGACGCTCGCCATCCTGATCGCCACTTCCTCGCCCACTCGTTCGCTTGCGGGTGCGCCGGGGGCCCTGTCACTCACGAAATAAGTCACTCACCCAGTAATTCTGTTTTGAAATAGGGATTTAGCCATGAACGGTCTCGGCGGCCTCAACAAATCCGAACACGGCGTCGGCATCGGCCTTGTGCAGTTGCAACTCCCCGTGACTGTCACCAAGGAGGATCTGGCGCGGCAGACGCAGCTCATCGTCGACCTCGTCGGCAAGGCACGGCGCAACCAGCCGGGCATGGATCTCGTCGTGTTCCCCGAATATGCGCTGCATGGGCTATCGATGGATATCAATCCTGACATCATGTGCCGGCTGGACGGACCTGAGGTCGCGGCCTTCAAGAAGGCGTGCCTGGACAACAGGATCTGGGGCTGCTTCTCGATCATGGAATTCAACCCCGGCGGCATGCCCTATAATTCCGGCATCGTCATCGACGACACGGGCGAACTGAAGCTCTATTACCGCAAGCTGCATCCCTGGGTGCCGGTCGAACCATGGGAGCCAGGCAATCTCGGCATTCCCGTCATCGATGGTCCAAAGGGCGCCAAGCTGGCGCTGATCATCTGCCATGACGGCATGTTCCCCGAGATGGCGCGGGAGTGCGCCTACAAGGGCGCCGAGATCATGATCCGCACGGCGGGCTATACCGCGCCGATCCGCGACAGCTGGAAATTCACCAACCAGTCCAACGCCTTCTGTAACCTCATGGTCACCGCGAGCGTGTGCATGTGCGGCTCTGATGGCACCTTCGACAGCATGGGCGAAGGTATGATCTGCAATTTCGACGGATCGATCATCGCCCACGGCACGTCCGGCCGGGTCAACGAGATCATCACCGCCGAAGTCAGGCCTGACCTGGTGCGCGAGGCGCGGCTCGGCTGGGGTGTGGAAAACAACATCTACCAGTTCGGCCATCGCGGCTATGTCGCCGTCGCGGGCGGCGCGGGCGACGCGCCCTACAGCTACATGCACGACCTGATCGCGGGCCAATACAAGCTGCCGTGGGAAGCGGACATCAAGATCACCGACGGCACCTCCTGCGGCTTCGACAAGCCGGCGAGGCGCTATGGCGAAACATTCAAGCTTGCGGGCGAATAGAGGAGACGGATGATGGACATGATGACCGAGGCAAAAGAGCACTACGTCAAGGCCGATCCCTATCCCTGGCCCTATAACGGGGCGCTCAGGCCCGACAATACGGCGCTCATCATCATCGACATGCAGACCGACTTCTGCGGCAAGGGCGGCTATGTCGATCACATGGGCTACGACCTCGCTTTGGTGCAGGCGCCGATCGAGCCGATCAAGGCGGTGCTGAAGGCGATGCGCGCCAAGGGCTACCACATCATCCACACCCGCGAGGGCCACCGGCCCGACCTCGCCGACCTGCCGGCCAACAAGCGCTGGCGCTCGCAGCGGATCGGCGCCGGCATCGGCGACGCCGGGCCTTGCGGTCGCATCCTGGTGCGCGGAGAGCCGGGCTGGGATATCATTCCCGAGCTCTATCCTCTCGACGGCGAAGTGATCATCGACAAGCCGGGCAAGGGCTCGTTCTGCGCCACGGATCTCGAACTGATCCTCAACCAGAAGCGCATCGAGAACATCATTCTTACCGGCATCACCACCGACGTCTGCGTCTCCACCACCATGCGCGAGGCCAACGACCGCGGCTTCGAATGCTTGCTGTTGGAGGATTGCTGCGGCGCCACCGACTACAACAACCACCTCGCAGCCATCCACATGGTGAAAATGCAGGGCGGCGTGTTCGGCTCGGTTTCGAATTCCAAGGCCCTGATCGAGGCGCTCGTCTGATGCCATCAATGCGTGCCCAGGTCTTTCGCGTGCCGGCCGACGGGCCGGATGATGTCTCCGGCGTCGAGGCGCTGTTTGCTGCCGGCTTGAAGCCGGAGAATGTCGTCGCCATTCTCGGCAAGACCGAGGGCAACGGCTGCGTCAACGATTTCACCCGTGGCTATGCGACATCGAGTTTCGAGGCGCTGTTTCGCCGACACGGCGTCGAGGGCGTGTCGATCGTTATGTCCGGCGGCACCGAAGGGGCGCTGTCGCCGCACTGGACGGTGTTTGCCCGCGAGGAGACCGAAGCGCCGGCGACACGGGCGCTGGCGATCGGCGCGGCACGGACGCCTGCCCTGCCCTCGCATGATCTCGGACGCCTGGCACAGGTGCTGATGGTGGCCGAGGCCGTGAAGGCCGCGATCCGGGATGCCGGGATCGAGGATATGTCGGATGTGCATTTCGTGCAGATCAAGTGCCCGCTGCTGACGACGCAGCGGATCGCGAAGGTCGAAGCATCCGGCAAGACCGTCGCCACGCGCGATACGCTGAAATCCATGGGGCTTTCGCGCGGCGCGTCGGCGCTTGGGGTCGCGGTGGCGCTTGGCGAGATCGATGCGGACGAGATCACCGATGGCGATATCGGCATGCGTCACGAACTCTATTCGCGCTGCGCGTCGGCATCCGCCGGCGTCGAGTTGCTGGATCACGAGATCGTCGTGCTCGGCATGAGCTCCAAATGGTCCGGTCCGTTCCAGATCGACCATGCCGTCATGCAGGACGCAATCGATGTGCAGTCGGTCAAGGCAGCTTATGCGCGACTGCCTTCGGGCAAGCTTGCGGCGGTGCTGGCCAAGGCGGAACCGGACCCGAGCGGCCAAGTGCGCGGCAAGCGGCACACCATGCTCGGCGATTCCGATATATCCGGCACGCGCCATGCCCGCGCCTTCGTCGGCGGCGTGCTTGGTGGCGTGTTCGGAACGACCGATCTCTACGTCTCGGGTGGCGCCGAGCATCAGGGGCCGCCCGGTGGCGGTCCCGTGGCAATCATCGTCGAAAAGGAAACCTGAAGTGAGCATAGTCCGCGACACGCCTCTTCCGCAGGCCGGCAAGGCCGTCGGCATCCAGACCCTAGACATGACCATGCGCTTCGGCAGCTTCACGGCGCTCGACCACGTCTCGGTCGACATCCCGGCCGGCAGCTTCCACGCGCTGCTCGGCGAAAACGGCGCCGGCAAGTCGACGCTGGTGAAATGCATCATGGGTTTCTACCACCAGACCTCGGGCTCGCTGTCGGTCGATGGTCGCGAGGTGGCGGTCGCCTCGCCCAAGGATGCGGCGACTTATGGGCTCGGCATGGTCTACCAGCATTTCACACTGGTGCCATCACTGACCGGCGCCGAGAACCTCGTCATCAGCCGTGCCGCAGTGCCCGCGATCATCAACTGGGCCAAGGAGCGCAAGGACCTTGCCGCCTTCATGGAGCGGATGCCATTCAAGATTCCGCTCGACCGGCCGGTGAGCGAATTGGCGGCCGGTGAGAAGCAGAAGCTGGAGATCGTCAAGCAGCTCTATCTCGGCCGATCCTTCCTGGTGCTCGACGAGCCTACCTCGGTGCTGACGCCCGCCGAGGCCGACGAAATGCTCGGGCTGGTGCGCGGGATGACGGAGCGCGGCGAGCTGACCGTGCTGATGATCTCGCACAAGTTCCACGAGGTCACCAAGTTCGCGGACGCCGTCTCGATCCTCCGGCGCGGCAAGCTGGTGGGATCAGGCAAGGTCGGCGAGCTCTCCACGTCCGATATGGCGGCGATGATGATCGGCGATGTGAAGCTCGCCGATCTCGACACGCGTGTGCCGGTGTCGTCGGCCGCCAAGCCGGTTCTGAAGGTCGAGAAGGTGAAGGCGCCGGATCGGTCCGGGCTGAAAACGATCGAGATCGACAACCTGACGGTGCGATCCGGCGAGATCGTCGGCATCGCCGGCATTTCCGGCAACGGCCAGAAGGAACTGACTGAAATCCTCGCCGGCCAGCGGACGACCGATGCGGGCACCGTCGAAGTCAATGGCGACGCCTACGGCGCGACGCGGCCGGAAACGCGACGCAACAATGTGCGCTTCATCCCCGAGGAACCGCTGCAGAACGCCTGCGCGCCGAAGATGACTGTCAGCGAAAACCTCGCCTTCCGCACCTTCGATCTGAAGGCCGACGGCAAGGATGCGATCTGGCTCAGCAAGGGCAAGATGCGCAAGCGCGCGACCGACCTGATCGCCGATTTCAAGGTGAAGACCGCGTCGTCGTCCTCGCCGATCGCAGCCCTTTCGGGCGGCAACGTGCAACGGGCGGTGCTGGCACGCGAGCTCACCGGCGAGGTCGATCTATTGATTGTCTCCAACCCGTGCTTCGGCCTCGATTTCTCGGCGGTGGCGGAGATCCGGGCGCGGATTATGCGGGCGCGCAATTCGGGTGCGGCGGTGCTGCTGTTGTCCGAGGACCTCGACGAACTGCTGGAGATGTCCGACCGGATCATGGTGATCTCGGAGGGCAAACTGGTCTATGAGACGCCGGCGCTGGCTGCCGATATCTCCGTGATCGGCGCGCATATGGCGGGGCATCACTGATGGCTGAAATCAAGGCGCAACCGTTTGATTTTCCTTTCCGAAAACAGGAGATCGCGCTCGTCGTCATCGACATGCAGCGCGACTTCGCCGAACCCGGCGGCTTCGGCGCCAGCCTCGGCAATGATGTCGGTCGGATCACCAGGATCGTGCCTGACGTCAAGCGGCTGATCCAGGGCTTTCGCGATGCCAGGCTGCCGGTCATTCACACGATGGAGTGCCACCGGCCGGACCTCTCGGACCTGCCTGCCGCCAAGCGCAACCGGGGCAAGCCGAGCCTCAGGATCGGCGACGAGGGGCCGATGGGGCGGATCCTGATCGCCGGCGAGCCGGGTACGGCGATCCTGCCGGAAGTCGCGCCCATCGATGGCGAAGTCGTCATCGAGAAACCAGGCAAAGGCGCCTTCTATGCGACCGAGCTTGGCGACGTGCTGAAGAAAAGAGGCGTCACGCAGCTGGTGTTTGCGGGCGTGACGACCGAGGTCTGCGTGCAGACGACGATGCGCGAGGCCAATGACCGAGGCTACGAATGTCTGCTCTGCGTGCAGGCGACCGAAAGCTATTTCCCGGAATTCAAGGAAGCCGCCATTGCGATGATCCGCGCCCAAGGGGCGATCGTCGGGTGGACGGCCGATATCGATGACATATTGGAGACGATCAGTCATGCCTGAGACAACGCGCGAACTGCTGACATCCGGCGGGTGGAAGGACTTGGCTTTCGGGCCGTTCCGCGATGGCGTGACCATCCACTGGATCAAGCCCTTCGAGGGCGACCAGCCGGGCGTGGCGCTGTTGAAATACGAGGCCGGCGCGTCCGTGCCCCGGCATCGGCATGAGGGGCTGGAGACGATCCTGGTGCTCGATGGCGTCCAGTCGGACGAAGCGGGCGACTATGGCAAGGGGAGCTATGTGGTCAACGCCATCGGCACCGAGCATTCGGTGTGGAGCGACACGGGCTGTGTGGTGCTGATACAGTGGGACCGGCCGGTGAAAATCCTCGAGGAGGTCGCGGCATGAGCACGCCCGCCTTCGATATCGCTTCGTTGCACGCCTTCTATGCCGCTGGCTGCACGGTGGCCGAGATCATCGATCAGATGTTCGCGCGGATCGCCGCCGTCGATGATCCCGGTATCTTCCTACATCTCGCCGACCGCCAATCGCTGCTCGCCGAGGCCGCCGCTCTCGGCGCCTTCGATCCGGCGGCAAAGCCGCTTTGGGGCATTCCCTTCGCCGTGAAGGACAATATCGACGTGGCCGGCATGCCGACGACGGCCGCCTGCCCCGATTATGCCTATGACGCGACCGCCGATGCGACCGTGGTGCGGCTGCTCAGGGAAGCCGGGGCGCTTGTGATCGGCAAGACCAACCTCGACCAGTTCGCTACCGGTCTCGTCGGCGTTCGTTCGCCCTATCCTATCCCGCGCAATGCGATCGATCCGACGCTGGTGCCGGGCGGATCGAGCTCAGGGTCGGCGGTGGCGACGGCGCAGGGGATCGTCAGCTTCGCGCTTGGCACGGATACCGCCGGCTCCGGGCGCATTCCGGCCGGGCTCAACAATATTGTCGGGCTGAAGCCGAGTGTCGGCGCGCTGTCGACGAAAGGCGTCATTCCTGCCTGCCGAACGCTCGACTGCGTGTCGATCTTCGCGCTTTCCGTCGATGACGCCTGGCGTGTCTTCAGCGTCGCCGCCCGGGAGGATGGCGAGGATGCCTATTCGCGCGCGGTGCCGGCGACGGGTTACGGCCGGCTGCCGCCGATGCTGACCATCGGCGTGCCCGCGAAGGCGGATCTGCGTTTCTTCGGCGATGCCGTGATGGCGGCATCTTATGAGGATGCGATCGATATGCTTCGGGGTCTTGGTCATCTGATCGTCGAAGTGCCATTCGGCGATTTCTACGATGTGGCCAACCTGCTTTACGAGGGCGCCTGGGTTGCCGAGCGTTATGCGGCGGTGAAGGATTTCTTCGATGCGCGTGAAGCAAGCTTCCACCCGGTAACCCGCAAGATCTATGGCGCGGCCAAGACGCTGACGGCGGCGGATGCGTTCAATGGATTCTATGCGCTGCAGGCGATGAAGCGGAAGCTCGCACCCGTGATCGCCTCCGTCGATCTCTTCTGCGTGCCGACGGCTCCGAGCCACTATACGCTTGCCGATCTCGCCGCCGAGCCGATCCGCGAAAATTCGCGGCTGGGAACCTACACCAACTTCGTCAACCTGCTGGATATGTGCGGCATCGCCGTTCCCACCGGCAAACGCTCGGACGGCCTGCCGGCGAGTGTCACCCTGTTGGCGCCCTTCGGCCGGGATGGGCTGACAGCATCGCTTGCCCGCGACATCCATCGTGCCTCCGGGCTGACGCTGGGTGCGACCGGTTGGCCGTTGCCGAATGCTGTGCAGCATGATGCGGAGATCGAGCCAGGGATCGATATCGTCGTGGTCGGGGCGCATCTCTCGGGGATGCCGCTCAACGGTCAGCTTCGCGAACTCGATGCTCGCTTTATGCGCGAGGCGCGGACGACGGATGCCTACCGCCTTTATGCGCTCGCCGGCCAGGTGCCCGCCAAGCCGGGGCTGATCCGTGTCGAAGCGGCCACCGGAGGCGCGATCGATGTGGAAGTGTGGCGGTTGACGCCGGATGCCTTCGGCCGCTTCGTGGCGGCGATCCCCTCGCCGCTCGGGATCGGCAGCATTTCGCTTTCGGATGGAACCGAAGTGAAGGGGTTTCTGGTCGAGGCCGTGGCCATCTCCGGTGCCGCCGATATCACCGGCTATGGCGGCTGGCGCAGCTATGTCGAGGCGGGATCGCAGCAGAAGGTCGGCGGCGCGCGATGATGTCGCGCGTTGGCTTAGGCCCCGCGCTCCAGGTTTTCCAGCTCGATCTCGAAGCTCATCTGGTCGTAAGCCGGGACGACATAATCGGGCGTTTCGGCCATGACGGTGTCGTAGTCGAGTGGGGTGTGCATGTGTGTGAGGATCGCGCGCTTCGGCTGCAAGCGACCGATCCATTCCAGCGATTGCTCCAGCGACAGATGGCTCGGGTGGTAGCGATATTGGAGCGCGTCGATGATCAGGACATCGAGGCCCTGCAGCTTCGGCACGGTTTCCGGCGGGAAGTCGCTGATATCGCTGCAATAAGCGACGTCGCCGATGCGGAAGCCGAGTGAGGTGATGTCGCCGTGCTGCTGCACGTGCGGGCGCAAGGAGATCGCACCGCCCGCGCCGGTGATATGAACAGGCTTGTCGAGATCGTGGATCACTCTTGCTTCGACGATCGGCGGATAGTTGCTTCCCGGTGGTGTTTCCAGGCAATAGCCGAAGCCTTGGCGGATGCGGTCCATGGTCGTTTCGTCGGCATAGATCGGCACGCGCTGCTGCGCGCCGAAATAGTAGCCGCGCAGGTCATCCAGCCCGTGAATATGATCGGCGTGCGGATGCGTGTACATCACGGCGTCGATATGCCCGACCTTGGCCGCGATCATCTGCTCGCGAAAATCCGGTCCGGTGTCGATGACCACGGTTGTGACGCCGCCGTTGGCATCATATTGCTGGATCATGAAGGAGGCGCGGGTGCGCCGGTTCTTCGGATTGTCGGGATTGCAGGCGCCCCAGTCGCCGGTGATACGCGGAACGCCTGGTGACGACGAGCAGCCGAGAATGGTGAACCGCCGCCTGTAGCCCACCGTGTCAGATCCTCGGCATCTTGGAGAAGCAGCGGAAGGCATTGTCCGTCGTGATCGCCGCCATCTCGGCATAGCTGAGGCCCAGCGTCTCTGCCAAGACCTCGGCCGTGTTGACGACATAGGACGGCTCGTTGCGCTTGCCGCGCCAGCGCTTTGGCGCCAGATATGGCGCGTCCGTTTCGACCAGCAGGCGGTCATGCGGGATGGTGGCGGCGATGTCACGCAGTTCCTGCGACTTCGGGAAGGTCAGGATGCCGGAGAAGGAAATGTAGCCGCCGAGCTCGACGCCAACGCGGGCCAGGTCAGCTCCAGCCGAGAAGCAGTGCAGGATGAAGGGGAAGGCGCCCTTCCCCGTCTCCTCCGTCAGGATCGCGGCCATGTCCTCGTCGGCGCTGCGGCTGTGGATGACCAGCGGCAGCTTCGTTTCGCGGGCCGCCTCGATGTGGCGCAGAAAGCCGGTCTTCTGGTCCTCCGGCTTCTGCGTGTCATAGAAATAGTCGAGACCCGCCTCGCCGATCGCCACGACCTTTTCATGCGCGTTCGCCAGGCGGATCAGGTCTTCGGCCTCAATGTCCAGCTCTTCGCCGGCACTGTTGGGATGCGTGCCGACGGAGCAGAAGACGGAGGGATACTTCTCGGTGATCGCGAGAAGACCGTCCAACTTGCGAACGCGCGTCGAGATCGTCACCATCTGCTTGACGCCACTATCGTGCGCACGCTTGACGATCTCGTCGCGCTCCTCCTCGAAGTCGGCGAAATCCAGATGGCAATGGGTATCGATCAGCATCTCAGCCTCACGCCTGCGGCGCGACGTAGCGCGGGAAGACCGGCGTCGGCGCTTCGAGCGGCGTGCCCGAAACCAGGCGACCGGCTTCACCCAAGGCCGTGAAGTCGCGCTTTTCGGCGGCAGCACCCACGAGATCGAGCATCTTTTCGGCCGAGCCCGGAACGAAGGGCTGCAGCAGGATGGCGATCTGGCGCACGACTTCGGCCGTGACGTAAAGCACGGTCTCCATACGAGCAGGATCGGTCTTCTTCAGCGCCCAGGGCTGCTGGCCGGCGAAATACCGGTCGGTTTCGGACACGACCGATATGATCGACGTCAGCGCGCGGTGGATGAGCTGCTTTTCCATGTCCTCGCGGGTCGAGGCGAGCAGCGCGTCGGCGGCTGCCAGCATCGCCTTGTCCTCGTCGGTCAGCGGGCCGCAGACGGGGATCTTTCCGTCGCAGTTCTTGACGATCATCGACAGCGAACGGCTGGCGAGGTTGCCGATGCCGTTGGCGAGGTCGGCGTTGATGCGGGTGCCGATCGCGTCCTCGCTGCAGTTGCCGTCATGGCCGAAGGAGATTTCGCGCATCAGGAAGTAGCGGATCGCGTCGAGGCCGAAATGCTTGATCAGCTCGAACGGATCGAGCACGTTGCCGAGCGACTTCGACATCTTCTCGCCGCCCTTGGCCAGCACGAAGCCATGCGCGAAGACGCGCTTGGGCAGCGGCAGCTTGGCCGACATCAGGAAGGCAGGCCAGTAGACGGCGTGGAAGCGAATGATGTCCTTGCCGATGATGTGGACGTCGGCCGGCCAATACTTCGCGCGCGGGCCGTTCTTGTCCTCGAGATAGCCGGTGGCAGTGAGATAGTTGGTCAGCGCGTCGACCCAGACGTACATGACGTGTTCCGGATCGTTGGGCACCTTGATGCCCCAGTCGAAGGTGGTCCGCGAGATCGACAGATCCTTGAGCCCCGACTTGACGAAAGAGATCACCTCATTGCGACGCTCGGCCGGGCCGATGAAATCGGGCTCGGCTTCATAGAGCGCCAGGAGCTTGTCCTGGTATTCGGAGAGCTTGAAGAAGTAGCTCGCCTCTTCCACCCATTCGACGGGCGTGCCCTGCGGTCCGTAGCGCACGCCGTCGGCGCGCAGCTCGGTCTCGTTTTCCTGGTAATAGGCCTCGTCGCGCACCGAGTACCAGCCGGCATAGCTGTCCTTGTAGATGTCGCCGGCGTCGGCCATCAGGTTCCAGATGTTTCGCGATGTCTCGTGGTGACGTTCCTGCGTGGTGCGGATGAAGTCGTCGTTCGAGGCGTTGAGGAGCTTGGCCATCGCCTGGAATTCGCCGGAGTTACGGTCGGCGAGTTCCTGCGCGGTGATGCCTTCGGCGCGGGCCGTCTGCTGCATCTTCTGGCCGTGCTCGTCGGTGCCGGTCAGGAAGAACACGTCCTTGCCGTCGAGGCGCTGGTAGCGCGCCATGGCATCCGTCGCGATCAGCTCGTAGGCGTGGCCGATATGCGGCTTGCCGTTCGGGTAGGAAATCGCGGTGGTGATGTAGAAGGGTGTCTTGTCTGTCATGGCGGCCATTCTCGTGCGGCTTATTCTTTGAAATCTATAGCCGCTCCTTAGCGCATGTGGCGGCGAAGCGAAACAGTAAGTTTGGAAAGCGATGCCTCCAACACGCAGCAGTGCAATCTTCGTGACCGCCGCGTGCTTGACTCGTTTTTTTCCGCATTCTACCCAAGGGAACCATAGAACAGGGTTCCGCAAACGTGACATCAGCCGTCCCCCGCGCCTACCGCTCCCACTTAGGCTTTTTGAATGCAGGCTTGGGGCCTGCGATTTGATGTTCTCCCATTTCGATCCGCTTTATTCGCTCTCGGGTTTCTTCGTCGGCGCGCTTGTCGGCATCACCGGTGTCGGTGGTGGCTCGCTGATGACACCGTTGCTGGTTCTGCTATTCGGCGTCCATCCGGCGACCGCCGTCGGGACCGACCTGCTCTACGCGGCCGTCACCAAGAGCGCCGGCACCGCCGTTCACGGCATGCATGGACGCATCAACTGGCGGATCGTCGGCTGTCTTGCCGCCGGCAGCGTGCCGGCTGCGCTAATCATGCTCTGGCTGCTGTCGGGCGTCGATCGCAAGAGCATCGAAGTCGCGCATACGATCACGACGGCGCTTGGCTGGCTGCTCGTCATGACGGCCTTCATGCTGGTATTTCGCAAACAGGTGCTGGCGTTCGCGCAGCGCTCCATGGGCGAACGGCGGACGCTGCGGCCGGCGACGCTTGGCATCCTCACTGTCGTGCTCGGGCTGGCGCTCGGTATTCTCGTGACGTTGACGTCGGTCGGCGCGGGCGCGCTGGGGGTGACCATCTTGCTCGTGCTCTATCCCAGGCTCGATGTGCGGGAGATCGTCGGCTCCGACATCGTCCACGCCGTGCCACTGACGCTGATTGGCGGCATGGGATACTGGATGATCGGCGAGATCGACTGGTTCATGCTTGCGGCGCTGCTCGTCGGCTCGATCCCGGGGATCATCGCCGGCAGCCTTTTGGCGCCGAAGCTGCATGAGCGGACCATCCGCCTTGTGCTGGCGGCAACACTTGCCGTCGTCGCCTACAAGCTTCTGACTTCCTGATCAGGGACTGACCGGATCAAGGTCCTGGCTGCTTGATGTCGCCGAGAATGCTGAGGATCGTCTGCTTGCGATCGAGATTGTAGGCGTCGGAGACGGTCAGGCGTTCGATGATATCGCTGTGCAAGCGCGACAAGCGCTCGGCCTGGGCCACCTGCCCCGCCAGCGCCGCAGCCTTCGCCTTGCCCATCAGATCGTCGCCGAGATGGCCCGCAAAGAACTCGAAGATCGTGTCGCTTTCCTTGCCAGACAGCGCGTCGGCCAGACGGTGCATCGCCTTGCGCGCCGATGGTCCCTGCAGGGTCAGAACCTCGTTGTAGGCGGAGATGATCTCGCCACCGCCGTAGTTCACCAGCTTCAGCGCTTCACCGACGCTGCCATTGGCGGATGCCAGCAGCGACGGGTCATTTGCGTCCACGCCGAGATGCCCCAGAGCCGAGCGCAGCGCATTGTCGCCGAGCGGCGACAGCTTGAGTGGCAGGCAGCGGGAGCGGATGGTGGGGAGCAGCTTGCCGGGCGCGTGCGAGATCAACAGGAACAACGCGCGCTTCGGCGGTTCCTCGAGGATCTTCAGAATGGCGTTGGCGGCACTTCGGTTCATGTCGTCGGCGGGATCGATGATGACGATGCGCCAGTTGCCGGTGCCCGATGTCTGCGAGAAGAAGCGGCCGGCGCGGCGCACTTCATCGACGGTGATCGCCGATTTCACCTTGCCCGTCTTCTCGTCCACCGGGCGGGCGAGATGCAGCAGGTTGTGCGAGGCGCCCGAATTGATCTGGCGGCTGACGGATGAACTCGGATCGGGATCGGCGATGATATCGGGCGCCGTCTCCGGGTCCGGATGCGAAAGGACGTGATTGGCGAAACGGAAGGCGAGCGTCGCCTTGCCGATCCCCGACGGCCCTTCCATCAGGAGGGCGTGGTGGCCCTTGCCCGAACGGTAGGACTGCGCGAGGAAGGCCTCGGCGTCTTCGTGACCGAAGAGCTTGGTGTTTTCGGGCGGCCAGATGGCGCCGTCGAGAAGGCTTGGGTGCTCGTCACTCATCGGTCGCACTCATCGCCGGCTCGGCGACCTTCGGGGCGTCTGCGGGCGCCAGCAACTGGCCGACGATCGAGACGATCTCTGCTGCGATCGCTTCCTCGGTCTGCATGGCGTTGACGACGTGGCAGCGCTCGGGTTCGCGCGAGGCTATGTCGAGGAAGGCTTCGCGGCGCTTCTCGTGGGTTTCGATCTCTTCCTTCTCGAAGCGATCGGGCGCGACGTCGCCGGCAGCACCCCTGCGCTTGGCGCGCTCAAGACCTGCCTTGGCCGGCAAGTCGAGCATCAGCGTGCAATCGGGAACGACACCGTTGATCGCGACGCGTTGCAGCGTTTCGATGAAATCGGGCTCCAGATTGCCCGTCACGCCCTGATAGACGCGCGAGGAATCCATGAATCGATCGCAGAGCACGACCTTGCCCTGACCAAGGGCCGGACGGATGATCTCTTCAACATGATCGTTGCGGGCGGCGGCGAAGAGAATCGCTTCCATGCGCGTTCCAAAGGATTCGGCAGCACCCGAGAGCAGCACATGGCGCACGGCTTCCGCACCCGGCGAACCGCCCGGCTCGCGCGTGACTACGACCTCATGGCCCCTGGCGCGCAAGGCATCGGCCAGTCGGCGGATCTGGGTGGACTTACCAGCACCCTCACCGCCTTCAAACGTAACGAACAATCCGGTAGCGGATGACAACAATATGTTCCTGCGATCTTGGCCTGCACTCAGTCGGCGCCAGTGGCACCTCGTCCGTACATCTAGCCGAAGATGATGGCGAGCGGAACCGCTTCGCGTCGATCTCTCAGCTTTGTCACAAGGTGAAACGCGACTATGGCGATCATGTGGGCTCGGCGGGCTTATCCCAGAGCCAGGAAAACAGCAGCGTTTCGCCGAGTTCCAACACAGCATCGACAGCGCGGCTGCTGAGAGTGCCCTCCTCGACCGCGGTCTTGGTGTAGAGCGGCACTTCGCGCAGCAGTCTGCTACCCGCGAAAAGACGCAGCGTTCCGATTTCGCGATCCGCCTCAACCGGCGCCGGCAGCGGCCAGTGATAGACGATGCGGGCGGCAAGCCGGTCGGGATTGTTGACCGGGATGTAGACGCTGATCGGGCTTTTGGCGACGAGTTCGACGCTGCGCGATGCGCCGCCGTAAACGCTTGCCGTTCCGATCACCTCGTTTTCCGCGAAGAGCTGGCGGATCTCGAAGGCGCTGAGGCCCCATTCGAGCACGCGCTTGGCTTCCTCGGTGCGCTCCTTGTCGGATGCGATACCGCCGAGCGTCATGAACAGCCGGCGGCCGTTGCGCTCGGCCGACGCCACGATCGAGTAGCCCTCGCCTTCGGCAAAGCCTGTCGCCAGACCGTCGACGCCGAGACCGAAGCCGAGCAGCGGGTTGCGGTTGCGCTGGAAGATCTTGTTCCACTGGAAATCGGGCTGGGCGAAGTAGGGATAATAGGCTGGATAAGCCTGTTGCAGCCGCTCCGCCAGCGCGACCATGTCGTAGGCCGTGGTCTTGCTCTTGCCATCGGGCAGACCGGTGGAGTTGGCAAAAAGCGAGTGCTGCATACCCAGCGTCTTGGCGCGGCGCGTCATGCTTTCGGCAAATGCCGGCTCGCCGCCGCTCATGCCCTCGGCGAGAATGATGCAGCTGTCGTTGGCGCCCTGGATGGCGATCCCGCGCACGAGATCCTCGACACGCACATTGGATTTCAGCGCCGCGAACATGGTCGCGGTGCGCGACGGCGCGCCGCCGGTGCGCCAGGCAAATTCGGAGACGGGATATTGGGTGTCGAGCGTGATCTGCTTGCTCGTCAACGCATCGAATACGAGCTCGACCGTCATCAGCTTGGCAAGCGAGGCCGGCGAGAAGGTCTGATGTTCGTTCTTGGCAAGCAGCACCGTGCCGGTCGACGCTTCGACCATATACGCCTGCGCCGCCTTGGTGACGAACGACTGGTTGGCGTCGGCGGGTGCCGCCACGGCATCGGTCGAAACGACCTGAGCCAGCGGCAACAGGCAGACACAGAGACGAAGCATATGTTTCAGCATCGAAACCCTCATCGATCCGGCCCCGAAGGACCTCGGAAACACTTACTTCAGCGCAGCCTTCGCTGCCTTCTGACGCTTGAATGATGCCAGGATGCTGTCTTCGGTCAAGCCGTCATTGCGAACCATGACCGCGTCGAAGGCGAGATCGACCGTCACGGTCTTCACGCCCTCTTCCTGGTAACCCATGGCCATCGATCCCTGCTGCCAACCATAGGGGCGCTCGTAGGGATAGGGACCGATCTCCGGCAGCACGACCATTTCGCCGAACGAAGCCGGTGCGGCATTGTCGAAGGACGGGGCGCGCAGCGGCGTTGGGACCGGAGCGGCGTTATAAGGCGCGCTCGGCGTCGATCCGGCGTAGGAGGTCGCGGAGCGCGGAACCGGTACGCTATCGGCCGCAGGAGGCGTGAAGCCACCGAAGCTCTGGATCTCGTCGCGCGTGATGCGCTTGCTGTTGGAGGCAACCATGACGCCGGTCGCGATCTGGCCCTCGCCCGGATAGACGCCAGGAATGCGACTGCCCTTCGGTACGTAAGAGGCCATCAGATACGGCATATCGTGGCCGTCCATGCGGGCCTTACCGACATACTGCACGCGCACATTGCCGGTGCCGCTGTGCTGGAGATCGAGCAGATCGGCCGTCTTGTTCGACAGGTCGATGATGCGGCCTTCATGATAGGGGCCGCGGTCATTGACGCGCACAATGATGGACGAGCCGTTTTCGACATTGGTCACGCGCGCATAGCTCGGCAGCGGAAATGTCGGATGCGCGGCGGAAATGTGCATCTGGTCGTAGACTTCGCCATTGGCTGTCAGACGGCCATGGAAAGCCGAACCGTACCAGGAGGCGATACCGACCTTGTTGTAGGAGAAATCCTCTTTCGGGAAATACGTCTTACCCTTGACGACATAGGGATTGCCGACGATGTAGCGACCGCCGCCCTTCGGAATATTGTTGCCGGTGGCGACGCGTGGGCTCGCCTTGACGCCATATTCCGACTCGGCAAAATATTCCTTGCCGTGCGTGCGCTTGGCCGTCGTCGTGGGTGCCGTTCCGCAAGCGGTCACTGTCGCACAGATAAGCGACAAGCCCACCCACCGTATTGGTGTCGCAAGTGCCGCCGCCCCGAAGTCTCGTCTCATATGTCCCACGCCGCTCAAGACCGTTATGGCTCAAAGTCCGCCTATTCAGGCAAAACAAGCCGTACCGCCATCAACCTAACGAGACTTTAATCATGCGACCTTCGCGGCGAATTTGCGAAAGCTTTCGCCGAGATAGAGACAATTCTAATGAATATGGTTAATGGATCGCTAAATTAATGAAGCGATCCGGCACATTCATGACCTCTCCGACAGCGCGGAATGGCTGCCGATCGGACTATCAGAAGTGAAACGAGACACCAAGGTTAACGGCGTTCGTGATGATGTTGGTCTTCAGACTGTCACCGCTATCGATCGGCACGTTCACACGGGAATAGGTTCCCTTGTACTCGACGAAGGTCGACCAACGGTCGGTGATGCGGAAATCGACGCCGGCCTGGGCCTGGAAGGTCACGCCGCCGAACTCGTAATCGAAGGTCTTGCCTTGCGGGCGCGTCACTTCGACGTGCGGAATGTTGACGCCGACGCCGGCGCCGACATAGGGCGTCCAGCGCTGCCCCTCGATTGGGAAGCGATAGAGCGCGTTCGCCGTCAAAAGGTTCAGGCCGTCGGTGAACTCGAAATGCGACCAGCCCGATGTCGCCAGCGTCTTCTCGTCGGCATAGACCTTGTCGTGGGTGTAATCGATGGACAGGCCGAGGTTGGGGTGATTGAGGTTCTCGAGCCACCAAGTGACGCGCGCGCCGTAGTAGGGCGGGGAGCCGAAGGACTTGCCTTCCCAGCCGGCATTGAAATGCGTGCCGTCGGACACATCCACGCCGCTGTGCGGTGCCGTCTGGTAGCCACCATAGACGGAGAACTGCAGATCCTCGGCCTTTGCCGGACCGTAGAGACAGGCGGCAGTGACGAGTGCGTATGTCGAAAGACGGAATGCGCGGCGCATGAATGGTCCCCAGGTGATCAACCCGGCGATCTTCGCCGTCCTTTGTGACAGCGCTATTTCAACTGATGCATGCTGCGGATTCATTGCCGCGTTGTGGCCGGAAGACCACAGTGTCGCCTCAGTCGCGCGGATGCCGGTCAAGGTAATCCGACAGGATGTTCAGAAAGACGTCGATATCCTCGCGGGTCGTCCGGTGATTGACGATCGCGCAACGCACCACGAGCTCGCCCTGCAACGTCGTCCAGGACGGGACGGCCAGCCCCTGCTCGTGAAGATCAAGCACGAGATCGCGGATGAAGTCGTCGTTGGAGCCACGAATGCCGAAGCAGACGATGTTGAGGCCAACCGGCGCCTTTATCTCGAAGCGAGGATCGCGCTCGAGGCTTGTGGCGAGATAGCGGGCGAGTTCGCAGGTGTGCGCAATGGCATTGCCCATCCGCTCCGTGCCCAGCGTTTCGATCGTCATCCACGTTTTCAGCGCCCGGAAGCCTCTCGACAGATCAGGGCCGAGATCGCAAGGCCATGTCTCACCGGCGGCAAGGCCCCTGCCCGACCGTTGCAAATATGCGGCGGGCTGGGCGAATGCGCGCTTATGCGCATCACTGTCGCGCACCAAAAGAAAGCCGGCGTCATAGGGCACGTGGCCCCATTTGTGGAAGTCGAGGGCGATCGAGGCAGACCGTTCGATGCCCGAAAACAGCTGGCGCATCTCGGGCGCGAGCATGGCAAGAGCGCCGATCGCTCCGTCGACATGGAACCAAATATTTTCAGCTTCGGCCAGCTTCGATATCTCCAGGAGTGGATCGATCGCGCCGGTGTTCACCGTGCCCGCCGTGCCGACCACGAGGAACGGAAGCAAGCCCTGCGCGCGGTCTTCCGCGATTGCTGCGGCCAGTGCCTCGACGCTCATCCGGCCGGCGTCGTCGACCGCGATATATCTCAGGTTCGCCGAGCCAATCCCGGAAAGCTCCATTGCCTGCGCGACGCAGACATGCGCCTGCGAGGATGTGTAGGCGACCAACTGTCGGTCAGCCCTGCGCAATCCGTCCCGCCGCACGGTTTCGCTCAAAGCCTCGGTCCGGGCGATCGTCAAGGCAAGGAAATTGGCCATCGACGAACCGGTGACGAAGAGACCGCTTGCCGATGAGGGATAGCCAAGCGCCTCAGCCATCCATCGGGCGATCTGCTTTTCGACCTCGATGCCGACATGATCGCGGCCACCACAATTCATGTTCAGCCCGGCGGCGACCATCTCCGCCACCATGCCGACGGGTGTGCCAGCGCCGTGAACCCAACCCATGAACAGCGGATGCAGATTGCCGGTGGCGTGGGGAAAGACATGCGTGCGGACATCGTCGAGCACATCGTCGAGCGCACGGGGTTCATCCGGCAGCGCGCGGGCAAATCTGGCGCGCGTGTCGGACGGCATCGGTTGCCAGACCGGCTTTTGTCTGACGTTGGCGATGTGATCGATGGTGTCGTCGAGCATGCGGTGAGCCGCTTCGCGAAACGCCTGCCAGTCCGTGGGGTCGAGGCTCGTTGGCTTCTCCTGATCCGAGCCCGCCGACAAATCCGTCTTCGTACTGCGTGACATCAGAGCCCCCGATTGGCCTGGGAGACGGCGGCCCATTTCTCGAACACGGTGTCGAGATCGTCGGCAATCGGCCGCATCGCCTTCTCCATGCTGTCGCCGCTGGCCAGTCTATCGGACACGGCGTTGATATCGATCGCCGAGGCCGCGACCCTGAGGATCGTGCGAGCGCCCAGATTGACTGCCTGCCCGATATGGCAGACCGGTCCAATGTCGTTCTCGCGAAGCGCCAGATGGAGCCTTTGCGCCTGCGCAAGCGACGCAAACCGCTTGTCGTCGGCTGTGATGGTCAAAGGGAAGATGGCGCGATCGACGATATGGTCGCCTTCGTCGTCGGGATGGATCAATATGCCATCCATATGCTCGGCGCGGGCACGTACAAGGTTGGCGAAGGCCTGCTTGATTCGACGCTGAACGACGGTGTCGATTGCGGCAAAGGGCTCCAGCTGCTCAAGCGCGGCTGTCCACCTGAGGCCCAGACCTAGATTGAAGTGCGATCCGAATTGCTGATCCTGACCGCCGCGCAGAAGCGCCGGCCAATCATGAAGCGCCGTGTAGTCGGATAGCCCCGAGGCAACAGCGGGCTTTGTGGCGAATTCCTCGACGAGCGCCGGCGGTATCGCAAGCGCACCCGCGAAAGGCGGTCCGGCGAGGAACTTCGAGCCGGTGACCGCGACGAGAAAGCCGTCGGCGATATCCCGGGCGAGCGCGGTGGCGCTGCAGCGAAACTGGCAGGCATCGACAAGAACGCGAACACGTCCGGGCGCGCGCGCCGAAATGTAGCGGGCAGCCTGTCGCGAGACCCCGGTCAGGCCCGTCTTGGAGGTATCCAGAACATGGACGAAGACATCCCTGTCGCGTTTCAGCGCATCCTCGGCAAGCGACATGACGTCGGCGTCGACATCATCGGGATTTCGTGCCTGGCCCGCCGCGTTGCGGATCGCCACCGCCTGAACTTCGATGCGATCAGGGTCGATGCCGACGAGCATCTCGCCCGCGCTCACGGCGTGGCCCAGCGCCGTCACATCCGCGAAATGGCGGCCGGCGGCAGCGCGCGGCACGCCGCTTCCGGTTTCTTCCGGCGCGATGAGGATGTTGGTGATCGGGCGTGGCGACAGCGAGAGCATCAGGCCGAGCGCAAGAAGCTCCACATCCGTTCCGGATGCGGCAAGCACGATGCCGCTCCCGTCGCATCCGATGTTTCGGCCGATACGGCCACGGATTTCGGCGAACCATTCGTCCACGGCGATCGCAGCGGCGCCATCGACGCCGAACAGCCGCTTCAGCTGATGGCCGGCGGCGGTGAAGCCCTGCGGCGAGACGTTGCTCGCGGTTGTGGACGCGAAGGAAATCTCGTCCTTGGCGGGAGCCGTGCGGGTTCCGTATCGATTACGGCCGGTTGCTGCATCCGGCCAGATACGGCTATCACCGCCGGCCGCGAACAGAAGCGACAGCGTGTGGTCGATACTGGCCGCGCCCAGCTTGTGCCGGTATTCAGGAACAAGTTCGGCCATCGTCCTGACAGCGAACATGTCATCTCCGGATCTGCTGGCTCTCGAAGCAGCGATCACAGCGTTTCCACAAGCGACACGACGCCTGCCTGATTGGACCCACCCGCCTGCTGGCCTCGCTGAGGCTTGGACGCCCGCGCGCGGCTTGCCAGCGCGCCTTCGAATGCCGCGAACAGTGTTGCCATCGACTGTTTCTTGTAAGGAAAGACGGTCTCGGAATCCATCGAATGGACGATCATCGCGACGTCTGCTTCAAACAGCAGCAGGCGTCCGTCCGACAGCTCCGCGCAATCGATGGCGAAGTAGTCGAGGCCGAGGCGGCGGTGCAGTGCTGCAAACGCATCGGCATGCCGCACGGCGAAATCGGTGTCGAAATCCGCCATCCACGACGCCTCCTCAAGCCTCCGCTCGGCATGTTCGGCCATGCCGGCGCTGAGGTAGTGCACCATCCAGTGGTCGGAAATCGCCAGATGGCTCGCATAGGGCTTGCCATCGATGACCGCGATGCGCTGCTTGCGAAACTTGCCATCCTCGTCGCTGTAATCGATGAAGGGAGCGATGTAGAATTCGGCTTCCGGGCGGCCGGTCAGATAGCTTGCAATCGCATCGGTCGAGCCGATCTTTTCCATTCCATGCCCGGCGTGGGTGCCGATCGGGCGAAGGATGATCGGGAAGGATGTCAGTCCGTCGATCAAGTTTATCGAGAGCAACTCCGCTGAGAGATCAACAAGCGTCTGCCGGGCGATCCGCGTTGTCAGCGGAGCGAGGATGGCGGGCTCGTTGCGGAAGGCTTCGGCCACGCCCTCGCGCGACAGGTCGATAACCCGGCGCGGCGCACTGTTTACGATCGGGCCGGTCCAGCTTGCCAGCAGTCGCTCAAGGTTTTCCAGCACGGCCAGATTTTCGGGCGACTCGCCGACGGCGACGAAGGCCACATCATGCTCCGGCACATCATTCAGATGCGCCGTCAACTCATCGACGTAGTGGAGAAGGATATTCGCATTGGAGCTCTCCAGCAGGAACTCGATCGGCGTATTGGCCATGAAGTCGCCGCGGGTGGCTATCACGAGGACGCGAAGGCCCGACCCGCTGCCGTTGCGAATATGATACTTACGGCTCATCTCCAGCGCGCCCTTCTGGGTGATGGCGGCTTCGTGACTCTTGCCTAGCGTTTGCAGGATGATCGCGAGGTCCATGAAGGCGCCCGCATCGGAGACGTCGGCGGAAACCCGCGCCATCAGCGCATCCCAGTAAGGGGAAATGTCCTTGCCCTCGTAGACCGTGCGAACGATCGCCGCCTTGCCGGCTATCGCGTGCAGGTCTTCAATTTCGTGGATCTGGGCGGCGGCAATCTTCACGGCATCAACTCCATATGAACCGGCGTGATCGCCTTCAGCGAGACTCGCCGCGACATCACCGGTTGGCAAATATTCGAGTTCACTTGTGTGCCCGGTTGCTTGCGTGGGCCTTGCTGTTCCGGTCGATCAGTAAGCACAAATCGCCGCAGCGGCGCTGGACACTTGGGGAGCGAGGCCATGCTTATTCAATTGCCGGCGTGATGGGAAAGATGCGTGTCGCGCGAACGCCTATCGCGCCGGGCTGGCGCCGCGAAGACTGGATTAGAGTTCAGCCTGAAGCCGTTCAGCCGTAACGTGGCTTCGGGTAACCGATTGCATGCGCAGATCAAGATCAGACAGGCCGAAGGGCTTTACCAGATAGTCGGTTGCTCCGCAGGTGAAACCCTCGATTTGATCTGAGACCTGATCATGTGCGGTAAGAATGATGATGGGAACATTGTCGGCCCGGCTGCGCAATCTGCGCAGTAACGAAAGCCCGCTGCCATCGGGAAGGCGCAAATCGAGCAGAACCAGGCCGTATTCACCGCTATCGGCGGCGCGGGTCGCGTCAGCAAGCGTCAGACACCATTCCACAGAATAGCCGTTTGCCGAAACATGGTCACAAACGGCATCTCCCAGGATCGCGTTATCTTCGACCAACAACACATTCATAACCGCACGCCTTCCAACCTAGCCAGCGCCACCGGTGATCTGGGTGCTTTCCGCCTGGGCGTCGCGAACCGGAGCCGGCGCTGGAGCCAAGACCTTGTCGAGCCCGTAGTGCTTCTCGAGGTTCGTCCAGCTCTGATCCATGGCATAGGCTGAAGACAGCTTGGGAATACCCACATGCCCGAACGCAAAGGACAGCTGGCGCTCGGCGACATCTTCCTTCACGTTGGCGATCTGCTGGCTGTAAAGCACGGAGGCCAGGCCCGTTCTGTCCGCGCCCGACAGGCAGTGGACCAGGATGGGTTTTGGAGCGTCACGCATGATGGCGACGAGCCGGTCCGCCTTCTCGGTGGTCAGGATTTTGGATGCCGACATACCGAAATCGATATGCTCAACGCCCAGCCGCTCCGACACGGCGACTTCTTCCGCCCACCATTTCGCGTGTCCGCTATCGCCGCGCAAGTTGATCACGGTCTTGATGCCGTGCTCGCGGATATAGCGCTCCAGTTGAGACGGAGACGGCTGCGCCGAACGGTAGAACTGGCCCGCCACGACAGTATGAAAATTTCCGGTAAACTGGAGATAACCGACATAGCCCGCGAGGGTCAGGCCCGTCAAAAGTATCAGACCACCGAAAATCTTTACGGGGCGGGCGATCCGAACTCGCTTCAGTGCGCGCAAGAGTATCTCCTAAGTAATAACAAAGAGAGTTGCTCTATGGCGCGGGCTGCTGACAACAACCTGAAGCGGAAATGACATTATTGCGACATCGGCGGTTCGCCGGTGAAGAGAACGCGGACACGCGGCCAAGGTCGCGCATAACATGCGACCGGGGCCTTTCAGCCCCGGTCATCAAAAGCATCTGATTTCAGTTGACGCCGACCGCCGCGCTCACACTCGCGACATGGGAATCCCCCTTCCGGCAACTGGAAAACACATCCAGCGAGGGATCATACACCTTGGTCGAAACATCCATCAGGCCGAGCAGGCTATGGAAGATATTGTCGTGGGAGGTCGTCTTGTTGGCGTTGTTCGCCAGGCACGCCATGTCGAAGCCAGCCGACGCCTGGAGATCGTCTGAGAGCCACACCAGGAACGGAACGTGGGTCTGCTGGATCGGCGCGACAACATAGGGGGTACCGTGCAGATAGAGCCCATTCTCGCCCAGCGATTCGCCGTGGTCGGAGATGTAGACCACGGAGCCCGCAACGGTATCGGACCGCTTCTTCAGCTTGTCGATAACCGTCGACACGATGTGATCCGTATATAGGACAGTATTGTCATAGGCATTGCGGATTTCTTCCGGCGAGCAGCTCCCGAAATCGTTGGCGCGGCAATCCGGTTGGAACCGGCGGAATTCCTCGGGATAGCGAGCATAATATGCCGGGCCATGACTGCCGAGCTGGTGAAGTACCAGCACGCTGTCGCCCTTCACCTTGTCGAGCCAGCCGTCGATCTTGTCCAGGAGGATGGCATCAAGGCATTCGCCGTCCTTGCAGAACCTCGGATCAGCGGAATCCGGCAGAAATTCGTAAGGTACCCGGTCGGTGACATGGTAGCTGCCGGTGTCGTTGTCGAGCCATGACACGGAGACGTTAGCATGTCCGAAAACGTCGAGAACATTCTCGGTCTCCAGCCCCTTGCGGTGCGTATAAGCTGTTCTCGGATACACCGAGAACAGGCATGGGATCGAGATAGCCGTTGCCGTTCCGCAACTGCTCGTGTTCGGGAAATAGACGACATTCTGCTTCGCCAGCTCAGGGTTGGTATCGCGCGTATAGCCGCCGAGCGCGAAATCCTGAGCGCGGGCGGTTTCGCCGGCGACCATGATGAGGACGCGAGGCTTTGTGGTTGCTGCCGAGTTGACACGATGGGCATCGGCGCCAAGCGGCTGCGCGACGATATTGGCGTCCTGTCCCGACGAAATGGCAAAGCGCACGGCGCTGGTGATCGGCACGAACGGATTGAGCGTGTCGAGAATATCCTTGTGGGCACGCCCGACGCCCGCGAACGTCCGGTAGTCACCGATTCCTATGGCCGCGAAAACGGCCGTGCAGGCCAGGATAACGGCTGTGTTGTGCGCCAGCTTCCCGAGGATCGGCCGGTGCCGGATGCGTACCCAAAGAATGAGCAGCGACGGCACGATACCGGTCAGAAAGATATGCAATGCAAACCGGCCGGTAATCAGGTGCCCGGCCTCAGCGCCGGTAGAGACGACTGCGTTGCGGATCATTTCCTTGTCGACAATGACGCCGAACGAATCAGTGAACCACGATGCAGCGGACGCCACGATCACGAAGAAGATCAGGAACGGCTTGGTAACGTATTTCGCGGAGAAGAAGGTGACCACGCCCAGGCTTGCCGCCGCGATACCGATGACGAAAATCGAAAAGCCGAAGCGATCGGCGGCGAAATATCCGAAGGCCTTGGACCAGAAGGTTTGGTTGGTGACGACCAGAAGATAAGCGGTTGTCAGCAGGCAGAGCGTGATGCTTCCTATTTCCGGACGAAAGAAGCGTGGTCCGGGTCGATCATTACTGTCGTTCAATTCGATGTCTCCGCAATAGCTGGCGCGGGACACCGTCAAAGCGATGGCCTTATCCCGCCAATGCGTGACGGAATGCCTTTCTTTTCTGACACAAGCCTGAATGCTTCCAGGCTATATGCTATCAACGCGCACCGCGCCCTGCGCTAGCCCTTGAGGCCGTAATGAGCCTCCAGCCGATCCCAGCTGACATCCATCGCGTAGACAGACGAAATATGCGGTATCGCGACATGGCCGTAACGCACAGACAGTTGACGCTCAGCGACATCTTCGCCGACGCCCGCGATCTGCTGGCTGTAGATGACTGACACCAGGCCGGTTCGATCTGCACCACTCTGGCAGTGCACGAGAATTGGCTTCGGCGCTGCCTTCATGATGGCGACCAGTTGGTCAGCCCGTTCGGGTGTCAGGACAGTACCGGACGACATTGCGAAATCGATATGCTGAACACCAAGTCGAGCGGCCGTCTCGACCTCGGCATTATACCACTGCGCGTTCACATTCTCGCCGCGCAGGTTGATGATCGTCTTGATGCCGTGATCGCGGACGTGGCGCTCAAGCTGCGCTGGAGAGAGCTGCGCCGATCGGTAAAACTCTCCATGAACGACGCTATGAAAATTCCCGCTCAATTGCAGATAGCCGATATAGCCTCCGAACAGGGCGCCTGCGAACAACACGCAGGCGGCGGCTCTCAATAGAATCTTCTTCCGACTGGCGGCGAAACGCATGACGACAAACCTCATTCATCAAAGTGCGATCGGGACTTTGATGAATGAGCCTGACGGCCACCTGAAAGCTATGCTCAGTGCAAAACCAAGCCCGCCCGAGCGCCGGTCTGCGCACGCGATCGGCAGCCAGGGACGAGGTTGTAACCTAAGTATTCGGTACGGAGTTTACCTACACGTCCGGGGCAGACCAAAGCGAAAATGGCGGATGGGGTGGGATTCGAACCCACGGTACGGTTCCCCGCACGACGGTTTTCAAGACCGTTGCCTTAAACCACTCGGCCACCCATCCAGCGCACCAATCTGATGGCCCGGCGGCAAAATGCGCGCACCTTTGGTGTCACCAAATCAGATTTTGAAGGCTTTAAGCTGCTTCGTCGGCACCGTCAACCAGCCCGGCCGCGTCTTCGCGCCGTGATCTCGCATAATGGTGCAGGAGCACGAGCGAAGACGTCGGATGAGCGAAGGAAAAAGACGATCAGTGCGCGGTGGTTTTGCGGTTCGCCAGCAGAAGAATGTAATCGTCGGCGGCATCGGCGATCGCCATGGCCACCTCGGCCGCCGCCCATCCGTTCTTCTGCGCTTCCCTGATAATCTGGTGGAGTGCAGGTTCTACGTCGGCCCGGCAATCGAGCAAACGCTGGTCGTGGTTGGTGTCACTGCGAGCTGACTGAAGATTGATCATCTCTGTTACCCCTCATGTCCAAGGCTGTACCATGACATAGATTGCAGGTTGAGCAAGGGATTGCTGATCAAAACCTAAATTTTGCCGCCGGATGAGGTTTTTCAACGACACTCGCCCTAGGCGATCAGCCATGCAACCTGACCGAAAGTGCCGCGAATGGGGTGATAAATATGTTCCATAGTCGGCGATACATCATTGAAAATGATGAAACATACTCCGGCATCAACAAAACAACCCAACAACATCTATCGCACCGCCAAAGTTCTACTCAGTATTACCTGAGACAATAGAGCTCACACCGATACCATATTTCCGCTTTTATATTCGAACATATTTTGACTCTATGTATCATCCTAAATTCTTCTAAGGGTTGATTTTATATAAACCATAAAGCGGCACCAAAATAACATTGCGACCAAAATGGATCATCATGCGAGAGGCCTCTACTCATCGAGGCTTGCGCCACGTCCAATCACTCCACAATGTGTCGAGTAATTTCGTAAAAATCCCCCGCTAGTTGCATTTCACATTTGCGTGATTTCCATGCATCATGGCGGCCATCGGGGTAAGATGATCGGTCAACCAGAGCACAGCTCTCACAAGCGTCTTCTTTGGCGGCTTCGACGCACCGACAACAAGATACAAAAAGGGCCGAGCTCGATAGCCCGGCCCTTCCCATTCTCAGTCGAGAAATTCTATCGACGGCTCATCAGGCCAAACAGGTATGCCACGCCCGCGGTGACGGCGATCGCGAGGATCGGCTCCTCGCGGACCTTGTCTCGGACGCGTTCGGTCAAAACTGAGGCCTCATCAGCAACGGCGGTCTTTGCACCCTGCCCCAGCGCAACAACGCTTTCGGACAGGCGCGCCAGATCTTCCCGCAATGCGGCGACCTGGGCGGACAGATCATCCGTTGCAATCTCCGCCTTGACGCGCGCGGCTGTGGACTGTGCGGAGGCGGTTTTCATGTCGGCCATTGTTTGCTCCTGTTTCTTGGGGATGCTGCTCAACGAAATAGCGCTGCCAAAGGTTCCGCAAGCGAGCATCTTTTGTCGTCGGTCGGCGTCGCGAAACACGGCTGGTATAGCGCAGATGTTTTCGCGCGATAACCCTTCAATTCCTCATGCGTTTGCTCTAAGGAACGTCCAATGCTTTGCCCGCGAACGGGCGAATATAATGCGAGGTTTGCGTTTCGATGTTCGATCTTCTGCGTAGAGCTGCCCAGACCTGGGCGGCCAAGCTCCTGATGCTGCTCCTGGTCGCCTCTTTCGGCATTTGGGGTGTGTCACACTCCCTGCTGACCGGCAGCACCAGCACGACCGTGGTGACGGTCGGCGACCAGCAGGTCGACGTCAACGAGTTCCGCCTCGCCTATCAGCGCCAGGTCTCCAACCTCAGCCAGCAGTTCGGCATGCGCCTGACGCCCGATCAGGCCCGCGCCTTCGGCGTCGAGCAGCAGGTGATCTCGCAGCTGGTGGCCGGCGCTTCGCTCGACCAGCTCGCCGCCGACATGGGGCTCGGCCTCTCCGAGGATCGTCTCGCCCAGCTGATCGGTGACGATCCGGCGTTCAAGGCCGTCAACGGCCAGTTCGACCGTTCGCTGTTCACTTCGCGCCTGCGCAATGCCGGTATTCGCGAGGACGATTATATCAAGGAGCGCAGCAAGGTCGCGGTTCGCAGCCAGATCGTCGATGCGATCTCGAACGGCTTCACGCCGCCGAAGACGCTGGTCGATTCGCTGAAGCTCCACCGTCAGGAAAGCCGCGGGATCGATTACCTGCTGTTGACGAACGCCAATATCGAGCCGATCAAGGCGCCAACCGACGACGTGCTGGCCAAGTGGTTCGAGGGTGCCAAGGCGCGCTATCGTGCGCCCGAATATCGCAAGTTCACCTATCTGAAACTGCAGCCGGCCGACATCGCCGATGCCGGAACGGTGACCGACGATCAGATCCGCGAAGACTTCGAAAAGCGCAAGGATGCCTATCGCACGCCGGAAAGCCGCACGATCGAGCAGCTGACCTTCCAGAACAAGGATCTCGCCAACGCGGCCGCAAATGCGCTGAAAACCGGCACGACCTTCGACCAGCTGGTGACCGACCAGGGCAAGACCGCCAACGACGTCATGCTCGGCGAGTTCACCAAGGACAAGGTTCCCGACCAGTCCGTTGCCGACGCGGCCTTCGCGGTTTCCCGCAACGGCGGGACCTCGCCGGTCGTCGAGGGCAGCTTCGGCCCGGTGATCCTGCGCATCACCAACATCAAGCCTGAGAGCGCGAAGAGCTTCGACGAGGTCAAGGAAGACCTGCGCAAGCAGCTCGCCGTCGCAAACGCCTCGCAGCAGATGATCACCGTTCACGACCAGATCGAAGACCTGCGTAGCGCCGGCTCGACGCTCGACCAGATCGCCACGCAGCTGAAGCTCAAGGCCGTGACCATCGACGCCGTCGATGCAACGGGCCTCGACAAGGCCGGCAACGAGGTCAAGGACATCCCGGAAAAGCAGCAGGTGCTGGGTGCGGTATTCCGTGCCGAAGCCGGTGCTGATATCCCGTCGCTGTCAATCGGCACGGATGGCTATCTGTGGTTTGCTCTCGGCGACATCACGCCCGAGCGCGACCGTCCGCTTGCCGAAGTTCACGACAAGGCCGTCGCCGACTGGACCGCCGAGCAGCAGAAGAGCGAACTCGCCAAGAAGGCGGACGAGCTGAAGCAGCAGGCACAGAAGGGTACCTCGCTCGCTGACATCGCCGCACCGCTCGGCATTCAGGTGGAGAGCAAGAGCGGCATCACCCGCGGCATGGACGACGTGGTTCTTGGCACCGGTGGCGTCAATGCCTCCTTCTCCGGCCCGATCGACACGATCGCGACGGCTATCGGCGCCGATCCGACGACGCAGATCCTGATGAAGGTGACGGAAGTGAACACCGAGCCAACCGGCGACGTGCTTGCCAACCAGGACCAGCAGATCAACGCGATCGCCAACGCCGCCGGCGACGACATCCTGGACCAGATGGTCTCCCTGCTGCAGACGCAGTATGGCGTGTCGATCAACCAGCAGCTCGCCGAACAGGCAGCCTCGCGCTAAAGGGAAGATGAACGCATGACCGATCTGAAGCCCCTCCTGGCGAAGGCCGCAAGCCGCGAACCGCTGACACGTGAGGAGGCCCGCGAGGCCTTCGACATCCTGATGTCCGGCCAGGCCACGCCTTCGCAGATCGGCGGCTTTCTGATGGCGCTGCGCGTTCGCGGCGAGACCGTCGACGAGATCGTCGGCGCCGTCACCACCATGCGCTCGAAGATGCTGACGGTGGAGGCACCTGCTGATGCCATCGACATCGTCGGCACCGGCGGTGACGCCAGCGGCACCTACAACATCTCGACGCTGGCGGCCCTGATCGTCGCCGGCGCCGGTGTACCGGTCGCCAAGCACGGCAACCGGGCCTTGAGCTCCAAGTCCGGTGCCGCCGACAGCCTGGCCGCGCTCGGCGTCAAGCTCGACGTGACTCCGGAAACCATCTCGCGCTGCATTCGCGAAGCCGGCGTCGGCTTCATGTTCGCGCAGCAGCATCATTCCGCCATGCGCCATGTCGGCCCGTCGCGCGTCGAGCTCGGCACGCGTACGATCTTCAACGTTCTCGGCCCGCTCTCCAATCCGGCCGGCGTTCGCCGTCAGCTGCTCGGCGTCTACTCGCCGCAGCTCGTCATGCCGATTGCCGAAGTGATGCGCGATCTCGGCTCCGAGAGTGTGTGGGTCGTGCACGGCAACGGTCTCGATGAAATCACCACCACGGGCAAGACCAGCGTGGCAGCACTTGAGGACGGCAAGATCAAAAGCTTCGAGCTGTCGCCTAGCGATTTCGGCGTCGAGACTGTCGAGCTCCAAGCGATCAAGGGCGGCGACGGCGTCGTCAACGCGGCGGCGCTGCGGGATGTGCTCAGCGGCGCGAAGAATGCCTATCGCGACATCGCGCTCGCCAATGCCGCCGCATCGCTCGTGATCGCCGGCAAGGCCGAAACGTTGCGCAACGGCATGCGGCTTGCCGCGCAGTCGCTGGACAGCGGCGCCACCGCGGGTGCGCTCGACAAACTTGTCGCCGTATCCAACGACCTGGACTAGGATACCGACATGACCGACATTCTGCAGAAGATCGAACTCTATAAGCGCGAAGAGATCGCGGCTGCGAAAGCCAGGGTTTCGCTCGCCGATCTGAAGGCGATACAGCAGGACCAGACCGCGCCGCGCGGTTTCCACAAGGCGCTGGTCTCCAAGCGCGATGCGGGCCAGTTTGGTCTGATCGCGGAAATCAAGAAGGCAAGCCCGTCCAAGGGACTGATCCGGCCGGACTTCGATCCGCCGGCGCTGGCCAAGGCTTACGAACTTGGCGGCGCCGCGTGTCTGTCCGTGCTCACGGACACACCGAGCTTTCAGGGCGCGCCCGAATTCTTGATGGCGGCCCGCGCGGCCTGTAAGCTTCCAGCCCTGCGCAAGGATTTCATGTTCGAGACCTATCAGGTGCAGGAAGCCCGTGCATGGGGCGCCGATTGCATTCTGCTGATCATGGCCTCGCTCTCCGACAGCGATGCGGCGCGGCTGCAGGACGAGGCTTTCGGGCTCGGCATGGATGTGCTCGTCGAAGTCCACGACGCCGAAGAGATGGAGCGGGCGCTGAAGCTCTCGTCGCCGCTGGTCGGGATCAACAACCGCAACCTCAGAACGTTCGAGGTCAGCCTCACCGTCAGCGAGGAGCTGTCGGCCATGGTGCCGGATGACCGGCTGCTGGTCGGCGAAAGCGGCATCTTCACGCATGAGGATTGCAAGCGGCTGCAGGCTTTTGGCATCAATACCTTCCTCGTCGGCGAGAGCCTGATGCGCAAGGACGATGTGACGGCGGCCACGCAGGCTCTGCTGTTTGGCCAGGCATCGCTGGCGGCCGAATAAGATGAGTGGGGAGAAGGCCGGCCTGACCCATATCGACGCTGCCGGCGAAGCGCATATGGTCGATGTCGGCGACAAGGCCGACACCACCCGTATCGCCACCGCCGAAGGTCACGTAAAGATGGCGCCGGCGACGCTTCAGCTGATCCTCGAGGGCAACGCCAAGAAGGGCGACGTGATCGGCACGGCGCGGCTGGCGGGGATCATGGCCGCCAAGCAGACCAGCAATCTCATCCCGCTCTGCCATCCGCTGATGCTGACGAAGGTTTCTGTCGACATTACCGAAGACAGCGCCCTGCCCGGCCTGCGCGTCACCGCGACCGCCAAGCTCACCGGCAAGACCGGCGTCGAGATGGAAGCACTGACGGCCGTCTCGGTCGCTTGCCTGACGATCTACGACATGGCCAAGGCGGCAGACAAGGCGATGGAGATCAGCGGCATCCGCCTGCTTGAGAAATCGGGCGGGAAGTCGGGCGATTTCAGGCATCCGGAGCATGCGAAATGAGCATGCTGCCCGTCGCCGAAGCGCAGGAACGCCTGCTGTCGCGGGCAAAGCCGATCATGGCGCTCGAAACCGTCTCACTGGCTGAGGCCGAGGGGCGTGTTCTCGCCACCGACGTCGCGGCTCGGCTGACACAGCCGCCCTTCAACTCATCGGCAATGGACGGCTATGCGCTGCGCGGCGAGGATGCCCTTGAGCCCGGTAGCGAGCTACTGATAATCGGGACGTCGTCCGCAGGACACGCGTTTGACGGCACGATTGGCGCCGGCGAGACCGTGCGGATCTTCACCGGCGCGCCGGTTCCCGAGGGCGCCGACAGTGTGTTGTTGCAGGAAGACGCCGAGAAGATGGACAACGGCATCCGCACCACCTTCCCGGTGCGGCCCGGCCAGCATGTGCGGCCACGCGGGCAGGACTTTCGTGAGGGCGAGCCGGTGCTGATGACAGGCACCGTAGTCGATTTCTCGCGCCTAACCGTTGCCGCCGGCATGAACCACGCGACGCTCGATGTCCGGCGCAAGCCTCTGGTCGCGCTGCTTGCCACCGGCGACGAACTGGTGCCGCCAGGCCAGCAGCCCGGCCCTTCGCAGATCATCGCATCCAGTACATTCGGGATTGCGGCGCTGGCGCGCAAGGCCGGCGCCGAGGTGCTCGATCTCGGTATCGTTCCCGATAACAAGGCAGCGATCACGGCAGCGGTCGAGAGAGCACGGCAAGCCAAGGTGGACGTGATCGTCACGCTGGGCGGCGCGTCCGTCGGCGACCACGATCTCGTGCAGGCAACGCTGCTTGCCGCCGGCATGAAACTCGATTTCTGGCGGATAGCCATGCGACCGGGAAAGCCGTTGATGGTGGGCAGTTTCGGCGATATGCATGTGCTCGGTCTTCCGGGCAATCCGGTCTCCAGCCTCGTCTGCGGGCTGCTGTTTCTCGAACCTCTGATCCGCAAGCTCGCATCCCTGCCGCCGGTCAAGCGAGCAGCTATGGCCGAAGCCGCTGTCAGCATGAAGGCGAACGACCAGCGGCAGGATTATGTCAGGGCAAGAGCGGTGCGCTCACCAACCGGCGTTTTGCAGGTGGAGCCATTTGGCAAGCAGGATTCGTCGATGATGAAGATTTTCGCGGAAGCGGACTGCCTGATCATACGGCCGCCGCACGCGCCGGAGCTTGCAGCCGGAGAGGCTTGCGAGGTGATGCTGATCCGTCCGGAACTGCTCGGCTAAGCGTTCGGTCGCAGGGCGCGCTGACCGATCTCGGTTGTCGCGGTGACTTGTGCGGACAGCGCGCTTATTCCACACTCGGCGCATCTTCACCAATGCCGGGATGCACGATCATGACCACCGAGCCGGTTCGCGATACCAAGGCCATGCTCAGTGGCATGACGCCAAGCCTTGATGCCAAAGACTATGTGTTTTGCACGACGGAGGACGAGCAACTAGCCGTGCAGGCTGCGCCTTCGTCGCTCGGCTGGCTTCGCGAAGCCGAAGGCGTGTCCTTGATACTGCCGGCTGCCGACGCTCAGCGGCTGGGCTTCGACACCACCCTCCCCATGCGGCGGATCACACTCAACGTGTTCTCCTCGCTTGAGGGCGTCGGACTGACGGCCGCCGTCGCCACAGCTCTCGCCAATCACAATATCTCCTGCAACATGGTGGCCGCCTATCATCACGACCATGTCTTCGTGCCAACGGCCGACGCGGAAGAGGCCATGCGGGTGCTGCTGGAGCTGCAGGCGGCGGTAGGCTGACACTGGAGCGCCTGGAATGGGCTAGCGGTCAGGAACCGTGTCCAAGCTGAAGACACCGGCGCGCACCTCGCTTCCGTCGCTGCCAAGACCAAAATCCGGCACGGAATACTCGGCGATGCAGCGCAGCCTCGCTGTTGGCAGCGGCACCCGATAGGGATCGCCGATCAGGACGTCGATGCCGGTCGCGCGGCAGCTTTCGAAAAACGCCAGAGCGCGTTTTGCCAACGCTTCGTCATAGAAGAGATCACCGGCGAGTACGATATCGACCACAGGCGGCGCACCGTCGAGGAGGTCGGCATGCAGGAGATCGATCGCGACGCCGTTGGCGCTCGCATTGAGGCGGGCGGCGACGATGGCGTTCTCGTCGATGTCGGCGGCGACCACGGATGTTGCGCCGGCCTTGACGGCGATGATCGCGACGAGGCCGGAGCCGGTGCCGAGATCGAGAACGCGGCGGCCGTGAACGAGGTCCGGGTTCTCGGCGATATGACGTGCGAGCACCGCACCGCCGCCCCAACCATAAGCCCAGTACGGCGCCGGCGCATCGGGATCGGTGCCGCCGAGGCGTGACAGCCGGCTGCCGGAATGGGCGGTGTAGAGCTGGATATTTGCGAGACCCGGGACGGGCGAAAGCCGGAGATTCCTGGCGATGAAGGCGCTGGCGTCGAAGGAAGACGTGCGCTTTTGTGGTTGAGTACCATCGTCAGTGGAAACGGATGTCATGCGCTCGGTCTTATCATGCATGGCGTCACCCGGTCCGGATCAGCAACCGCGAGATTCATGTTTCGCGATTGCTTGATATGAGAAACGGCGAGGCATGGCTGCCAGGTCGAGTGGTGCCCTGAAAATCAGGATCATCCAAACGACTGGCGGCGCATGCGATCCTCGCCGTCACGCTTTGGGTCTCAGCCCTTCTTCTTGGAGAATTTCGGCTTCGGGCCGTTACCGTCGAACTTCGGCTTGCCCTCGTATTTCGGCTTACCTTCGAACTTCGGCTTGCCGGGCTTGCTCCACGGCTTGCTGTCGCGCTCGCCGGATGGGGCGGCATCGCTGCGCGGTCCCTTCTTGAAGCCGCCGTCGCGCGGGCGGTCGTCATAGCTCTTCTTGGCGGCGTAAGGCTTCGGGCCGGACTTGTTGAAATCCGACTTGCCGTAATCCTGGCGGCCGAATTCCGGCGTGCCGGGCAGACGGCTGACGCGGATGCCGCGTTCCATCGTCTTGTTCGGACCGGTCGCGGCGAGGAAGGCGTCGGCGCTGCCGGCTGCGATCTCGACGAAGGTCTCCTCCGGCTGCATCTTGATGGCGCCGATGTCACGCTTGGTCAGGTTGCCGTTGCGGCAGATCATCGGGATCAGCCAGCGCGGCTCGGCGTTCTGCTTGCGGCCGACCGACAGCGAGAACCAGACGCTTGGGCCGAAATCGTCGCGCGGGCCACGCGGGCTGGTGTCGCGCGGGCCATCGGCGTTGTCGCGCGGCTTGCGCGGACCGGCCTGCAGGCTGATCTCCATCAGATCTTCCGGCGCCGACTGCTTGGCGCGGTAGAGATTGACGAAGGCGTTGGCGAGCTTCTCGGCGCCGTGCGCTTCAAGCAGGCGCTTGACGATGTCCTGCTCCTCTTCGCGGGGAGCCTCCTCGAAGATCGGATCGGCGAGCAGACGTTCCTCGTCGCGGGCAATGACTTCCTCGGCCGACGGCGGCAGCGCCCAAGTGGCGGCGATGCCGGCATTGTCGAGCAGACGCTCGGCCTTGCGGCGGGCGTTGAGCGGCACGATCATGGCGCTGACGCCCTTGCGACCGGCGCGGCCGGTACGACCCGAACGGTGCAGCAGGGTTTCCGGATTGGTCGGCAGGTCGGCATGAATGACGAGATCGAGGCCTGGAAGGTCGATGCCGCGGGCGGCGACGTCGGTGGCGATGCAGACGCGGGCGCGGCCATCGCGCATGGCCTGCAGGGCGTGGCTACGCTCGTTCTGCGTCAGTTCGCCAGAGAGCGCGACGACGTCGAAATTGCGGTTGTGGAAGCGGGCGGTCAGATGGTTGACGGCGGCACGGGTCGAGCAGAAGACGATGGCGTTGGTCGCCTCGTAGTAGCGGAGCACGTTGATGATCGCGTTTTCGCGGTCGCTCGGGGCGACAGCCAGCGCACGGTATTCGATGTCGACGTGCTGCTTTTCTTCCGTCGTGGTGGCGATGCGCACGGCGTTCTTCTGGTAGCTCTTGGCGAGCTTGGCGATGGCAGCCGGCACGGTTGCCGAGAACATCAGCGTGCGACGATCATCCGGGGAGGCATCGAGAATGAATTCGAGGTCTTCGCGGAAGCCGAGGTCGAGCATCTCGTCGGCTTCGTCGAGAACGACGGCCTTCAGATCGGAGATGTCGAGCGCGCGGCGGCGGATGTGATCGCAAAGACGACCCGGCGTGCCGACGACAATGTGGGCGCCACGCTCGAGCGCGCGGCGCTCGCTGCGGATGTCCATGCCGCCAACGCAGCTGACGATGACGGCGCCGGTCAGCTCATAGAGCCATTCCAACTCGCGCTTGACCTGCAGCGCAAGCTCGCGGGTCGGCGCGATGACGAGGGCCAGCGGGGTGGCGGCCGGCTCGAAGCGATCGTCGTCGCCAAGCAGGGTCGGCGCCATGGCGAGGCCGAAGGCAACCGTCTTGCCGGAGCCGGTCTGCGCCGATACCAGCGCGTCAGATGCGGCAAGCGCCGGATCGAGCATGGATTGCTGAACGGGGGTGAGCTCGGAATAACCGCGCTTCGCCAACGCCTTGCCGATCGCCGGAACGACGCCGCTTATCTCTGTCATTTTGTCTGTCTTTCGGAATAATCGGGCGCACGGTGCGCCGTCCGGAACTTGCCGGTTGAAAAGTTGGGCTGTTCCTACTGCGTCACACGACAAATGTCAAAGCGGATGTCCGCGCCACAGCAAGACATCGATGCTTTCGGCGCGGCCCCTGATTCTGGCTGAGACCGGCCCTTCAATATGCCCTTGATGGTTGGGTGCTGCCCCCGCGCCCGCCGCGCTCATCAATGCCGAACTCAGCGCGACCTCGAAACCGCGGCTTGCCGCCACTTCCATGAGGCGGCTTGCGACGTTGACGGTATCACCGGTCGCGGTGATCTGCTGGCGTGTGCCGGTGCCGAGACGCGAAGCTACGACCGTGCCGCAATGGGCACCGACCTTGAAGCCGATCTTGCGGCCGGAAAGCCCCGGATCTGCTGAAAGCCAGGCCCTCAGGCGATTGCCGAGCCCGACTGCGCAGGCCGCCGCCCGCAGACCGTCGTCATCGGCCGGTCGCGGCAGGCCGAAGAGGATCATCGCGCCATCGCCCATGAAACTGGTGATCGCGCCGCCATGGGCGCGCGCCTCGTCATCGACGAGCTCGAAGAAGCCGCTCAAGACCTCTTGTACGCGCGCAGCACCGATCGCCTCACTCAATCCGGTGAAGCCCGACAGGTCGACGAACACCGCCGCGGCTTCCTGACGCACCGGGCGTGAGAGGAAAGTCGGATCGCGCGCCAGCCATTCGCCAAGCCCCGGCGCCTCGATTCGCTGCAACAGGTCGCTTTGAGCGGCGAAATGCGTGGCGCGGCGGCGATCGAGCCACAGCTCCATCGCGCCGAACAGCAGCACCGGCGGCAGGGTCGCGGCGATCGGCAGGGCCGCGCTGAACCAATAGCCATGCGAGAACGCGACAATGTTGAACGTCAACCACGCCAACACCGCGGCCGCGATGGCGCTGTAGGCCACGGCGCTGCGGCGCCAGCCGAGCAGGCTGATGATCAGCACCGGCAGAGTGACGCCGAGCAGCGCATCGAACGAGCGCACATTGCCGTCGCGCACGATGTTGTCGCCTGCGATCAGCCGGGTGATGGCCGTGGACATGACCTCGACGCCGGGAAGCACCGGATCAAACGGCGTCGGAAAGACGTCGCCGCCGCCGGTTACCGTCGAGCCGATCACAACCACCCTGCCCTCGACCATCTTGGCGTCGATCTTGCCGGCGAGCGCATCGGCGGCGCTGAAGGTGGGGATCGTTCCGCGCGGTCCGTAGAAGGTCAACGGCAGGCGCTGGCCGATATCGGTCGGAAGGCGCAGTTCGCCGAGGGCAAGGGCCGCCGGCGTAAAGGCCGGATTGACGCCGAGCGCCACCGACGCCACCCGCAGCGGAAACGAGGCATCGACGCGCTGCGCGCCGCGAGAGATCAGCGGAATATAGCGCGGCGTTCCGCCCTGATCGGTCGACACGTTGACGACGCCGATCGCGGCGGAATCGGCGAAACGGGCGATCGGCAACATCATCCGATCAGCCACCGGAATGGTCGCAAGCGGATCCTCGGCACTCGATGTCACCGATTGAAGACTTGATGGGAAGACGCCGGCTGCGGCGATGACAGTCGGCACGCCCTTCAGCGCATCGGCGAGTGCCTGGTCGCCCTCCTCGGGTCCGGGATCGACGAGCAGCAAGTCCAGCGCAATGACCTTCGGCTTCAGCGCGCCGATGGTTTCCACTAGGCGCGCGAGCGTTGCCCGGCTCAACGGATATCCGTTGGCGCTCGCCGTCTGATCATCGATCGCAACGATGGTGACGACCGAAGGCGCGCTGCTCGGCCCAATGAGGTGGCTTCTGAGGTCGGCCAGCGATGCTTCCATGCGATCGAGAAAGCCGGCATTGCCCTGCATGTGGAGATAGCCGAGCGCGCCGCCCCAAAGGGCGGCCGCGATCAGGGATATCGTGATCAGAAGCCGTCTGGCCTGCATGGGCGACTACTGGCCCAGCCGCGCGAGAAGTGCCGCAGCGCGCGCCTGCGGCCAGCGCCGAACCGTGAGCGCACCACTGGTGCGCGACACGTCCACGCCCTCGCCCGGCGCCAGCACGACCCTCGGCCCCGCCGATGGCCTGCCCACGGCCACACGGCCACGTACGACGAAGACCGATGTCGTGCCGTTCTTGACGTCGACGGCCCAGCGCGTGCCGCGCACGGCGGCGATCGCCTGCGGCGTCACCACCTGGAAGCCGCCACTGCGCCTGGCACTGTCGACATCGACGAGGACCGCCTTGTTGCGCAGCGACACCGAATCGGGACGACCATCGCCATTGCTGTCGACAAGCTGGAAGCGCGCGCCACCTTCGGCGGTGACGGTCACGCCATCAGCGCAGCGCATGATCTGGCGCGACGTGCCGGCGACGCGTTCAAGCGTGCAGCCGGCTGACTGCGCCGATGCCAAGCCAGCCCAGAGCCCCGCCCAAAGCAAAGTCATCGCGGCGATGGCGGCGGCCAGACAAGGACGACCGTACGATACTGTCTCCATGATATCCCCCTGTGGCAATTTCCGCCCCACGACCGAATAGCGCACTCTAACCCCGCCTCGCCTGGCACCGCAATGCGCTTGGCGGCAGTTACACAGGCGATGAGACCATCCCGCGTTCCCTCAATGCGCCTCCGGCGATGGTCCAACATAGCGGGCACGCGGGCGGATCATAGTTCCACTGGTCACCTGTTCGATAGCATGCGCGAGCCATCCGGCGGTTCGGGAAAGCGCAAAGATGACAAGCGGCGCGTCGTCGGGAAGGTCGAAATGCCCCGCCATCGCCGCGAGCGCGAAATCGATATTCGCAGGCTCGCCCAACAATTCCGCGCCGAGAGCGGCAATCTCGGCGTAGAGCTTCGGCATCTCGAACGAATGCATAATCGCCGCCGCGCGAGGATCGCCATCTGGATAGAGCTTATGGCCAAAGGCCCGCACCACTCCTTCCGTCGCCAACATCGTTCTGATCGCCTCGCGCGCGCCCATCTCTCGTGACAACTCCATCAGCCGCACGGCGCCCTGCCAGGCACCGCCGTGACGAGGGCCGGTCAGCGTTGAAAGGCCGGATAACGTGGCAGCGGCCAGTGAAGCGCCCGACGATGCGGTGACGCGCGCCGCGAATGCGGAGACGTTGAGTTCGTGTTCGGCGGCGAGCACAAGTGCCCGCCTGATCGGTTCTGCCGCATCAGGCCGATCCCAGCTCTGCGCAAGGCGCTCGTGCAGCGGCAAGTCGATTTGGCTCGGAACAAGTGCGGCTGCCACTGTGGCAAGCACCTGACCGGCTTCCGACTTCAACGCGGCGGGCGCTCGGCCCAACGCCGGCAGATCCGCCGCCGCTCTCCTCGCCAGCAAGACGAAAGCGCCAGATATCCTTGATGGCTCGCCAGCCAAGAGTTCGATCGACGGGCATATGGCTGCTTGGCTCTCCCACAAGAAGGCCGCGACCTGCTCGAACGTCGCCCGTTCGGACAAGGCGACCGCCTCGCGACCTCGATAGTAAAGCCGGCCATCCGCGATCGTCGAAATCGCGGTCGGCAGGACCGGCTCGCCCCAGTCGATCGTTTCGGCGGCAATCGACGCCGCCTTTCGTCTGCCGGCATGGCGCTTGGCGAGACGCGCAACGTCCTCGGAATGGTAGAGACTGCGGCGGCTATCGGCTGCATCGGGCTTCGCGCGGATGCGGCCACGACTGACATTGGCATAGAGCGTCTGCGGCTTCGTGCCGAGCCGTTCCAACGCTTCCTCGGCCGTCAGCCATGTCATGCGAGCCTCTTACATTGATCTTATTCATCAAGATTGACGTCAATCTATCTAGGTCCGATTCTTCCAAGCGTAAAGGAGAAACGCAATGAAGAACGGCTTGGAAGATGTGATTGCAGCGGAAACCCAACTGTCCGATGTGGACGGTGAACGCGGACGCCTGGTGATACGCGGCGTCTCGCTTGATGATCTCGTTCCCGGCGAGACATATGAGGGTGTCGCAGCATCGCTGCTCGACGGACTGATGGAGCGTCCGGTCACCGCGACCACACTGCGGTCGCTGCTCGGGGCCGCGAGGGTCGACCTCTATTCGCACATCACGCGTCTGGACGAAGGGCTTCTGGCGCTCCCGCCCGTCGATGCCATGCGCGCGATGATCGCGCGCCTTGGCGATGGGCAGGATCTCGACACGGCTCTGCATCTGATGGCAGCGCCCGCCGTGTTCCTGCCCGCCATCCTCAGGCTGCAGGCCGGCCAGCGGCCGGTGACGCCGGATGAGTCGCTGTCGCAGTCCGCGGACATCTTGCGGATGTTGACCGACAGGATGCCGAGCGCGGAGCAGACGGCGGCGCTGGACGCCTATCTGGTGACGATCTCCGATCATGGATTGAACGCCTCGACCTTCGCCTCGCGCGTTGTCGCCTCCACCCAGGCGGGGCTGACATCTTCGGTACTGGCCGCCATCGGCGCACTGAAAGGACCGCTTCACGGCGGAGCGCCCGGCCCGGTGCTTGATATGCTGGATGCGATCGGAACCGAAGCCAACGCCCATGCATGGCTGACGGACGCACTTGATCGCGGAGAGCGGCTGATGGGGTTCGGGCACCGGATCTATCGTGTTCGCGATCCGAGAGCCGACGCGCTGAAGAATGCGCTCTCGCCTCTCGTTCGCTCCGGCCAGGTCGATCGTGAACGGATGGCGCTGGCAGCGTCCGTCGAGCGCGCCGCTCTTGCCATTCTCAAGGAGAGGAAGCCGGATCGGCCGCTCGACGTCAATGTCGAGTTCTACACGGCGTTGCTTCTCGAAGCGCTCGGTTTCGAGCGGCAAGCCTTTACCGGCGTCTTCGCAATCGGGCGCACTGTAGGCTGGATCGCCCATGCCCGGGAGCAGGCACTCAACGGCCGATTGATCCGTCCCCGCTCGATCTACACCGGACCTCTACCAAAGGTCGCATAATCCGAAAAACTCAACACTAATAAACGTTTAGCGAATATTTACACAAAGTCCGTAGATTTGCCCGGCGTGCGATTTGGCACGCTTGGCATATCGGGGTTTGTCCATGGTCGGATTTCTATCAAGCATCGGCTCTTCCAGCAGCGCTGTGCTGGACGCGTTGAACAAGTCGCAGGCAATCATCGAATTCGACCTCACCGGAAAGATTCTGACGGCCAACGAGAATTTCTGCAAGGCGGTCGGCTACGAGCTCAGCGAGATCGTCGGTAAGCATCACCGGATGTTCGTCGATCCTGCCGAGGCGAACTCCAGGGATTATGCGGATTTCTGGGCGCGGCTTGGCGAAGGCAAGTTCGACCAGCGCCAATATAGACGCATCGCCAAGGGCGGCCGCGAGATTTGGATCGAGGCGACGTACAATCCGATCTATCGCGGCAACAAGCCATACAAGGTGATGAAATTCGCGACCGACATCACGGCCGCCAAGAAGCAGGCAGCCGAGGACAAGGGCAAGCTCGAAGCACTGTCGCGCGCGCAGGCAGTCATCGAGTTCACGCCTGAGGGCAACATCATCACGGCCAACGAGAATTTCCTGGCGACGCTCGGCTATTCCCTGTCCGAGATCGTCGGCAAGCATCACGCGATGTTCTGCGAAGCGGATTACAGCCGCTCCGCAGAATACAAGACCTTCTGGGCGAAACTGGCCGCCGGCGAGTTCGCCGCCGACCAGTTCAAACGGATCGCAAAGGGCGGGCGCGAGATCTATATCCAGGCGTCCTACAATCCGATCCTCGATGCGTCGGGCCGCGTCTTCAAGGTCGTGAAGTTCGCGACCGATGTCACCGAGCGGATGAAGGTCGTCAACGATCTCGGCGCCGGTCTTGCCCGTCTCTCCGAATGCAATATCCGCCAGACCATCGACGAGCCCTTCGTCGGCGAATTCGAGACCTTGCGCCGCGATTTCAACACCTCGATCGGCGCGTTCCAGGCAACGCTGGTGAAGGTGCTGCAGCAGACCAACGCACTGAACGGCAACAGCCAGGAAATGCGCGACGCCGCCGAGCAGCTCTCCGCGCGGACAAGGGAACAGGCGGTCTCGCTCGAGGAGACGTCCGCCGCGCTTGAGACGGTGACGGCGACGGTCAAGTCCTCGACGGAAAACACGCAGGCGACGCGCAAGCTGGTGCAGAGCGCGCGCGCCTCGGCCTCGACCTCCGCTGCCGTCGTGCGTGAGACGATCACCGCCATGCAGCGGATCGCCTCGGCTTCGAAGGAAATCGGCCATATCATCGGCGTCATCGACGAGATCGCTTTCCAGACCAACCTTCTGGCGCTGAACGCAGGTGTCGAGGCGGCGCGTGCCGGCGAAGCCGGCAAGGGCTTTGCCGTGGTCGCCCAGGAAGTGCGCGAACTGGCACAGCGCTCGGCCAAGGCCGCCAAGGAGATCAAGGGTCTGATCGAAAACTCCGGCAAGGAAGTCAACGAAGGCGTTCGCCTCGTCGACGCGACCGGCACGGCGCTCAACGAGATCGAGACCTTCGTCGAATCGATCGACACCAACATGACCGCGCTGGCGACCGCCGCCGCCGAGCAATCGACCGGCCTTTCGGAAATCAACAACGCCGTCTCGCAAATCGACCGCATGACACAGCAAAATGCCGGCATGGTGGAGCGCACGACGGGCATCAGCTCGGAGCTTGCATCGGGTGCGGCGCTGCTGGCTGAGTTGGTCAACCACTTCAAGCTTAACCGGCGCGGCATGATCCGCGATCAGGGGACGGAAGCAGGTGTCCCTGCGCGGGGACAACGCGCGGCCTGAGGCGGCGTATCGCAGATTTGGGAATGCAGGAGCCGCCGCATCGTTGGATGTCGGCGGCTTTTGCTTGCCTAGCCATGGCCCCGGCAGCTCCTTCACCCTCATTTCTGTGCTCGTCACAGACATCCAGCCAGCCCAAGTCCTTAGGCTGGAAAGAGTCTCTTCGTCGCACGGACGCGCGGCGGCCGTATTCCCGCCACAAGGGCGAGAATGAGGGGAGTTTTTGGCGCCCGGCGCTGCCCACATCAGCGTCAGCCAACTCGCTTACATCCCGATCCCCAAAAGCAAAAAGGCCGCTGTCGAAAGCGGCCTTCTCTATCGTCTTGCGACTATGTCTTAAACCAACCGGCTCTGCTCGGTCGCCGCTTCGATGAAGCTCTTGAACAGCGGGTGCGGTTCGAGCGGGCGGGACTTCAGTTCCGGGTGGTACTGGACGCCGATGAACCAGGGATGGTCAGGGTATTCGACGGTCTCCGGCAGCACGCCGTCCGGCGACATGCCGGAGAAGACGAGGCCGCAGTTTTCCAGGCGGTCCTTGTAGTCGATGTTGACTTCGTAGCGGTGGCGGTGGCGCTCGGAGATATCGGTCGAGCCATAGATCTCGGCGATCTTGGTGTCCTTCTTGAGGGCCGCCTTGTAGGCGCCGAGGCGCATGGTGCCGCCGAGGTCGCCGGCAGAGGTGCGCTTCTGCAGCTCGTTGCCCTTGACCCATTCTGTCATCAGGCCGACCACGGGCTCCTCGGTCTTGCCGAACTCGGTCGACGAGGCCTTCTCGATGCCGGCCAGATGACGGGCCGCTTCAACGACTGCCATCTGCATGCCGAAGCAGATACCGAAATAAGGAACGTTGCGTTCGCGGGCGAACTGCGCAGCGAGGATCTTGCCTTCTGAGCCGCGCTCGCCGAAACCGCCGGGCACGAGGATACCATGGACCTTTTCGAGATAGGGCGCCGGGTCTTCCTTTTCGAAGACTTCCGATTCGATCCACTCGAGATTGACCTTCACGCGGTTGGCGATACCACCATGGTGCAGCGCTTCGATCAGCGACTTGTAGGCGTCCTTGAGGCCGGTGTACTTGCCGACGATCGCGATCGTGACTTCGCCCTCAGGCGTGCGGATGCGATTGCAGACCTCTTCCCAGGAATCGAGGCGCGGCTTAGGCGCCGGCTCGATGCCGAAGGCGGCCAGAACTTCGTTGTCGAGGCCTTCCTTGTGGTAGGCGATCGGCACGTCGTAGATGTTGGCGACGTCAAGCGCCTGGATGACTGCGCTCTCGCGGACGTTACAGAACAGCGAGAGCTTGCGACGCTCGGCTTCCGGGATTTCGCGATCGGCGCGCACCAGCAGGATGTCGGGGTGAATGCCGAGCGCCTGCAGTTCCTTGACGGAGTGCTGGGTCGGCTTGGTCTTCAGCTCGCCGGCCGCCGGGATATAGGGCATCAGCGTCAGGTGGACATAGACGGCCGTGCCGCGCGGCAGGTCGTTGCCGAGCTGGCGGATGGCTTCCATGAAGGGCATCGCCTCGATATCGCCGACGGTGCCGCCGATTTCGCAGATGACGAAGTCGTACTCGTCATTGCCCTCGATCACGAAATCCTTGATCTCGTTGGTGACGTGCGGGATGACCTGCACGGTCGCGCCGAGGTAGTCGCCGCGGCGTTCCTTGTCGATGATGTTCTTGTAGATACGGCCGGTGGTGATGTTGTCGGTCTTGGTGGCCGAGCGGCCGGTGAAGCGCTCGTAGTGGCCAAGATCGAGATCGGTTTCCGCGCCATCGTCGGTGACGAAGACTTCGCCGTGCTGGGTCGGGCTCATTGTGCCCGGATCCACGTTCAAATAGGGGTCGAGTTTGCGCAGCCGCACCCGATAACCACGGGCCTGCAGCAACGCTCCGAGAGCGGCGGCCGCAATTCCTTTACCGAGAGAGGAAACCACGCCGCCAGTGATGAATACGTATCGCGCCATGGGAGCTACCGCTTACCTTTTCAAAAACGATTCCACCAGCCCTAAAATTCATGTCCTGAATTTTAGGGCTCTAATTCAACAGCATTCTTCTCGCGCTTGCCGCGCGATCGCTGTGCGGTGACATCTGGACAAAAGAAAACCGGCAGACCCTGGGGCCTGCCGGCGGTTTATGCGTCGTTCGGCTTACTGCCCGCTGGGAGCAGTCGCCGGGGCCGGAGTGGCAGGCGTGGTGGCCTGCGGTGCTGCCGGAGCAGTTTCAGTCGCTGCCGGGGCCGGCGTCGTCGCGGCGGGAGCCGGTGCGGTGGCTGCAGGGGCAGCCGGAGCAGTCGCGGCAGGAGCCTGAGCGGCCGGAGCAGCAGGTGCGTCACCGCCGGTCGGAACGCCGTTGCCGGCAGGAGCCGCGGGTGCAGCCGGAGCGGCGGCGCCGTTCTGCTGCTGACCGCCGAGCGAATCGAGAATGCCGTTGCCCTGCCCACTCGTTGCCGGAATGCGGTTCAGGATATCCGTCGGACGGCTTTCGTAGCGGTTCAATACGCCAAGGCCGAGCGAGGTGATGAAGAAGAGTGCTGCGAGGATCGCGGTCGTGCGGGTCAGCGCATTGGCCGTGCCGCGTGCAGACATGAAGCCCGAACCGCCGCCGATACCGAGGCCACCGCCTTCGGAGCGCTGGATAAGCACAACGCCGACAAGCGCCAGCACGATCATGAGATGAATGACAATCAATACGGTCTGCATGGGTCCAGTCCTGCCGGCACGAAGCGGGCATAAAGTAAAATTCTGGCGCTCTTTACATGAGGTGATCCGCTATTCCAAGCCCTTCAGCCCGGAATATACACGCATCTCAAGAGAGCAACGCCTCGTATGCGCCGTAGATGGCGAGGAAATCGGTTGCTTTCAAGCTCGCGCCGCCGATCAGCGCGCCGTCGACATTGGCAACGCCCATCAATTCCTTGGCGTTACCCGGCTTGACCGAGCCACCATAGAGGATGCGGAACTTGCGGCCGTTGTCGCCGAAGCGGGCGACGAGCTCGGCGCGCATGAAGGCATGCGCCTTCTCGACGTCCTCGGCGGTCGGCGTGACACCGGTGCCGATCGCCCAGACGGGCTCGTAGGCAATCACGGTGGTTTCAGGCGTGGCGTTCTCGGGCACGGAGGCCGACAGCTGACGCTTGATGATATCGAGCGCCTGGCCGGCCTGGCGCTCGGCGGCGGTCTCGCCGATGCAGACGATCGCCGTCAGGTCGGCGGCGGCGGCGGCTTCGGCCTTGGCGCGCACCAGATGGTCCGTCTCGGCATGATCGGTGCGGCGTTCGGAATGGCCGACGATGACATAGGTGCCAAAGCAATCGGCGATCATCTCAGCCGAGATATCGCCGGTATGGGCGCCTTCGGGGTTCTGGTGGCAATCCTGCGCGCCGATGGCGAGTGGGCTATCGGTGCAAAGCGCGGTCGCCACGTAAAGCAGCGTCGCCGGCGGGCAAATCAGCGCTTCCACCTTGTTGGAAAGAGGACCCTGGACACCCGAAGCGATCGCCTTGATCTGATCCAGCGAGGCACGCGTGCCGTTCATTTTCCAGTTTCCCGCCACAAGCGGTCGCACGTCAGGTGTCATGCCGGCCTTCCCCATTTCTCCGTCAGCACGGGCCTTAGCAAAAGCATGCGGCAATGAAAAGGTTTGGGACGCTTACGTAAGGGAAATTGCGGCGTTTTGCGGCGCAAATGCTTAAAATTTGTCAGCCGTGGTGCCTAAACTATGGCTAGCCCCCTCAATTTTAGGAGGCCAGGATCCAGTTCAGCGTCTGGCGCCAATCGATCATGCGGATCGGCGTCCCGTGATTGCCCGTCTGGTACAGCGTAAAATGCGTCGGATAACGCGATTTGATCAGCGTTTCGAACAGCGCCTGCTGGTCGGCGGCGGCGTAAGTCGGATCGCGACTGCCGTGGGCGAACCAGAGGGGCAGCTTGGCCTTGTAGAAGGCGCTCTTCGCAAAATCAGGATCGGCGACACCGCTCATGATGACCATACCCTTGAGGCGCTTGACCGTCTCGGCGTCGCGCGTCGCGCCCCAGCAGATCTGGCTGCCCATGGAGGCGCAGGTGAGGATGATTGGGCGGCCCGGCGCCTGGGCGCTGGCGTAGCGGATGAGGCCGGCGACAGCGGTCACGCCATCGCTGTCGAAGGTCTTGACCGACGGCGCGTAATAGACGCCGCCATTGCCGGCGACGAGGTTTTTCAGCCGGTTGAAGTTGCCACCGAAGGTGTAATCGTTGACGCCGAGGCGGCGGTCGCCATCACGACCGTGGATGAATATCACCGTGAAGGCGGCACCGGCGCTCGGCCCTACCCTCGCGACGTCGAGCTTGACGCCATCGAGCGACAGCGTCTCGTTGTTCTGGAGCTTGCGGATGCCGAGCGAGACATACTTCTGCTGCGTGCGCTTTTCTGGGATCTGGTCGCGGCCGTTGATATCGCGCATTTCGTCGTAGTCGATGACATCGAAGGCGCCGCCATTGCCGGTCTGAAGCGTCGTCTGCGTGGAAAACAGGTCGTCCTTGAAGGGTGGCAAGGTGTCGGCTGCGCTAAGACCAGCCGATGCGACCATGAAAAAGGCCGCAATTGCTGTGATAGTTATGCAATGACTTGTGGACATTCGCATGCGCAAGGTTCCCTGAGGCGTCTGGCCGCTTGCCATTCGGCGACCCAGGACGCAAATCATTTCTTAAAGAAAGTCCGCCCGGTGAGGTGGCGTCGCGTATCGAGGTGCTTTCTGGCAGACTCTGCCTGATTCGCAAACGTGATATGAATTACGGTGATTTTGGGTCAGGCTCAAGCGCAAGCGGCCCACCCCACGACAAGATGAAGATCTGAACGGCTCCATGGACGATAGCAACGACCTCTTTTCCGGAATGCCCCTGACCAAGAAGCAGGAGGATGCGCCAAAGCCAGCCGCGGCCGCCCCCGCGCCCGTCGCCGCTTCGGCTGCGCCGAGTGCTGCCGCCACTGCCGCGCCGCGGCAGGCGCCACCGGCGAGTTCTACGTCGGAAGACTACGGCGCGTCTTCGATCCGCGTTCTGGAAGGCCTAGAACCGGTACGCATGCGTCCCGGCATGTATATCGGCGGCACCGACGAGAAGGCGCTGCACCACCTCTTTGCCGAAGTCATCGACAACTCGATGGACGAAGCGGTGGCCGGCCACGCCAATTTCATCGAAGTGCATCTCGACGCGATGGGCTTCCTCACCGTCAGCGACAACGGGCGCGGTATTCCGGTCGAGAACCACCCGCAGGTTCCCGGCAAGTCGACGCTGGAAGTCATCATGACCAAGCTGCATGCCGGCGGTAAGTTCGACGGCAAGGCCTACGAGACATCAGGCGGTCTGCACGGCGTCGGCGTCTCCGTTGTCAACGCGCTCTCGGATGTTCTCGAAGTCGAGGTCGCGCGCAATCGCAAGCTCTACCGCCAGCGCTTTTCGCGCGGCATCCCGCAGGGTGGACTGGAAGAACTGGGCGACGTTCACAATCGCCGCGGCACGCGCGTCCGCTTCCATCCCGATCCGCAAATCTTCGGCGATCACGCCAAGTTCGATGCCGGCCGGGTGTTCCGCATGGCGCGCTCCAAGGCCTATCTGTTCGGCGGCGTCGAGATCCGCTGGAGCTGCGATCCTGGTGTCGTGCAAGAGGGCGGCGAGATCCCCGACAAGGCGGTCTTCCACTTCCCCGGCGGCCTGAAGGACTATCTGCAGGCGACAATGGGCAAGGAGTTCACCGTCACCCGCGAGATCTTCGCCGGCAAAACGGAGAAGACCAGCGGCCATGGTTCGCTCGAATGGGCGATCACCTGGTACGGCGGTGATCCGCAGGTTCACTCCTATTGCAACACCATTCCGACGCCCGAAGGCGGCACTCATGAGGCCGGCCTGCGCATCGCGTTGACCAAGGGCCTCAAAGCCTATGGCGAGCTCACGCAGAACAAGCGCGCCGCGCAGATCACCACCGATGACGTGATGATCTCCGCCGTCGGCATGCTCTCGGTCTTCATCCGCGAGCCCGAATTCGTCGGCCAGACGAAGGACAAGCTTGCCACCGTCGAAGCCCAGCGCATCGTCGAAAACGCGCTGCGCGATCCCTTCGACCACTATCTCGCCGACAATCCAAACGAGACGGCCAAGCTGCTCGACTGGGTGATCGAGCGTGCGGAAGAGCGCCTGCGCCGCCGCAAGGAAAAGGAAGTCAACCGCAAGACCGCCGTCCGCAAGCTGCGCCTGCCCGGCAAGCTTGCCGATTGCTCTCAGAACACCGCCCAGGGCGCCGAGCTCTTCATCGTCGAAGGGGATTCGGCAGGTGGCTCCGCCAAGCAGGCGCGAAACCGCGCCAACCAGGCGATCCTGCCTCTGCGCGGCAAGATCCTCAACGTCGCCAGCGCCGGCCGCGAGAAGCTTGGCGCCAACCAGCAGCTCTCCGATCTCGTCCAGGCGCTCGGCTGCGGCACACGCTCGAAATACCGCGAGGAAGACCTTCGCTACGAACGCATCATCGTCATGACCGATGCCGACGTCGACGGCGCGCATATCGCATCGCTGCTCATCACCTTCTTCTATCAGGAGATGCCCGAGCTCGTGCGCGGCGGCCACCTCTTCCTCGCCGTCCCGCCGCTCTACAAAATCACGCAGGGCGCGAAGTCGGCCTATGCGCGTGACGACCGTCACCGCGCCGAGCTGATGGAGACGGAATTCAAGGGCAAGGCGAAGGTCGAGATCAGCCGCTTCAAAGGTCTGGGCGAAATGCTGCCGGCGCAGCTCAAGGAAACCACCATGGATCCGAGCAAGCGCACCATGCTGCGGGTGCTGATCGACGAGGTGGATTTCGAGGGCACGCGCACGGCGGTCGACGATCTCATGGGCACGAAGCCGGAAGCCCGCTTCCGCTTCATCCAGGATCGCGCCGCCTTCGCGGAAAACCTCGACATCTGACGCCGAGGTTTAGGATCAGGCTCAGTCGAGCCTGATCTCGATCACCGTCTTCACCGAATTGGCGAGGAAGCAGAGTTCGTGCGCCTGGTGGTGCATCTGCTCCTCGAGGTCACGGCTCGGAACTTCACCGGTGTAACCGACCTTCGGGCGCAGATCGACGCGGCTGACCATCATGCGGCCATCGACTTTCTCCATGACGCCCACCGCATCATCGACATAGCTGTCGATGCCGATGCGCTTCTTCGAGGCGATCCAGAGATAGAACAGCATATGGCAGCTGGAGAGCGCCGCGACATAGGCCTCCTCCGGATCGACATTTTCTTCGACGGCATAGGGCAACGGCACATTGTGCGGCGATGCGGAGGCCGGAACCGTGATGCCGCCGTCAAAGGTCCAGTTGTGGCCACGGCTGTAGCGCCCATCGATAAAGCTGCCCTCGCCCAGCTTCCACGCCACCTGTGCCGAGAACGTCGTCATCCTTCTTCTCCTTCGCGGGTAAGCCTTGCGGTCGTCAATTGCAGATGTTGAGAAAGCGCCTGGCGCGCCAGATCGGCGTCTCGCGCGGCGCATGCCTCGATGATCGCCTGATGCTCGCCATGAAGCGTCGGGCGGGCCTCGGAGCCTTTCGGTTGCCGCGCATAGGCCCGACGCGATTCACGGCGGAAGGTGTCGATCATGTCGAGCAATCTCGCGTTGCCGCAGCGGCCGTAGAGCGTGCGGTGAAATGCAAGGTCGAGTTCCTCCAGCTGTTGCGGGTCTTCTTCATCGAGCAGATCCTCGTTCAGCCGCCGCGCCTTGCGCAGATCACTTTCGGTCAGCGCCTCGATCGACGCCAGCAGCGCGGTCGTCTCCAGAGACAGGCGGATTTCGGCAAGCTCACGCGCCTGCTCCTCGTTCAGACCCGACACGGCAAGACTACGATCCGGGCGGCGCACCAGAAGCCCTGATGCCAGCAGCCTGTCCAGCGCCTGCCTGATGGGCTGGCGGCTGACGCCAAAACGTTCCGCCAGTTGTTCCTGTTTGAGCACCGTGCCGGCGTCGAGATGTCCGGATTCGATATCGCGCCGAAGCGATGTGATGATTCCATTTGTATCCATGGATCCAAAATAGTCGAGGCGTATCATTGCTGCAAGAGCTTGTTGTGGGATTGGGTCAGCCGGCGGAAATCCGCTGAAGCTTCGCAGGCGTACGGCAGCCCAAATTGCGGGATCACATTTCCGTCAGATCACGGCGGTTCGTTCCAATATTGGTCGAAACAGGCGCGATCTCGGCAAAAATCGCCGATCGCGCAGGCCGAGCGTGATCCATGACAAGGATGTCGAAGGGTTTCTGTCTTAATGATTGCGTGATGTAAGGTTATGAAGCCTGCGGATCAGGCCGATGGACCGGCGGCGGGGGCGTCATCGGGCTTAAATCGGTGATGGCGCTTGCGTGCAAAGGATGCATGGCCCATATCCTTAGGTGAAATAAGGGGGAAAAGGACGACGTGAGCCTTCCGAACAACAATATGCAGCGCGAGTCGCGATGGATCGGTCCATCCTCTCCCGCACGTACGCCGCTCATCCCTTCGATCTCCGCGGCACGCTGGCTTCTGATCCTCGTCGTGGCCGCTGGCGTCTATTTCTTCTACGGCTTCGTCGTGCCGGTGTTGGCCGCGCTTGTCATCGGATTTGCAAGCTGGCCGCTTTATCGCCGGCTGCTGCAAAGGGTTGGCGGCAACACGACGGTCGCGGCGACCATCGCGATCGTGCTCATCGTCACTTTTCTCATCACGCCGATCGTGCTTGCCGTCACCTATACCACGGGCGAAGTGCGCGAATGGGTCGGCTGGCTGATCCATGTGAACCGCTTTGGCGAACCGACGCCGCAATGGATTTCGGCCTTTCCATTTGTTGGGCCCTACCTCGATGAGCTCTGGGTCAAGTATATCGGCAGCCCCGGCAGCATGGGTGAACTGATCCAGGCAGTGAGCGGCGCGCATATCGGCAATATCTACCGCGCCGTGCTTGCCGCCGGCGGCGGTGCCTTCCATCTGCTGCTGACGCTGCTCTTCATGCTGATCGCGCTGTTCTTCGTCTATCGCGACGGCGCGGATTTCTCCCGCCAGATCGACATGCTCGGGGAACGCATCCTGCCCAACCGCTGGGAGCGGATTTCGCGCGTGGTGCCTGCCACGATCAGCTCGACCGTGATGGGCATGACGCTGATCGCCATCGGCGAAGGCATCGTGCTCGGCGTCGCCTATTGGGTCGCCGGCGTGCCCTCGCCCGTGACGCTTGGCGTCATCACCGGCATCATGGCGCTGATCCCCGGCGGCGCGCCGCTGTCGTTCACGCTGGTGTCGCTGTACCTGCTTGCCAGCGGCTCGCCTGTTGCCGGCATCAGCCTATTCGTTTGGGGAACCGTCGAACTCTTCATAGTCGACAAGACGCTGCGCCCCAAGCTCGTGGGCGGCCCGATCAAGCTGCCGTTCCTGCCGACTTTCTTCGGCCTGATCGGCGGAGTGAAAACGATGGGCTTCCTCGGGCTCTTCATCGGTCCGGTGCTGATGGCGCTTCTGGTGGCGATCTGGCGCGAATGGATGCATGAGGTTCGCACGGCCGAAAAGCCCGATCTCGGTCCGCAGGTGCTGATTGACGAGCAGGCTCCGCCACCGCCGAGGGTCGCCGAAGGCTGATCAAGCCAGTCGCCGAAGGTTGATCGACGGCGTCACCTTTCCTGATTGTAATCCTGCTCCGCATGGATGCCGGAAAGCGGCCTTCATTTGGTTGAAATTGCTGCGTCTAAGGGGAGCGGTTCAATATCGAAAGCGCCCCCATGCAAGCTGTCCTCATCGCCATGACCATCCTCGGCTGCAACGACTCGGTCACGCAGTGCAACTACGTGGCGACGGTGGGAAAGCACTTTGAGACGGTGGCGATGTGCGATGCCGATTCCGAGCGGCAGTTGAAGCATTATTCGAACATCAGCTATCCGACGGTCATCGCCGTCTGCGAGCCCCCGCATCCACCGCTGCCGCCGGAACCCAAGGTGGTCGCCGCAGCACCAGCGCCTGCGCCTGCCGTTATCGAGGAAAAGCCGCAGACCGGGGTTTCCGGGCTAGCGTCCAGAATGGCGGCAGAGGTACGCACGCACCTTCCCTCTGGCCATTCGATGAAATCCGCGCTCGCGACGCCTGTGCACTTCGTAACAGGAAGCTATTCCTGGGTCGTCAGGCGCTTGAGCAATTAATTAGGCAGCAGCGAGCGCCGTCATATAGGCGTAGCCGCGTGCCGACTGTCGCTGCTCGGCGACATGCAGTTTCTCGACCATCTCCAGCAGTTCCTGCACCGCGCCATGGGTGGTGTTACGGCTCCGGAAGCTCTGCAGCAGCCGGCCGCAGACATTCGCCAGCATCGTGCCTGATGTGGATTTCGACGCCTCGCGCCACAGCAACGTGGCTTCGACGAAGATCACGCTGATGTCGCGCGCAAGGCCAGCCGATTCGTAAAGCGCGCGCACGGCATGCATGCGGCCGGTCGCCAGGATCGAACGCACCCGCCGCTCGTCGCAGCCGGTCAGATTGACGATGGCGCCGGCGAAGAACTCGATCTTGCCGGAGCAGAGCGTATGCATGAGGAAGGATGGCGTCAGGCGTCCGCTGACGCGCAGATGTTCGACCAGATCGGCAACTTCGCGTGACGTGATCTCGCCGGCGATAGCGACGATCGCGGTTTCCGTCGCCTCGCGGGCCACGCGCTGCAGCCGGTCGGTGCCAATCGCGGCTTGCGCCAGAGGCAGATTGATGAGGGCGTCGCTGACATGCTGCGTCAAGAGCTGACGAGCATCAGCCGGAAGGTCCGGGCGATCAAGCAGGAGGTTGCGCACTTCGCAATCGCCGCCCAGCCGTTCGGCAATGCGCTTCAGCGCCTGCGGGGAGATTGCGGCGCCTTCGTTTTCAAGCAGGCACAGCACGTCTTCCGCGCCGCCGATTTCGGCCAAGGCGGCTGCGACCGAACGCGAAATGCTGGAGCGGGCGGCGATCAGCATGCGGGTAACGGCGCTGCCGCGTGCTGCGAGATCAACCAGATCGGCGTCCGACAGAAGCGGCGAGAAGGTGATGGCGTGGCAGGCGATCTCGGCCTGATCACCGGCCAGAGACAAGACGATGGCGCGGGGCGCATTCGGAGACCAGGCGATGGCTTCGGCCATGGCAAGGCGAACCTTCGGCGACGGGTCGTCGAGCAGGAAGGTCATGGCCATCTCGGCGGCCTTGCGCTCTTCCAGAGACATTTCAGACTGCAAGTAGGCCCGGCCGAGCGCGCTCGCCGCCCTCGCCCGATCTCCAGCCTTGGCAGTCTCAACCCAACGAAGAAATGCCTCTACGATCACTGCGAACCCCAATCCTCAAGTGCGATTCTCTCGCACCCCAAGTGTTGAGGATGACGGTAGCGGCAAAAAGTTTATGATTGGTTCACCATATACTTTAACCGTTCGGCAGGCCTGGCAGACGGTTCAGGCCTTGGGTCGGAATAGCTCGAACACGTCGCTGCTCTCGCTGTAATCCATGTAGCCGAGGCGTGCGACGGGTCTCGCCAGACCCATGTCGATGCGGCCATCGCGCAGGATCGCTTCGTCGATATGGATACCGACGACCTGGCCGAAGATCATGACGTTCTCCGACGGCTCGCCACTCAGCGATTTCGGCTCGATGATCTCAGTAACCTTGCACTCCAGAACCGCGAAGGCTTCGGCCACATAGGGAGCATCGACGAGTTCACCCTTCTTCGGCGTCAGCCCCGACAAAGCGAACTCATCGACGTCGTAGGCGACGGCGGCCGAGGACATGTTCATCTTGTCGATCAGGTTGCGGCTCACGAAGTTGCAGGTGAACTCGCCGGTTTCGCTGGCGTTCCGGTAGCTGTCCTTGCGGCCGCTCGACGAGAACATCACGAGCTTCGGACGATCCGACACGGCGTTGAAGAACGAATATGGCGCGAGGTTGAGCGTGCCATCCCTGCCCTTGCTGCCGATCCAGCCGATCGGCCTTGGCGACACGATCGCCTTGAAGGGATCGTGCGCAAGGCCGTGCCGGTTCTGATCCGTCGTGTAGAACATCAGCCTTCCCCGCCAACCCAGGTGACCGTCTCGGAAAGCTCGGGGCGCGGGCGTTCGACGGGCGGGAACGTCGTCGAGCCCATGTGGATGAAGCCGGCGACCTTTTCGCCTTCCTCGACGCCCAGCAGCGGATAGGCGCGTTCGTCATAGGCGAACCACTCGGTCAGCCAATTGGCGACCCAGCCATGGGCGTTGGCGGCGAAGATGATGTTGAGGCAGACGGCGCCAGCCGACATCAGCTGCTCCCATTCCGGGATCTTGATGTGCGGGCCGGCCTTGCTGACGACCGCGACGACGACGGGTGCGCGGGTGAAGCGGCTGCGCTCGACCTGGATCATCTCTTCGGAGAGATCGGGCTTCTTTTCCAAGGCAAGCTTCAGAAGCTCCTCGCCGATGCGGGCACGCTCCTCGCCGCGATAGACGATGAAACGCCAGGGCGCGAGCTTGCCGTGATCCGGCACGCGCGACGCAAGGCGCAGTATTTCCTCGATCTCGGGCTTTTCGGGACCGGGCTCGGACATCTGGAAGGCGGGGATGGACCGGCGGACGCCGAGGTAGTCGATCAGCTTGATATCGGATCTCATGGACAAGAAACTCTCATTTTCACTGCGGTATCGGAGATGGGTCTTGAATTTGCCATCCGGTTGGTCTTGAAGTGGCCTCTGTCATTTCAGTTGTCAATTGGTTCGCAAAACACATGCTCGGCATTTTGCCATACGCGCGCTGGAGTGTTGCCGTAGCCCTCCTTGCCTTGATCCCCGCCGGCGCCGGCGCGCAGGATGCCTTCAAGGAGTTCAAGCAGCTCGACACCACGACGAAGATGCCCAAGCTGAACGCCTTCATCGCGCCCGGCACGACGCCCCAGGGCGCGAAGCTGCATTCCGTCGCGCTCGAGGCGAAGCTCACGGCATCGGGCGACGCCGTCAAGGACGGGCTCTCCTGGTATGTGTTCAGCCCGGTCGCGGGCAGCGACGGCAAGTTGCCGCTGATCGCCAGCTCCCAGGGCGGTTCGGCCGATTTCCAGCTGGCGCCGGGCGATTATTTCGTCAACGTTTCCTTCGGCCGCGCGGGCGTGACCCGCAAGCTCTCGGTGCCCGAGGACGGCGCGATTGAAAAGCAGACGATGGTTCTTGAGGCCGGCGGACTGCTGCTCAACGCGGTCTCGGGGTCTGATGTGAAGATCCGGCCGGATCAGCTGAGCTTCTCGATCTATTCCGCCGATGTGCGCGATGACGGAGAGCGCGGTCTGGTGATGGCCGACGTGCCGCCGAACACGGTCGTGCGGCTCAACGCCGGCACCTATCACGTCGTTTCCGATTATGGCGAGACCAACGCATCGGTGCGCGCTGACATCCAGGTGGAAGCGGGCAAGCTCACCGAGGCGACGATCCAGCACAAGGCCGCACAGATCACCTTCAAGCTGGTGTCCGACAAGGGCGGCGAAGCGATCGCCGATACCGCATGGTCGATCCTGACGGCTGCAGGCGACAGCGTCGGTGAAAGCGTCAGCGCGTTTCCGACCATGGTGCTTGCCGAGGGTGAATATTCCGCTGTGGCGCGCAACAAGGACAAGATCTACCAGCGCGAATTCAAGGTCGAGGCCGGCAAGAACACCGATGTCGAAGTTCTGATGAAGGACGTGCAGCCGGACCAGGGGCCGGCCGCGACGACATTGCAGCAGCTGCCGCCGGAGCAGCAGACCCCGACGGAACAATCGCACGTCGCACAGCCGCTGCCCTCGTTCGAGCAGCTGCAGAGCGGAGCGGCCGCAGGTGGCGTCGACTCCGACTGACGCATCCTACATCGCTATCAACGCAAAACGCCCGGTCATTGCTGACCGGGCGTTTTCATTTTCAGTCCAGGATCACGAAGGCCTCAGGCAGCCTTCGCCTTCCTGGCAGCAGCCTTGCGCAGCACGTCCGGCGGCGTCGCTTCGTGCGTCAGGGCAGCGATCGCGTCGTCGAGCGACATCGAGCTCTGTTCCTGGCTGCCGAGACGGCGAATGTTGACCGTGCGCTCTTCGGCTTCCTTCTTGCCGCATACGATGATGACCGGCACCTTGGTGACCGAGTGTTCGCGGACCTTGTAGTTGATCTTCTCGTTGCGGAAGTCGGTCTCGACATGGAGGCCAGCCTCGCGCAGCGCTTCCGCCACTTCTTCACCGTAAGCATCGGCTTCCGACGTGATCGTCGCGACGACGATCTGCAGCGGCGACATCCACAGCGGCAGATGGCCGGCGAAGTTTTCGATCAGGATACCGAGGAAGCGTTCCATCGAGCCGCAGATGGCGCGATGGATCATCACCGGCTGCGTCTTTTCGGAGTTGCTGTCGATATAGAAGGCACCGAAGCGTTCCGGCAGGTTGAAGTCGACCTGCGTGGTGCCGCACTGCCATTCACGGCCGATCGCGTCCTTCAGCGTATATTCGAACTTCGGACCGTAGAACGCGCCCTCGCCCGGCAGGATGCCGGTCTTGATGCGGCCTTCGGACTGTTCCTCGATCGTCTTCAGCACTTCGGTCATCACGGCCTCGGCGCGATCCCACAGAGCGTCGGAGCCGACGCGCTTTTCAGGGCGGGTCGAGAGCTTGACGACGATTTCCTTGAAGCCGAAGTCTTCATAGACCGACAGGATGAGATCGTTGATGCGCAGGCATTCCGCCGCCATCTGCTCTTCCGTGCAGAAGACGTGCGCGTCGTCCTGGGTGAAGCCGCGAACGCGCATCAGGCCGTGCAGAGCGCCAGAGGCCTCGTAGCGGTGTACGGTGCCGAACTCGGCCAGACGGATCGGCAGCTCGCGATAGGATTTTAGACCATGCTTGAAGATCTGCACGTGACCCGGGCAGTTCATCGGCTTCAGCGCGAAGACGCGGTTGTCGGCTTCCTTGTCCTCAGGGTGCGTGAAGGCATAGGCCGACTTCACCGCGAACATGTTCTCCTGGTACCAGCCCCAGTGACCCGAGGTCTCCCAGAGCGAGGCATCGAGAACCTGCGGCGCGTTGACCTCTTCATAGGTGCCGGCAAGGCGGCGGCGCATGTAGGAGGTGAGCGCCTGGAACATCCGCCAGCCCTTGCCGTGCCAGAAGACGACGCCGGGGCCTTCTTCCTGGAAATGGAACAGGTCCATTTCGCGGCCAAGCTTGCGGTGATCGCGCTTTTCGGCTTCCGCCAGCATGTGCAGATAGTTGTCGAGATCCGCCTGCTCGGCCCAGGCCGTGCCGTAGATACGCGAGAGCATGGCGTTGTTGCTGTCGCCACGCCAGTAAGCGCCGGCAACCTTCATCAGCTTGAAGGCCGTGCCGATCTGGCCGGTGGAGGCCATGTGCGGGCCGCGGCAAAGGTCGAACCATTCGCCCTGATTGTAGATCTTCAGGTCCTGGCCTTCAGGAATCGCATCGACGAGTTCGACCTTGTAGCTTTCGCCCTTGGCGGCGAAGACTTCCTTGGCCTTCTCGCGCGACCAGATCTGCTTGGTGAAGGCAGCGTTGCGCGAAATGATCTCCTTCATCTTCTTTTCAATCTTCGGCAGATCGTCAGGCGTGAAGGGCTCGTTCTTGGCGAAGTCGTAATAGAAGCCGTTCTCGATCACCGGGCCGATCGTGACCTGCGTGCCGGGCCAGAGCTCCTGCACGGCTTCGGCCATGACGTGGGCGGCGTCGTGGCGGATGAGCTCGAGCGCGCGGGGATCGGTGCGGGTGATGATCTCGATCGTGCCGTCGACGACGGGATCGGAAAGGTCGCGCACGGTGCCGTCGATCGCAATGGCGACAGCCTTCTTGGCAAGCGACTTGGAAATGGATTCAGCGACATCCTTGCCGGTTGCGCCAGCATCGTAGCTGCGCACGGAACCATCGGGGAATGTCAGGGAAACGGATTGGGACATTTTAGACTTCTCCTTGTCCAGTCCCGCCAACGAATGCGGGTGGTTGCAATGATGCGTTTCGGATCACGAATACGCCGCCGCCTGATACCGGGATTTGCCGTCGCAGTAAAGAAAAACACGGTTTAACCGAGCATTTCGGTGAGGCCGCGAACGGTGTTCCAGTTGCGCAGCGTGCCGACACCCATGCGCTTGGTCGTGAGGGCCGAGAGCAGCTTCCATTCGCTAGGCTTGCCGGCGAAATCGATCCAGAGATCGCCGCCGATCACGGCAAGGCGCTGGTTCGGCTGGGCATAAGGCTGCAGCCGCTCGATGACGGTACGGTCGAGTGGCTTTCGCATGACGCGCAGGATCACCTGACTGCCATCACCATCGGGGAAAGGATTGGCGGCCGCGATCTTGCGCCAATCCTCGGCCGTTCGAACGAGGATATCAACCGGCTTGCCGAAGCGCGTGAGGAACGCCTGCTCCAGCCGCGCTTCCATGTCTCCAATCGGTGGCGCTGGCGCCTCGAAGACGACGTTGCCTGTCGAAACAAGGGTGCGCGGATTTCGATAGCCGAGCGACGTGGCCATGTCGCGCAGATCGGACATGATCACTCTACGGCCCGGCGCCAGAACGATGCTATGGAGGAGTGCGACGTAAACGGTCACGTCGGCTTGCGGCCGAACGCGAGATAGCGCCACGGCGTCCACCAATGGAAACGGTCACCCAGCGTTTCCGGCACACGATCCAAGCCGCTAGTGCCGCCGGGGCCGCAGCGGCCGACGCGAAACAGCGCCATCCATCCGCCGCTCCACAGGCCATGGCGGGCGATGGCCTCGTAACCGTACTCGGAACATGTCGGGATGTGGCGGCAGGAGTTGCCGATGAAGCCGGATAGGGTCAGCTGGTAGAGCCGGATCAGGCCCATGCCGAACAGGCGGTCCGGTGTCTTGCGGAAAGGGCCGGTGTAATTGCGCGAGTGATGAACCTGCTTCTTCCGCGGCGAAGCGGCGGCGCCGCCTTCGTCCTCGTCGTCATCGTGGTTCATCGAGCAGAACTGGCACATGGCGATCCGCTCAGGCTTCCACGGTCTCGGCACGCTTGGCCTCGACCTGTCCAATCGCATCGACCACGGCGTCGAAGGTCAGCATGGTGGAGGCGTGGCGGGCCTTGTATTCGCGGACAGGCCGCAGATAGCGCATATCCTCGAAGCGCCCCGACGGACCCTCGCCGTCTTCCTTCAGCATGGCAAGCATGTCCGCGCGCGCCTGGCGCAACTCTTGCGCGGTCGCGCCGACCACATGGCGGGCCATGATCGAGGACGAGGCCTGGCCGAGCGCGCAGGCCTTGACGTCGTGGGCAAAGGCCGAGACCGTGTCGCCGTCCATCTTCAGCCAGATCCTGACCTTTGAACCGCAGAGCTTGGAGTGCGCCTGGGCGCTGGCGTCGGGATCGTCGATAGCGCCGATCAGCGGAATATTGCCGGCAAATTCGAGAATTTTACTGTTGTAGATGTCGTCCATCGGGTATTCCGCTCCATATTTCATGCGGATAGGCGGCTGATCGTTTATTGTAGCACAAACAAAAACACACCGTGTCGCGCTGGAAGACTTACATAGCGATGCCGTTTTCCTATATGTATGTCGTTCGAAGGCCATAAAAATGCAATGGCCTCGGGTAAGTTTGAATGGGAAACCGTGCCGGATGGGCCGCAGAATTTCGCCCTGAAAGCCCCGGAGCCTGCCAAAGGTGCACTATTCCCGAGTGGGATTGCCAGTGGCTAGTCCGAAATACGGTCCGCATTGCGGATCAGGAGACAGTTGCAGATGGACGCCATCGTAAAGAACTTTCCGCAGACCACGCCAGACGCCAATCGCCCAAGCCAGAAGGAAGCCGAAGACGCGGTGCGCACGCTGCTCCGCTGGGCCGGCGACGACCCTTCGCGCGAGGGGTTGCTGGATACGCCGGCGCGTGTCGCGAAAGCCTATCGCGAGCTTTTCGCCGGCTATGAGATGGAAGCCGAAGAGGTGCTTGGCCGGACCTTCGAAGAGGTCGCCGGCTACGACGACATGGTGCTGGTCAAGGAAATTCCGTTCTTCTCGCATTGCGAACACCACATGGTTCCGATCATCGGCAAGGCGCATGTGGCCTACATGCCCGACGGCAAGGTTCTCGGTCTTTCGAAGATCGCGCGCGTCGTTGAAATCTATGGCCGCCGCCTGCAAACGCAGGAAACCATGACCGCCCAGATCGCCCGTTCGATCGACGAAACGCTCGCTCCCCGCGGCGTCGCCGTGATGATCGAGGCCGAACATATGTGCATGGCGATGCGCGGTGTTCAGAAACAGGGCTCGACCACATTGACGACAACCTTCACCGGCACATTTAAAACTGAGCCGGCTGATCAAGCCCGGTTTATTTCCATGGTGCGGAGCCGCTGACCGGCTTCATTTCAGAAAGCCGCGATGATGCCATTTGCCTTCAATGCGCCGTCCGAAGACAAGTCCGAGCTCGAGGATGCCGGTGATTTCACGCCGCGGTTCGATGATCGCGGCCTGATCACCGCGATCGTGACCGACGCCCGTGACGGCGAGTTGCTGATGGTGGCGCATATGAATGCGAAAGCGTTGGCGCTGACCATCCAGACCGGCCAGGCTCACTATTTCAGCCGCTCGCGCGGCAAGCTCTGGCTGAAGGGCGAAACCTCCGGCAACATCCAGACGGTCAAGGAAATCCGCACCGACTGCGACCAGGATGCAATTTGGCTAAAGGTCGAAGTTGCCGGTCACGACGCGACCTGCCACACTGGTCGCCGTTCCTGCTTCTATCGGACGGTGAGCCTGGAAGACGGCAAGCCGATGCTCGAGATCGCCGACGACGAACGCCAGTTCGATCCTCACGAAGTTTACGGAAAAGAGCCGTAACAACGGCATGCCGTCTCTTGTTGGGTCACAAGGGGCGGCCATATACCAATTCGAAAGGGTAGCGGCGCACTAATATTTACCTGCGCGTCGTGCCAGGGGGAGGTTTGCCATGGTGAGCTGGAGTTTGATCCGTCAAGGCTCCGAAGCCGTCGGTTCCGACGCTGGCATCGCCTCGCCCTCCGACATCAAGCTCCCCGCTCCCACACCCAAGAAGCCGAAGCTGGCGCTTGCGCTTGGCGGCGGTGCTGCGCGCGGCTGGGCGCATATCGGCGTACTCCGGGCGCTCGACGAGGCAGGCATCGAGATCGGCATGATCGCGGGAACGTCGATCGGCGCGCTGGTCGGTGGTTGCTATCTGGCGGGCAAGCTCGATGAACTCGAGGGTTTCGCGCGGTCGCTGACCATGCGCCGGATCGCCAGCCTGCTTGATCTTACCATCGGCGGCAGCGGCCTGTTCGGCGGCATGCGGCTGACCAAACGCATGCAGGAACATCTGGAGGGGCTGAACGTCGAGGATCTCGACCGCCCGTTCGTCGCGGTCTCGGCCGAGGTCAACAGCGGTCATGAGGTCTGGATCGCAAACGGCTCGCTGATCACGGCGCTCAGGGCCTCATATGCCCTGCCCGGCATTTTCGAGCCGGTGCGCAGCAATCACCGGACGCTGGTCGATGGCGCGCTGGTCAATCCCGTTCCGGTGTCTGTCTGCCGCGCTTACGAGCAGCCGCTGGTGGTCGCAGTCAACCTCAATTACGACATCTACGGCCGCTCGGCCGTGGTGCGCCACAGCGCCAGCCTGACCCCGTCGGAGGTGCAGAAACAGGAGCATGCGCCTTATGCCAAGCTCGGTATGACCGGGGTGATGGTGCAGGCATTCAATATCATCCAGGACCGCATCGCGCGCGCGCGTCTGGCGGGCGATCCGCCGGACATCTCGCTTCAACCGCGGCTCAGCGATATCGGTCTCTCGGAATTTCATCGCGCCGGCGAAGCAATCGAGCGCGGCTATCAGGAAACCACCGCGCGGCTTCCCGAATTGAAGCGAATGCAGGAGTTGTTCGCCGGCTCCAGCTGAGCGAGCCGGCGCGCCTTCATTCAGCCTGCGATATAGGCCTTGATGTCCTCGGCCTCGCGCTCCACCTCGGCTATACGGGTCTTGACCACGTCACCGATCGAGATGATGCCGGAAAGCTTTCCCGCGGTTTCGACCGGCACATGGCGGAAGCGCCGGCTGGTCATGAGTTCCATCAGCTCATTGACCGTCGTCGCCTCGTTGCAGCGATAAACCTTCGCCGTCATCACCGATGCAACGGCGCTATCAAGACAGGCGGGACCGGATTTGGCGATCGCGTGTACGACGTCGCGCTCGGTAAATATCCCCGCGATCTTGTTTTCCATGCCGACGATCACGATGGCGCCGATCTTCTTCTTGCTCAGAATCGCGGCGGCTTCGGAAACGGTCGTGTTGGGGCCGGCGGTAACGACGTCCCGACCCTTGGCTTCCAGTATGGCTTTGACTGTATTGGACATTTGAACCTCCTATGTCGAAAGTGAGACACTTCAGCTGATCACAGGCATCCGCGGCGGTCTCTCCTCCCAACGCGGATCGGTTCGATGGTGCACTTCAACGGTCAGGATTGCAATATATCCGCATCCTCTGAAATAGGAGGAAGTTCGGGCGGCGGGCGGTCGAACAGGGAAAACAGCACGAAGCCAAAGAGAAAGCCGCCGATATGGGCGTCCCAGGCAATCGGCGCGCCGGTGTCACCGATCAGTGGAATGCCGACCGCGATCAGGATGTTGCCGACGAACCAGAAGAGCATGAACATGACGACGGTTCGGCTGCGGAAGGTTTCCATGATAGAGAGGCGCGGATTGAGATGGGCGGGAAGCGCGACGCGACGCTCCGAGGGGAATGCGAAGCGGCAGGCAGCACCCATAAGGGCCGAAACGACGCCGGATGCGCCGATCAGAACGGTCGCTTGCCCCCAGTTAAGCACGGCGTGAAGCGCGGCCGAGGCGACGGCGGCGAGCACCCAGAAGACCGTGTAGCGAACCCAGCCGATGCGGCGGGCGACGGGGGCGCCAAAGGCCATAAGCCAAAGCCCGTTGAACAGGATATGCTCGATATTGCCGTGCAGCAGCGAATAGGTGAGCGGCGTCCAGAACAATTGCGGTCCCTGCTCCGCCAAGGGTGTGATGTAGCGCAGCGGGATGAAGCCGAAATCGAAGAACAGCATGTCGACGCCGCTTTCGGTCAGGAAAATCGCCTGCACGGCATAGATCGCCGCTAGGAGACCGATCGTTGCGACAATGACGCCTGGAAGATTGAAAACGGGCGTGCGCGGCGGCTTGGCGGCGGGCTCGGTCGGCTGGTGCGGCTCGTTCGTATCGTCCATTGCATTCCTCGTTCACTTCGCGTGAACTGGCTTACAGGACGACAGGTCAAAAAAAAAGCCGTCCGGCAATCTACCGAACGGCTTGCTGAGCGTCCCCCGAGAATGACCTCGCGCCCGAGCAATTCATGCTGAACTTCCAATACCGGAAGCAATGAAAAGATACTGGCACGAGAGGCCGTCACAGACAATCGAAACCCTTCCTTAACCTTAACTGCCCGGATCTGGCATGAAATCCGCATGGCGTAGGGCAAGGTGGCCATGATGGCCGCCGTTTGAACCGAAATGAAACAGATCGGCAGTCCAATGCGTCTCAACACCACCATCCAGGTTTTCGATTACTGGAACAAGCTACGCGGCAGCGAGATCGCTCCCCTGCGGGCGCAGGTGGAACCGCGCGATATCAGACAGATTCTCTCAAGCCTGTTCATGCTCGAAACCTCCGCCGCCGGTCGCGTCACCTTCCGCCTCGCGGGGACGCGTATCTGCGATCTCTTCGGCCACGACCTTGGCGGCAGCTGTTTGTCGGAGCTCTGGGCGCACGGTCACGAGGATATCGAAAAGACCGCCGTCGGCGTCATGGAACACGGCATCCCGGCGCTCTTGAACGCCACCGGATACAGCACCGCCGGCCATCGCGCGGCTTTCGAGATCATTCTTCTGCCGCTGCGCAATGCCGAGGGGGAATGCGACAAGCTGCTCGGCGCAATCGCACCGGCCACGACCGCGAGCTGGCTGGAGGTGGTTCCGCTGCAGTTCCTGGCGCTCGACCGCAGCCGGTTGCTACATGAGCAGCTCGACCCGGTGGAGAGCACGCAAAGCGGCGCGAACGAGCCCCGTGCGGCGACCAGCGGCAGCCGCTCGATCGCCGATACGGTGCGTCGTCTGATGTCCAGCCTGATGGACGAACCCGTGAAACAGGATGCACAATTTCGGCACTACCGCTGAGCGGTAAATCACCCTCGTCTGAACAACCTTCTGTTAATGGATTGCGAGTAAAGCTTGGCGCCAAGCTATTTGTAAAAGAAGCCCTTTAATGCACGCTTTCCAGCAAGCTCAGACGCAAAAAACTGCGCCTCGCCTTGAACAAGGTGCATTCCAGCGCGTGCCCATCAATATGCAGGGCCGCCTGATGCTGGCAAATTACGAGGAATTCGAGTGCCTGGTCATCGATATGTCGCCCGGCGACATGTATGTGACCTGCCAAGGCCGCCCGCGCGTCAACGAACGCGTCGTCGCCTATATCGATCACCTCGGTCGCGTCGAAGGCTATGTCCAGACGATCGACAGCCGCGGCTTCAACATGTCCATCCACGCCACCGAGCGCAAGCGCGAGAAGCTTGCCGCGCAGTTGACCTGGCTTGCCAACAAGCATGAGCTCGGACTGCCGGAAGATCGTCGCCACGATCGTCTGATGCCGCGCGAGACGCAGACGGAAATCACGCTCGAGGACGGCACCCAATATATGTGCCGGATCATGGACTTGTCGCTCTCGGGTGCTGCCGTCGACGTCGAGGTTCGCCCGGCGATCGGCACAGCGCTTCGCCTCGGCAACATGCGCGGCCGCGTGGTGCGTCACTTCGTCGAAGGCGTCGCGATCGAGTTCCTGTCGCTTCAATCGCGCGACACGCTGCGCGAATTTCTCTGATCACCGTCATCTCGGCTTCACAAAGCTGATGGATTGAAGCGCCTCTTTAGGAGGCGCGCCCGATGTCGATTCTTTATCCCGAGATTGAAGCTTACGATCACGGTTTCCTCGATGTCGGGGACGGCCATCTGATCCATTGGGAAAGCTACGGCAATCCGCGTGGACGGCCGGCGCTCTATCTGCATGGCGGGCCGGGCTCCGGCGCATCGCCGTCGGCGGCACGCTATTTCGACCCATCGGCCTATCTGATCATCCTGTTCGACCAGAGAAATTGCGGCCGCAGCCTTCCCAATGCCGCCGACATGGGGACGGATCTTTCCACCAATACGATCTGGCACCTGATCGACGACATAGAGAAACTGCGTTGTCACCTTGAGGTGACGGATTGGGTGCTATTCGGGACATCCTGGGGATCAACGCTTGCGCTCGCCTACGCGCAGACCCATCCGGCCCGCGTCGCGGCCATGGTGCTTGCCGGCGTGACGACGACGCGGCGATCGGAAATCGAATGGCTGACACAGGGAATGGCCGCGCTGTTTCCCGAGGAATGGGATCGGCTCAACACGTCCCTTCCCAGCGACATGAGAGCCAAGGGCGTTCTTGCGGGTTATCGAGAATTGCTCAATGGGCCCGATCTCGACGTGCGCCTCAAGGCAGCGCGGGACTGGCACGATTGGGAGGCGGCGTCCATCCTGCATGCAAAGCCCGACGGCTATCCCCGGCGCTGGCGTAATCCTGACTACCTGCTCACCCGCGCGCGGATCATAACCCACTACTTCAGCCATGCGGCGTGGCTCGAGGAAGGTGCGCTGTTGCGGGACGCCGGAAAGCTGGCCTCGATCCCCGGCGTTCTGGCTCAGGGACGGCTCGACCTGGAGGCCCCATTGACCACGGCATGGGAATTGGCGCGGGCGTGGCCGGGAAGCGAGCTCATCATCGTCGAAAACGCCGCCCATGCGCCCGATCATGACGGCATGGCGCGCGCAATTATCGCCGCGACCGACAGATTTCGCGAAATTTCTCAAAAATAATTTCCGACGCATCACCTTAAAAAGCGGCTCAAAACGCGCCATTTGCGGGCGAATCCGGCGTTCCAAGGGTCAAAAGAGCACCGAATCCTCGCAAGCGACATGATGAACGCAACGTTACCGAAATCGCGCCATGGCGGCCCGCGTTAATCTTTTGCCTCGAAACGAGCCATCCGATGGCGGCGAGGCTTTTTGAGAAAGATAAAATTTGAAGCAATCTTGGTAAAAATTCTCTTCGAATTTCGGTAAAATTCGATGTTGATTTTAGTCGAATTCGACGCGCTTTTGAATCAACTAAGCCTTTAATTTTGCTTCTGAATTTTGCGTCGAGTAAAAACACGTCTGGCAATGTCTCCACACAAACGGGGACATACAAATGACGATAACAAACTTCATCAAGGGCGGCCTCGCCGCTGCTGCGATGCTCATGTCGATGGCAGGCGTCGGACAGGCCGGCTACCAGAGCATGACCGTTCTCGGCAACACCAGCCCGCCGATCGGCGCCTACCAGTTCTGCAAGGAAATTCCCGAGGACTGCAAGAACGCGGCCGGCGACCAGGGCACGATGGTGCTGACCGAAGACAGCTGGAAGACGATCCTGAAGATCAACTACCAGGTCAACTCGGAGATCACGCCGATGACCGACATGGAGATTTACGGCGTCGAAGAACGCTGGGCCTATCCGAAGACTGCAGGCGACTGCGAAGACTACGCGCTTCTGAAGCGCAAGATGCTGATCGAAGCCGGCTTCTCGCCGTCGAACCTCCTGATGACCGTCGTGCTGCAGCCGAATGGCGATGGCCATGCCGTGCTGACCGTTCGCACCGATCGCGGCGACTTCATTCTCGACAACATGCGCAACAAGGTCATGCTCTGGGCCGATACCGAGTACACCTTTCTGAAGCGCCAGTCGTCCAGCGATCCGACCCGCTGGGTCAAGCTTCAGGACGGCCGCGCCGTGGCTGTCGGCAGCGTCAAGTAATTCCATCCGCCGGAGCAATCCGGTGGGCAAGCAAGGCGCCTGGTCCCGTCCCCGCATGCACGTCCAGACCGGCGTCTCAAGAGCCGCTCCTGCTGTCCCAGGAGCGGCTCGCTTTTTATGGGCCATCGGCATGAGTCCGACGCCCTCGGTTAACGCTTAATTAACCACACAAGCCCGATCATCGCGCCATAGATCAGCGACACCGGCGGCTCACGTTTTTCCTGCGACGGTCAGATATCCGAAAGCCGTCATGCGCCAGGCCATTCAGAGCTCCACAGAGGTCGAGGAATCCCCTCTCCTGTCGACTGACTTTCTCATCCGCACAACCATTGTCATTGCGCTTCTGGCGGTGCTCACCGTTGCCATCAGCGTTGGCGGCCGATGGTTTGGCGCGCGCGTCTCGCTCGCCGGAAATACCGACAGCACCGCGCCGGTGACGCTGACGATCGGCCAGGACACGCTGCAACTCCAGGAAAACACGATTCGCTTTCCCAGCCAGCGGCATAGCGGCACCACCGAGCGCGCGGACCTCTATCTCGCTTGGCCGCAAATGCAGGGCTATTCGAGCGAAAACCGTGATCGCTTCGACGATATCGCCAAGTCCCCGGACCTGATTTTCCTGCAGGTAACGCAGGCGACCATGTCGCGCGACATGTCGGGGCGTTACGAGCCGATCTACTCGCATCTGATCGACCCGACCCCACAGCCATTCGCCAATGGAATGACGCTTCACAAGCTTCGGGCCGATACCGGATATGGCGACGAAGTGCTGCTGACGGCGCCGCGCAAGGGTGGTCCCGACTACGTCGTGCGCTGCCTGCTGCCGGCGAGCCCGGAGCTGACCACCAGCGGCGATTGCCAGCGCGATATCAAGGTCGGGCGCGATTTAAGTGTGCTCTACCGCTTCTCCAGCCGTCATTTGGCGGAGTGGGAACATATTGATGCCGCTATTGCCCAATTTGTGGAAACGCGCCTTGTGAACCGTTCCGCGACATCTCGGTAGAATGGTCCGAAACGGTGAAACAAACGATTAATCATAAACGGATTGGTAACCCCGAAGAGCTACCTTCGACGAGGTTGATCGTGCGGGCGAAGCGCGGTCCCGATTCTTCTAAACTGCAAGCCAAGCAAAGAGTGAAATAGTGTCAAGGTCAGCTTCTTCCGCTTCCCCGTCCCGCTCCAGCAATTTCCTGATCAAGGCGATCGTTGCGCTGTCCATGGCAGTCGGTTTGCTCGGTCTGGATACGGTCAATTCCGACGCGGAAGCTGCCAACTCGAAGTATGCCGGCATCGTCGTCGACGCCAATACCGGCAACGTTCTCTACAGCGAAAACGCCGATCGCTTGCAGTATCCGGCCTCGCTGACCAAGATGATGACGCTCTATCTGACGTTCGAAGCGCTCGAGCAGGGCCGCATCCGTCTCGATAGCGCCGTTCCCTTCTCCGCTCACGCATCCGGTCAGGCGCCGACCAAGCTCGGCGTTCGCCCGGGCGCCACGATTTCGGTCGAGCAGGCCATTCTCGGCCTCGTGACGCTTTCCGCCAACGACGCCTCGACCGCGCTTGGCGAACTGCTCGGCGGTTCGGAAGACCGTTTCGCGCAGATCATGACTGCGAAGGCGCATGCGCTCGGCATGACGCGCACTACCTACCGCAATGCCAACGGCCTGCCGAACACCGCGCAGATGACCACGGCGCGCGACCAGGCCCGTCTCGGCATCGCGCTGCGCCAGCATTTCCCGCAGTATTACGGCTATTTCTCCACGCAGAGCTTCAAGTTCGGCAACCGTATCATCCGCAGCCATAACCGCCTCGTCGGTTCGGTGCGCGGCGTTGACGGCATCAAGACCGGTTACACACGCGCTGCCGGTTTCAATCTCGTGAGCTCGGTTCAGGTTGACGGCAAGTCGATCGTCGGCGTCGTGCTCGGTGGCGCCTCCACGCCTGCCCGCGACACCCAGATGCGCAACCTGATTGCGTCGTACCTGCCGAAAGCTTCGACCCGCGGCGGATCTGCGCTGGTTGCCCAGGCGCCGAAGATTTCGTCCGAAACCGTCATTCCGGTGACTGTTGCCAAGCAGGAAGTGGCGGAACTGCCGCCGACGCATCCGCTGCCGGTCAGCCGCACCGAGGTTGCCTCGGCGCAGGTCGCCTATGCCGGCACGTCGTCGTCCAAGTCCGACAATCCGCTTCTGCAGGAAATGCCGCAGCCGACGAAGGTGAAGACGCAGCCGATCAAGCAGGCCGCTGCCGCGCCGGTTCCCACGCCGACCACCGCCTACGTCCCGCCGGAACAGGGTGATACCTCGGTCGACAACGTCACGACCGCATCCACCAAGCAGGCGCAGCCGGAAGGCTGGGTCGTGCAGATCGGCGTCTCGGCCAGCCGCGAAGCTGCAATGGACCTTCTCGACGGCGCCAAGACCAAGGGCGGCAAGGCACTGCGTTCCGCCAAGCCTTTCGCCGTCGCCTATGCCGGCAGCTATCGCGCACGTTTCGGTGGCTTCGATGACCAGAAGCAAGCCGTCAACGCCTGCAACTCGCTGAAGCGTGCCGGCGTGAAGTGCTGGGCATCCGCCCAGTGATGAAAACGACCGCCGCCTATGGTGTTCAGGCGGCGGCGCGGAATTCGGCCTTGATCGGTGTTCGCGACAGGGCCGGCCTTCCTAGACCTGATTTGTATTGCGTACGGGGATAATTATGGCGATCAACGAGAATGTTCCGGAATTTCCGGCCGAAGGTCGGTTGACTGGCAAGAATCCGCGCTCGGTTCTGCATCCGCTTCACGAAGCGGCGATGCGTCTTGCCGAGATTGGCATGCCGCGGACGAAGGCGAAGACAGCCAAGACCAAGGACCTGATCAATCTGCTCTTGTCGCACGGCGCGCGCGCCTGGCGTTACTCGCAGCCCGAAGCCAGTATCCATCTTCACGTCACCAACCCGGAAGGCCGGGCGCCGGTGACGATGCGGCTCCGCTGAGCCGAAACGAACGGGTCTTCCTCTGACGTAATTCGTTACGTCAGAGAAGGCCGAGTTCGGAGAGCTCGCGGCGCAGATCGGCAGGCATCTCGGCGACACCCTCGCCGAGCGTATCGAGATCACGCGGGCGATCCTCTTCCGGATAATAACGCCATCCTTGGAAGGCCCGCTTCGGCTGTACCGCCGTTTCGATGACCTCGGGACCGAGCACCAGATGGCAGCGGCCAATGCCCTCGCCATCGGTAAAGCTTTGAATATCGAGCAGCTTCTGCCGCGCCTGAACCTGCCCCTTGATCACCCAATACAGTGAGCCGCCGTCAAGCAGCTCTTCAACGCGCTTCGGGACCATTCGGGTCGTGTGGACGGAGTGTGGTTCCATGCCGGCCGCGATCGCCCTCAAGGAACGTTCGGCCACCCATTCGCGCAAGTCGTCGATCGAGTCGGCGCCGACGCAGAGTTTGATAAGATGCAATGCCATACCGCCGTTCAAATCCTTTTGCGCGGCAGCGTCAAGCGGCTTGAACGCGCCGGCGGCCCATCGCCGCCGGTTTTCCAATCACAGTGTGATACGCCGTCCAGACCGCGATAGCCGGCCCGACCTATCAACACTCCACGACGTTGACCGCGAGGCCGCCGGTCGAGGTTTCCTTGTACTTCTCGCTCATGTCGTAACCGGTCTGGCGCATGGTCTCGATACAGGCGTCGAGCGGCACGAAGTGGCGGCCATCACCCTTGATCGCGAGCGATGCGGCTGTCACAGCCTTCACGGCGCCCAGCGCGTTGCGCTCGATGCAGGGGACCTGCACCAGACCGGCGACGGGATCGCAGCTCATGCCGAGATGGTGTTCCAGCGCGATCTCGGCCGCGTTCTCGATCTGCTCAGGCGTGCCGCCCATGACGGCGGCGAGACCGGCGGCGGCCATCGCGGCAGCCGAGCCGACTTCGCCCTGACAGCCGACCTCGGCGCCCGAGATCGAGGCGTTGTGCTTGATGATGCCGCCGACGGCCGCTGCCGTCAGCAGGTAATCGCGGATGCCGTTCTGGTCCCAATCGTCGTGAAAGTGCTCGTAGTAGCGGATCGTTGCCGGGATGACGCCGGCCGCACCATTGGTCGGCGCGGTCACCACGCGGCCGCCAGCCGCGTTCTCCTCGTTGACCGCCATGGCGTAGACGCTCAGCCAGTCGTTGGCGAGCAGCGGATTGATGCGGTTGCTGCGCCACTCTTCCTGCAGCTTGTCGTGAATCGAGCGAGCGCGGCGGCGGACATTGAGGCCACCCGGCATGATTCCGTCGACCTTGAGACCACGCTCGATGCAGGAGCGCATCGCTTCCCAAATCCGGTCGAGGCCCTCGTCGAGCTCCTCACGGCTGCGCTGGCTTTCCTCGTTGGCGCGCTTCATCTGTGCGATCGAAATGCCGGAGCGCGCCGCCATGTCGAGCATCTGCTTGGCGGTGGAGAAGGGATACGGCACCCTGACGCCATCAGACGGCATCTTCTTCTTGGCGCGCATCGTCTCCAGTTCCGTGTCGGTCACGACGAAGCCGCCGCCGACGGAATAATAGATGCGGCGCACGAGCATCCGGCCGTCCTTGTCGAAGGCGGAGAACGACATGCCGTTGGCATGGCCCGGAAGCGGCTGCTTCTTGTCGAACACCAGATCGGTCTTCGGCTGGAACTGGTAAGCGGGATGCCCAGGTGGAGTAATACGGCCGGAGCGCTCGACCTTGTCGATGATGCCGTCCATCTGGTCGGGATCGACGCTGTCAGGCTGCTCACCCATCAGGCCGAGGATGACGGCCCTGCCCGTCCCGTGGCCGATACCGGTGTGGGCGAGCGAGCCGTGCAGGCTGACCTTGATCGCCGCGACATTGGCACCCGAAGACGGGCGCGGCCATTCATCCGACAGAATCAGATCGAGAAAGCGGTTCGCCGCCGTCATCGGCCCCATCGTGTGAGAACTGGAAGGGCCGACGCCGATCTTGAATACGTCGAAAACAGAAAGGAACATGGGTGCGTCCTGTTGAGAATTTACTTAATCAAGCTACGCCAGCGCGGCCTGCGATCCGTTCGGTCCACCGACATAGCATTTCACGCGTGCGACATCATCCTGTGAAAGGTTCCACTTCCGCCCGTTGTTGCGGTCAGCGCTTCTATCTATAGAGTGGGCGCGTGGAGAGGGACTGAATCAATATAATGATGACGACACCAGATTACATCGCCCTGTGCTTCTTCGCGCTCATGTGGTTCGGCTATGCGCGTCTCCTGCGCAGTGCCAGTCTCTTCGGCCGCACCAGTCTCACGCATGCGATGATCGAGCGTAGACGCGAATGGATCTACAATTCGCTGCGCCGCGACCTGAAGATGATCGACACACAGATCATGGCAGGGCTGCAGAACGGCACGGCCTTCTTCGCCTCCACGTCGATCTTCGCGGTCGGCAGCTGCTTCGCGCTGCTCGGCGCGACGGAAAAGGTCGATGCGGTGTTCGCCGATCTGCCGCTGGTGCTGCACAGCGGCCACGCGGTGTTCGAGATGAAGGTCGGCGGCTTGGCCGCGCTATTCGGCTATGCCTTCTTCAAATTCGGCTGGTCCTATCGCCTGTTCAACTACTGCACCATCCTGTTCGGCGGCATCCCGATGATGCGCGACACGGAAAACGACGTTCTGGCAGCGGAACGGGCGGCCGAGCGCGTCATCCGCATGAACATCATCGCCGGCGGTCATTTCAACGAGGGGCTCAGGGCAATCTTCCTGTCGATCGGCTATCTCGGCTGGTTCATCAACCCTTACGTCTTCATGGCGACGACCACGATCGTCATCGTCGTCCTGACGCGTCGGCAGTTCTTCTCGGAGGCGCGGCTGGCGATCATGGATCGCGAACCGTCATCAAATCTCCACCTTTCTCCTATTCCCCGCAGCAATCCGTCGGCCGACGGAAACGACTCACCTGGGGGATTGTGAATGACTGTTCCGGCGACGGAGACCGCAGCGGCGCCAAAGCCGCCGCGCATCGGCCTGCTCGACACGCTGCGTGGCGCGGCACTGATCGCGATGGCGACTTATCATTTCACCTGGGACATGGAGTTCGTCGGCTATCTCACGCCGGGCACCGCCGAGACCGGCTGGCTGAAACTCTATGCCCGCGCCATCGCCTCAACCTTCCTGTTCATCGTCGGCGTCAGCCTCGTGCTCGCCAATACGCCGGAGACGCGCTGGAATTCGTTTTGGAAGCGGTTCGCGATGATCGCCGCCGCGTCGGCGGCCATTTCCTTGGCAACCTATTTCTTCATGCCGGGAGAATGGATCTTCTTCGGGATCCTGCACTGCATCGCCGTGCTGAGCGTGGTCGGCGTGCTGCTGTTGCGGCTGCCCCTGCCCGCGATCGTCGCCGTTGCCATCGTGGCGGTCGCTGGCTGGATCGCCGATACGTGGGTCTCGCCGGGCATCCTGCGTTCGCCGTTCTTCGACCCGCGCTACCTCGCCTGGATCGGCTTCGCCGAGATGCCGCAGCGCTCCAACGACTACGTTCCGCTGTTTCCTTGGATGGTGCCGTTTCTGCTTGGGCTGACGAGTGCTGCGATCGCTTTGCGCACCAAGCTGCCGGCGAAGCTCGCCGGTCTAGGGACTGGATCGAGCCTGCTTGCACGACTGGGCCGGCACAGCCTCGCCTTCTACCTGATCCACCAGCCGGTTCTGATCTCGATTGCATTTGCCCTGGCCTATATCGTGCCGCCGGCCAAACCCGATCCCGTTCAGACCTACCTGCAGCAATGCAACACGTCCTGCAGCCTGCAGGAAGGCGAAGCGTTGTGCCGCAGCTTCTGCCAGTGCACGCTTGATAAACTGCAGGAACAGAAGCTGTTCACGCCGTTCCAATCCGGCGAGGTCAAAGCCGATGATGGTCGCATCCTCAGCCTTGCCAGCGAATGCAGCGCAGCGCCCCAATAAGGGGCGCATTGGCTGATCAGGTACCTACGCCGATTTCTGCGAGGCGGCCGAGGCAGGATTCTTCGATATTGTCGAGTTCGGCCAACGTGTCGTCGATATCCTTACGCTTCTGGCGCAGGTCCTCGCGCTTCTCATCGACGCGCTTCATCAGCAGCTTGAGCTGTCCGAGCTCGCCCGGCGGCTCCTTGTAGACCTGAATGATCTCACGAATTTCGGCGATGGTGAAGCCGATGCGGCGACCGCGCAGGATCTCCTGGATCAGGCGCCGGTCGGTCGGGCGAAACAGCCGCGTGCGGCCACGACGCTCCGGGTGAATGAGGCCTTCGTCTTCATAAAATCGAAGTGTGCGCGTCGAAACTCCGAATTCGCGCGTCAACTCCGTGATGCTGTAATATTTGCTAACCGGCATGGATCCCTCGATATTCAGGAACCCATAATATTGACTTTTACGTAATAGTCAATTTGTGCAACCCGGTTGCGAGTTGCCTATATTCCAAACCACCAGGTGGCGATCCCCAGAAAAGCGAAGAAGCCGGTGCAATCGGTGACCGTGGTCACGAAAACCGACGAGGCGATAGCGGGATCGGCACCGACCTTATCGAGCAACAACGGCAAAAGAATGCCGGCGACGGCGGCGGCGAAGAGATTGATGATCATGGCCGCGCCGATGACGAAGCCGAGCTGGTAGTCATGAAACCAGGTGGCCGCGATGGTGCCCATGATCACCGAGAACATGGCGCCATTGGCAAGACCGACCGCCACTTCCCTTCGGATGACGCGGCCGGCGTTGTAGATATCGAGATCGCCGGTCGCGAGCGCGCGAACGGTCACGGTCATGGTCTGCGTACCGGCATTGCCGCCCATGGAGGCGACGATCGGCATAAGCACGGCGAGCGCGATCATCTTCTCGATCGAACCGTCGAACAGGCCGATGACACTGGCTGACAGGAGCGCCGTGCCTAGATTGATCACCAGCCACAGGAAGCGGGACTTCACCGTCGAGAAGACGTTGTCCGACAGCTCCTCGTCGCCGACACCACCGAGGCGCTTGATGTCCTCGTCGGCTTCTTCGTGGATGACGTCGACCACGTCATCGATGGTGAGCACGCCGACCAAACGGTCGTTCTCGTCGACGACGGCGGCGGAGAGAAGGTCGTATTGCTCGAAGAGCTGCGCCGCCTCCTCCTGGTCCATTTCGGCCGGGATCGGGTGGTTGGTCTCGCGCATGATCGTTTCGATCTTGTTCTGCCGCTTGGTGCGCAGGATCTTGTCGAGATCGATGGCGCCGAGCAGCTTGAACGTCGGATCGATGACGAAGATTTGCGAGAAGGAATCCGGCAGGTTCTCCTCGTCGCGCATGTAGTCGATCGTCTGGCCAACCGTCCAGAACGGCGGCACGGCGACGAACTCCGTCTGCATGCGGCGGCCGGCGGAGCTCTCGGGATAATCGAGCGCCCGGCGCAGGCGAACGCGCTCGGTGAAGGGCAGCTGCGCCAGGATCTCGTCGCGGTCTTCCTGGTCGAGATCTTCCAGAATGTAGACGGCGTCGTCCGAATCGAGCTCGCCGATCGCGGCCGCGATTTGCTCGTTCGGCATCTGGTCGACAATCTCGCGGCGGATCGCCTCGTCGACCTCGGTCAGCGCCGTCATGTCGAACTGGTCGCCGAGCAGGCGAACGAGTGCTAAGCGCTGATCGGGCTGGATCGATTCCAGCAGATCGCCCAGTTCCGATTCGTGCAGGCGTGCGACGTGCTGTCTGAGGAAGATCGTATCGCGGTCGGCGATGGCCGCGCCGACAAGCGCCAGGAAGTCGCTGCGGACGTTTCCGTTCTCGTCGTAGAGGTCGGCTTCGCTGTCCTCAGGACGCGTGCGGACGAGCTCTTCTGCGTCGTTCGTCATCTTTGCCGCCCTCGCATCTCTTTCGAAGTTTAGAACGCTTCGATACGCCGGAATTCAACCCGTGCTAGCCGAAAGACATGGGAACGTCCAGCGTTAAACCGTTCATACGGATGACAATTCGCCAGTCGGAAGATAGTTTCGGCGCATCTGAAATCAGGAGAGGTTTTCGTGACCGTCCGCCCCATTCTACGCTTCCCGCACCCCGGTTTCAAAACGCCTTGCGCACCGGTGACAACCTTCGACGAGACATTGCGCACGCTTGTCGCCGACCTCCTCGACACGATGCGCGCGGCCCCGGGTGTCGGCATCACGGCGGCGCATATCGGCGTGTTCGAGCGCGTAACCGTCATCGAGCTCAGCCGCGCGGATGGGGTGCGGGTTTACGTCAACCCGGAGATCATCAGCGCATCCGAGGACACTAGCCGCAATACAGAGGGCAGCGTCTCGATGCCTGGGTCGACCGACGAGGTGATCCGGCCGAACGCGATCCGGTTTCGCTATCAGGATGTCGATGGCAATACCCACGAGGAGGATGCCGAAGGCTTTCTCGCCATCTGCATCCAGCACGAGATCGACCAGCTCGACGGGATTTTCTGGCTGCAGCGCCTATCGAAGCTGAAGCGAGACCGGCTGGTGAAGAAGTGGGAGAAGGCCGGCGGCTGAGCCGGCTGGATTACATCTCGACCGGCGCGGGCAGCGGCTTGCGTGCAGGCTCAGGGGCGGCGATCTGCGAGGCCAGTTCTTCCGGGGTCACGAGACCACCCGAAATCAGAAGCTTCGCGGCGTCTTCCGGCGACATGTCGAGCAAGACGATCTTCTCGCGCGGCACGAAGATCAGGAAGCCCGCCGTCGGCACCGGGGTCGGCGGCAGGAAGACGCTGACCATGTCGTGGCCCATGGCGTTGAACTTCGAGGCAATCTCGCCCTTCGCATCCGTCGCGATGAAGACCATCGCCCAGAGGCCCTGGCTCGGATACTCGATCAACCCGACTTTCTTGAAGGAGTTGCTGCGCTCCTTGAGCACCGTCTCGAAGATCTGCTTGACGCTCTTGTAGATGACGCGCACCAGCGGCACGCGGCGCACGAGCGACTCGCTGAACATCACGATCTGCTGGCCGATCAGGTTCTTGCCGAGAAAGCCGATGATGGTGATGATGATCAGGCCGATCAGCAGGCCGGAGCCAGGAACGGCGAAGTTCAGATAGTTGTCGGGGTCGTAGCGTGCCGGCAGATAGGGTTTCACCCAGCTATCGGCCCAGCGCACCACCGACCATGTCAGCCACAGCGTGATGGCGATCGGCGCGCAGATGATAATGCCCGCCAGAAAGTTGTTTCTGATGCGCGACGCGACCGACAATCGGGGCAGTTTTTCCGTCATCGTATGCCGACGAACTCCGTTGAGTTTAGCTGCGATCGGAAATCAGTGCCCCCGTGCTTTCCGTGCCAAAAACTGCCAGAATTCGCCGCGCCGCACAAGTCTCGGTCGGACGGCCTCACTCGACCGTGACCGACTTGGCGAGATTGCGCGGCTGATCCACATCGGTGCCCATGAAGACCGCCGTATGATAGGCTAGAAGCTGGATCGGCAGCGAGAAGATCATCGGCGCGATAATCTCGTCGACATTGGGAAGAACGATCGTCGCCATGGTCGGCAGCTTGGAGTGGGCGGCGCCCGCTTCATCGGTGATGAAGATGATGCGGCCGCCGCGGGCAGCCACTTCCTGCATGTTCGACACGGTCTTTTCGAAGAATCGGTCGTAGGGCGCGATGACGATGACGGGCATGTTCTCGTCGATCAGCGCGATCGGGCCATGCTTCAATTCGCCGGCCGCATAGCCTTCTGCGTGGATGTAGGAGATTTCCTTGAGCTTCAGCGCACCTTCCATGGCGAGCGGATAGCTGGTGCCGCGGCCGAGATAGAGCACGTCCTTGCACTTCGACAGCTCGCGCGACAGGGTTTCCATCTGCGGCTGGATGGCGTTGAGCACGCGGCTCATGATGCGCGGCATCTCGGCGAGATGGCGCACCAACTCCTTTTCCTGATCCGGACCGATCGTGCCCCTCGCCTTGCCAGCGCCCAATGCCAGCGATGCCAGAACGGCGAGCTGGCAGGTGAACGCCTTGGTGGAGGCGACGCCGATTTCTGGGCCTGCCATGATCGGGAAGATCGCGTCCGATTCACGGGCGATCGTCGATTCCTTGACGTTGACGACGGCGCCGATCTTCAGGCCGTTGTCCTTGCAGTAACGCAACGAGGCCAGCGTATCGGCGGTTTCGCCCGACTGCGAGATGAAGAGTGCCGCCTGCGTCGGCGACAGTGGCATTTCGCGGTAGCGGAACTCGGAGGCAACGTCGATCTCGACAGGCAGGCGCGCATAGCGCTCGAACCAGTATTTGCCGACGAGACCGGCGAGATAGGCGGTACCGCAGGCGGAGATGGCGACACCCGTCACCGACTTGAAATCGATCGCCGCCGCGTTGGCGCTGATCGTATTGCTGGCGAAATCCACATACTGGCTGAGCGCGTGGGAGATGACCTCCGGCTGCTCGTAGATTTCCTTTTCCATGAAATGGCGGTGGTTGCCCTTGTCGACGACATAGGCAGTGGTCTGCGAGATCTGGCGTGGACGCGAGACTTCGTTGCCGTCGAAATCGAGAATGGTCGCGCCGTCCTTGGTCAGAACCGCCCAGTCGCCGTCGACGAGATAGGTGATCTCGCTGGTGAAGGGCGACAGCGCGATCGCATCCGAGCCCAGGAACATCTCGCCCTTGCCGTAGCCGACAGCGAGCGGCGGGCCGGAGCGCGCCGCCATGATCGTGTCGGGGTCCTTCTGCAGCATGACGGCCAGCGCATAGGCGCCGGTGACGCGGTTCAGCATCTTCATCATTGCTGCGCGCGGCTCGAGGCCCTCACCGAGATACTTGGCGACAAGATGCGCCACGACTTCGGTGTCGGTCTGCGTTTCGAACACGGCGCCTTCGGCGGTCAGTTCGTCGCGCAGTTCGGAGAAGTTCTCGATGATGCCGTTGTGAACGACAGCGACGCCCTTGACGAAATGCGGGTGGGCGTTGGTTTCGTTCGGAACGCCATGCGTTGCCCAGCGGGTGTGCGCGATGCCGGTCGTGCCGGGCAGCGGCTCGCTATCGAGGCGCTTTTCGAGATTGAAGAGTTTGCCTTCGGCGCGGCGGCGGTCCATCGCGCCATCGTGGATGGTGGCGACGCCGGCGGAATCATAACCGCGATATTCGAGCCGCTTCAGCGCATCTACCAGACGCACCGCCACAGGGCTGTTACCAACGATACCAACAATACCACACATAAAGAAATCCCCAGAGCCAGCAATCAATTGCAGGCAGTCGTAACAATTTTCACTTTTTACTCAATCGGCCGGCCGGTCACTTTCGGTGACCGCGCGTTACGAAGACAATCAGCCTTTCGCCTTCTTGGCGGCTTTCTTCGCAAGCGCCAGTTCGCGCAGGATCTTGGCGCGGCCGGGCTTGATCTCCTGGCGCGCGCGCCCGAAGGCAAGCGCGTCCGCCGGAACGTCATTGGTAATGACGCTGCCCGACGCGATATAGGCGTTGTCGCCGATGCTTACGGGCGCCACCAGCGAGGAGTTCGATCCGACGAAAGCGTTTGCGCCGATGATCGTTTCGCTCTTGTTGACGCCGTCATAGTTGCAGGTGATCGTGCCCGCGCCGATATTGGCGCCGGCGCCGATGCGGGCGTCGCCGATATAGGTCAGATGGTTGACCTTGGCGCCCTCGCCCACCTTGCCGTTCTTCACCTCGCAGAAATTGCCGACCTTCGATCCTTCGGCGAGATCCGCACCCGGCCGCAGGCGCGCGAACGGGCCGACCGTCGCGCCGGCGCTGACATGCGCGCCCTCGATATGCGAGAAGGCATGGATGATGGCGCCGCCATCGATCACCACGCCCGGGCCGAAGACGACATTCGGCTCGATCAATGCATCCTGGCCGATGACGGTGTCGTAGGACAAGAAGACGGTTTCGGGGGCAATCATGGTGACGCCCGAGATCATCAACTCGTGGCGACGGCGCTCCTGCCAGAGCCGCTCGATGACGGCGAGTTCGGCGCGGTTGTTGGTGCCGGTCATTTCGACTTCGGGGGCATCGACCGCGGTGACGCGGCCGCCCTGCGAGCGGGCGATCTCGACGAGATCGGTCAGATAATACTCGCCCTTGGCATTGCTGTTGCCGATCAGCGCCAGAAGCTCCAAGGCCTTGCGGCCGTTGATGGCCATCAGACCGCTGTTGCACCAGGTGACGGCGCGCTCGGCGTCGGTTGCATCCTTTTCCTCGCGGATGGCGATGAGGTCGCCGTCCTTCACCAGCAAACGGCCGTAGCCGGTCGGCCTGTCGGTGTGGAAACCGATGACGACGATATCGCTGCCATCCGCCAGCGCCTGGCGTGCTGCCTTCAGCGGCGCTTCTGTCTGCAGGGGAACGTCGCCGTAGGTTACGATCACATCGTCATAGCCACGCGCAATCGCCTCGCAGGCTGCGAGAACGGCGTGGCCAGTGCCCAGGCGTTCCTTCTGGAGATAGGCTTCGATCTCGACACCGCCGACAGCAGCAGCCTTGGCAACCTCGTCGGCATCGCGGCCGACCACGAGTGCCACGGCGCCGATATCGGTCTTGGCCACGGCTTCGACGACATGGGCGATCATCGGGCGGTTGGCCACCGGGTGGAGAACCTTCGACTTCGACGATTTCATTCGCGTGCTGTCACCCGCGGCGAGAATGACGGCAAGACAAGTGCGTTCCATGGTCTGCTCCCAAGAATCCGTTACAGGCGCGTTGCCGCCTCATAGCAGCAACTCGATAACGGAACAAAGATCAAAAAAGGATTAGGCCGATACCCTGGTCATTCCGGCATAGGCGTCGTGGACGTGATCGCGGCCCTCGACGATGACCGCCTCCATCGCTGAACGGGCCGCCGGCACATCGCCCGCCGCTATCGCCTTGACGATGCGCATATGCGTTTCGGCGATGTTCGAGAAGCCGTTCTGCGACGGCGGCGTGCTGATGCGGAACATGCCGACGAGTGCGGCCTCGATCAGGCTCCCGAGCGTGTGCATGAAAGGATTGTGCGCGGCATCGGCGACGGCAAGGTGGAACTCGAGATCGGCCATCGCCAGGCTCTCGGTCGTATGATCGGGCGCCGCCATCTCCTTGGCGAGATCGGTCAAAAGCGCGATCTCCTCAGGCGTTGCCCGTTCGGCCGCCAGGCCGGCCGCGAAGGGTTCGACGGCTAGGCGGATATCGTAAAGCTGCAGCAGGAATTCCTCGGTCACGTCGTCATCGAAGTGCCAGGCGATCACCTCGCTGTCGAACATGTTCCACTGGCTCTTCTCGGTGACGCGGGTGCCGACGCGCGCCTTGGCGACGATCATGCCCTTGGCGGCCAGCGTCTTCATCGTTTCGCGAAGAACCGTGCGGGACACCTTGAAGCGCTGCGCGAGGTCGATATCGCCGGGGAGAATGCTCCCGACGGGATAGGTTCCGGCGACGATGGAGCGGCCGAGTTCGTCCACCACCTGTGCGTGGCTGGTGCGAGATCGCCGTTGTGTCTTCCCGGTGTCCAGAATTCTATTGCGCAAGCCACGACCCCCGTCAGGCATACCTCTTGTTCAAACTCGAGAGGAACAGGATGGCCTTCTGCATCAGGATGAATGCAAAAAGCAGCAGGCCGATCAGTATCTTCGTCCACCAACTGGAGAGTGTTCCATCGAAGGTGATGTAGGTCTGAATCAAACCCTGTATCAGGAGCCCGATAAAGGTCCCTGCTACAAATCCCGCTCCACCCGTCAGCAAAGTGCCCCCAATGACAACCGCCGCGATGGCATCGAGCTCGACACCGACAGCCGCCAACGAGTAGCCGGCGGACGTATAGAGGGAAAAAACGATTCCGGACAGGCCGGCAAGGAAGCCAGAAAGCGCATAAATCTGAATTGTGGTGCGACCAACCGGCACACCCATCAACTGCGCCGTGTGCGCCCCGCCGCCAAGCGCGTAAACGTTGGTACCGAAGCGGGTGCGGTGGGCAATGAAGATGCCGACGGCGAAGACCAGGAGCATCACGGCGCCGATCAAAGTGAGTCGGCCGCCGCCCGGCAGCTTGTAATAAAGGCCTGACAGCGTGTTGTAATAATCGTGGCCGATCGGGATGCTGTCGATGGAGAGCACGAAGGCCATGCCGCGTGCCAGGAACATGCCGGCGAGCGTGACGATGAAGGCCGGCATCTGCAGATAGTGGATCACGGCGCCCATCGCCGCCCCGAAAGCAGTGGTGATGACGAGCACCAGCGCGAAGGCGACCAGCGGATGGATGCTGGTGTTCTGGAGGATGACGGCGAGGAACACGCCGGTGAACGCAATGACCGAGCCGATCGAGAGATCGATACCACCCGAGATGATCACAAAGGTCATGCCGACGGCGGCGATCCCGAGGAAGGCGTTGTCGGTCAGGAGGTTGCCGACCACGCGCGTCGACAGCATGCTCGGATACTGCATGGCGCAGACGGCGTAGGAGAGGATGAAGATCACGATTGTCGCAAGCAGCGGCAGGTATTTCGAATTCATTTCTGCAGTTCCCCTCTCGGGCTGGAGCGACGCCCCACGAAGACGGCTGCCGATTGCACGGCCGGCGACTGGATCACCAGGATCACGAGAACGATCACCGCCTTGATGATCAGGTTGAACTCCGGCGGGAAGCCCGAGAGCAGGATGCCGGTGTTGACCGCCTGGATGATCATTGCGCCGATCAGCGAGCCGACGATGCTGAAGCGCCCGCCGAGCAGCGAATTGCCACCGACAACGACCGCGAGGATCGCGTCGAGCTCGAGCCAGAGGCCGGCATTGTTGGCGTCGGCGCCCTTGATGTCGGCGGCGACGATGATGCCGGCGATCGCCGCGCACAGCCCGCTCAGCATGTAGACGGCCATCAGAAGCACCGGCGTGCGGACGCCAGAGAGCGTGCTTGCGCGGCGATTGATGCCGGTTGCCTCGACGAGCATGCCAAGCGCGGTGCGGCGGACAAGCAGCGTGACCAGAACGCCGACCACCAGCCAGATGACGACGGGCATCGGCATGAAGGCGAAGGAGCCGCTGCCGAAGAAGATCAGACCGTCATCGTTGAAGGTCATGATCACGCCCTCGGTGATCAGCTGCGCGATGCCGCGACCGGCAACCATCAGCACCAGCGTCGCGATGATCGGCTGGATGTTGAGGACCGCCACGAGGAAGCCGTTCCAGACGCCGCATGCGAGACCGATCAGAAGCGTCAGCACTAGCGTCCAGGCGAGCGAGTTGCCCGAGACGATCGACGACGCGGCGACGGCGCCGCAAATGGCGATGACCGCGCCGACGGAGAGGTCGATGCCCTTGGTGGCGATAACCAGCGTCATGCCGATCGCAAGCAGCGCTACGGGAGCGCCGCGGTTCAAGACGTCGATCAAGCTGCCGTAGAGCCGGCCATTTTGAATTGTGACATTAAAAAACTGCGGAAACATTATGAAGTTCAACAGCAATATGACTGCAAGCGCGATCAATTGCGGTGCCAGGCGAATGAGCAGCGCCTTCTGTGACGACGTCATGCGTCCTCCGTCTTTTTCTGCACGGCGGCGATTGCCTGGACGATGCGCGACGTGCTGACGTTCTCACCCGTTAACTCCGCCACATGCTCGCGGTCCCGCAATACCAAAATACGTGAACTGTAGGCGATAAGCTCTTCTAATTCCGAAGAAATAACAATAAGCGACATGCCCCGTTCGCAGAGCTCCTCGATCAGCTTTATGATCTCGGCATGGGCGCCGACATCGATGCCGCGGGTCGGCTCGTCGAGGATCAGGAAATCGGGATTGGTGGCCAGCCAGCGAGCGAGGATCGCCTTCTGCTGGTTGCCGCCTGACAGCAGACGGATCGGCTTTTCGCGGTCCGTGGTGCGGATATCGAGCGCCTTGATGTACTGGTCGGCGAGCGTGTTCTGCTCGCCCCGCGACAGCGGCCGCGCCCATCCACGGCGCGCCTGCAGCGCCAGCGCGATGTTCTCGCGGATCGAGAGATCGCCGATGATGCCATCGGTCTTGCGATCCTCCGGGCAGAAGCCGAAACCGGCGCGGATCGCGGCGCGCGGGTTGGAGAGCGCCACCGGCTTGCCGTCGATCTTGGCCGTGCCGCTATCGGCATTCTCGATGCCGAAGAGAAGCTCTGCCGTTTCCGTGCGCCCGGAGCCAAGCAGCCCGGCGACTCCGACGACCTCGCCGACGCGCACGTTCAGGTCAAACGGCTTCACCTTGCCGCGTTTGCCATATCCCTCGAAGCTGTATTTCACCGGGCCGGCGGCGACGCTGCGCTCCTTCACGGCGGCTTCTGCATGCGCCAACTCGTGGCCGAGCATCATCGAGATCAGGCCCTGGCGCGGCAGTTCGGCCTTCTCGCGTGTGCCGACCAGCTTGCCGTTGCGCAGCACCGTGATGCGGTCGCTGATGTCGTAGACTTGCTCGAGGAAGTGCGTGATGAAGACGATGCCCAGGCCGCGTTTCTTCAGATCGCGCAGGATGCCGAAGAGCATCGCCACTTCCTGCGCGTCGAGACTTGCCGTCGGCTCGTCGAGGATCAACACCTTGCCGGAGAGATCGACGGCGCGGGCGATGGCCACGACCTGCTGGACGGCGACGGAGAAGCGATCGAGCTGCGCAGTGACGTCTATCTCCATGCCATATTGTCGCAGCAACTCGCGCGCCTGGCGGTTCATGGTGGAAACGTCGATCATGCCGAAGCGCTTCGGCTGGCGTCCGAGAAAGAGGTTTTCGGCAACGCTCAAATTGGAGAGGAGATTGACCTCCTGATACACGGTGCCGATGCCAAGCCGTTGCGCAGCAAGGGTATCAGCCGGATCGATCTCGGCGCCATCAAGCGTGAGGCTGCCTTCGTCGCGGAGATAAGCACCGGTGATGCACTTGATCAGCGTCGATTTTCCGGCGCCGTTTTCACCCAGCAGAGCGTGCACTTCGCCCTTGCGAAGGGTGAAATCGACCTTGTCGAGAGCGACGGCTCCGGGGAAGAATTTCGATATGCCTGAGGCGGCAAGGACGTTCTCGAAATTGTGAATCATCAAGTGGGCTTTTCCTGATATTGACCGACATGGCCTGATAGCAACCCGACATGATGTCTGGCAGCGTTCGCGGCAGTTCCGCACCGGTCCATGACGGACCGGTGCGGTTCATGTGTCAGATCAGTAGCCGAGGCCCTTCTTGGACTCGTAGACCTTCTTCGGATCGTCAGCCTGCGTGTAGAGCTTCGATTCAGTCTGGATCCACTTAGCCGGAGCCTTCTTATCCTTGAGGTAGGCGTCGAGCGCGTCGAATGCCGGGCCTGCCATGTTCGGCGTCAGCTCGACGGTCGCGTTGGCTTCGCCGGCTTCCATGGCCTTGAAGATATCCGGAACCGAGTCGATCGAGACGACGAGGATGTCCTTGCCCGGCTTCAGGCCGGCTTCCTTGATCGCCTGGATACCGCCGACAGCCATGTCGTCGTTATGGGCGTAGAGAGCGCAGATGTCCTTGCCGCCGTTCTCGGCCTTCAGGAAGCTTTCCATGACTTCCTTGCCCTTGGTGCGGGTAAAGTCGCCGGTCTGGCTGCGAACGATCTTGAAGTTCGACTTGCCGGCAATTGCTTCCTCGAAGCCCTTCTTGCGGGCGATGGCCGGCGAGGAGCCGGTGGTGCCCTGGAGCTCGACGATGTTGCACTTCTTGTCGGCAACGGTCTTGACCAGCCAGTCGCCGGCAACCTTGCCTTCATGCACCTGGTCGGAGGTCACTGCCGTCAGGTAGAGATCCTCAGGCGCCTTGATCGTGCGGTCGAGCAGGATGACCGGGATGTTGGCTTCCTTCGCTTCCTTCAGAACCGCGTCCCAGCCGGTTTCGACGACAGGAGCAAGCAGGATGGCGTTGACGCCCTGGGCGATGAAGGAGCGGATCGCCTTGATCTGGTTTTCCTGCTTCTGCTGGGCGTCGGCGAACTTCAGGTCGATGCCGCGCTTCTTGGCCTCTTCCTTGGTGACGGTCGTCTCAGCAGCGCGCCAGCCCGATTCCGAGCCGATCTGCGAGAAGCCGACAACCAGTTCGGCGGCCTGTGCCGAGCCGAACATGCAGGCAGCAAAAACCGTGGCACTCATGAGTGCTGTCTTGAATTTCATGATTTCCTCCAAAAGCCGCCTCCCGCGGCACGCACTAGGAAAATCATATAGTATTACTTTTGTAAATGCACTTTCTGGTATGCAATGCAGCAAAAAAGGGCGCCCGAAACGAGCGCCCTTTCGCACGTGCTAACAGTGAGAAATGCTCACTTCGGCAGCTTGTCGTCCACGCCTTCGACGTAGAAGTTCATGCCGAGCAGCGTGGCGTCGTCAGCCTTCTCGCCGGCCTTCAGCCACGGGGTACCGTCCTGCTTGTTGATCGGGCCGGTGAAGGGGTGAATCTCGCCCGACTTGATCTTGGCTTCGGTATCCTGCGCCATCTTCTTCACGTCGTCAGGCATGTTGGTGTAGTCGGCCATCTTGAGGATACCGTCCTTCAGGCCGTCCCAGCTCTGCTCGGACTTCCAGGTGCCGTCGAGCAGCGCGTGAACGCGCTTGGAGTAGTAGTTACCCCAGGTGTCGACGATGGCCGTCAGCTGTGCCTTCGGGCCGGCCGCGATCATGTCGGAAGCCTGGCCGAATGCGTGGATGCCGCGCTCTTCGGCAACCTGCATCGGAGCCGTCGTGTCGGTGTGCTGAGTCAAGACGTCGACGCCCTGGTCGACCATGGCCTTGGCGGCATCGGCTTCCTTGCCCGGGTCGAACCAGGTGTTAACCCAGATGACCTTGAGCTTGAAATCAGGATCGATCGACTTCGCGCCCTGCTCGAAGGAGTTGATGCCCATGACCACTTCCGGGATCGGGAAGGAGGCGATGTAGGCGGCGCCGTGGTTCTTCGAGGTCTTCGCGGCGATCTGGCCGAGGATGTAGCGGCCTTCGTAGAAGCGCGAGTTGTAGGTGGCCAGGTTCGGGCCGGACTTGTAGCCGGTGCCGTGCTCGAACTTCACATCCGGGAACTTGGCGGCGACCTTGACGGTGGCGTCCATGAAGCCGAACGACGTCGTGAAGATCAGCTTGCAGCCGGAGCGGGCGAGACGCTCGATGGCGCGCTCGGCATCGGGGCCTTCAGGAACGTTTTCGAGATAAGGCGTGTCGATCTTCTCGCCGAACTCCTTCTGGATCTGCTGGCGGCCGAGGTCGTGCGCCTGCGAGTAGCCGCCGTCGGTATGCGAGCCGACGTAGACGAAGCAGACCTTGGTCTTGTCGGCGGCCTGTGCGGAGGAGCCGACGCTCAGAATGGCAGCTGCCGAAGCGGCAAATGCGAATGCTAGTCTTTTCATGATAACCCCTGTGGTTTGGAATTTCTGAGTTCGTTTGTTCTTGTTCTATCGTTCCGGGACGAATGGTTTTCCCAGGGACGCCGGCGTGTTGATCAGCGTCGTGCGCCGATTATGAGAAATGATGACGAGAACCACAATAGTCGCCGCATAGGGCAACATCGACAGGAACTGCGCCGGAATGCCGATGCCGAAAGCCTGTGCATGCAGCTGCAGGATCGTGACGGCACCGAACAGATAACCGCCGGCGAAGACGCGCCACGGACGCCACGATGCGAAGACCACCAGCGCCAGCGTGATCCAGCCGCGACCTGATGACATGTTCTCCACCCATTGCGGCGTATAGACGAGCGACAACTGCGCACCGGCAAGCCCGGCGCAGGCGCCGCCGAACATTACGGCGAGATAGCGGGTGCGGATGACGCTGATGCCGAGCGCATGCGCCGAGCCGTGGCTGTCGCCGATGGCGCGCAGCTTCAGGCCGGCACGGCTGCGGAAGAGGAACCAGCTGACGCCGAAGAGCAGCGCCAACGACAGGTAGAAGGTCAGGTCCTGCTTGAACAGCACCGAGCCGACGAAGGGAAGGTCGGAGAGATAGGGCACGACGATCGGCGCGAGCCGCACGCCGGGCACGCTGACATAGCCCTCGCCGAGCATGCCCGACAGGCCGAGGCCGAGAATGGTGAGCGCGAGACCCGTCGCCACCTGGTTCGCAACGAGCGTCAGCGTGAGGAAGGCGAAGAGCAGCGAGAAGATGGCGCCCATGGCGATGCCGGCGATGAGCCCGATATAGGGCGAGCCCGACATCTGCGCACCGGCAAACGCCGCCACGGCGCCCATGATCATCATTCCCTCGACGCCGAGGTTCAGCACGCCGGAGCGTTCGGTCACCAGTTCGCCGAGTGCTGCGATGACGAGCGGTGTCGAAGCGGTGATGACTGTCAGCAGGATCGCTTCAAAGATGCTCATGCGACGCCTCCCCGGACACGCGACCAGACGATGCGGATCTTGTAGGCGATCAGCGTGTCGCAGGACAGGACGAAGAACAACAGCAGCCCCTGGAAAACGCGGGTAACCTTGTCGGAGACGCCGATCGACAGCTGCGCCGCCTCACCGCCGAGATAGGTCAGCGCCAGCACCAGGCCGGAGGCGATGATGCCGAGCGGGTTGAGGCGTCCGAGGAAGGCGACGATGATCGCGGTAAAGCCGTAGCCGGGCGAGATCGCCGGCTGCAGGTGGCCGATCGAGCCCGAGACTTCCGAGATGCCGGCGAGACCGGCCAGCGCGCCGGAGAACAGGAAGCTGAACCAGATCATCTTCTTCGACGAGAAACCGGCAAAGCGCCCTGCCCGTTCCGACTGACCGAGCACGACAATCTCGAAGCCCTTCAGCGTGTATTTCAGCATGAACCAGACGAGGATCGCAGCGATGATGGCGAAAATGAAGGCCCAGTGAGCACGGCCGGATTCCTCCCAGATCGCCGGCAGCACCGCTTCGGGCGGAAAGGAGACGCTTTCGGGGAAGTTGAAGCCGGCGGGATTGCGCCAGGCGCCGCGGATCAGCCAGTCGAGAAAGAGCTGCGCGATATAGACCAGCATCAGACTGGTCAGGATTTCGTTGGTGTTGAAATGCGCCTTGAGCAGTGCCGGGATGCCGGCGAACAGCGCTCCGCCGAGAGCACCCATAATCAGCATCAGCGGCAACACCAGGGGTGAATGCCATTCGGTGAACAGGATGGGCAGAATCGAGCCGGTGATCGCGCCCATGGTGAACTGGCCCTCGGCGCCGATGTTCCAGTTGTTCGAGCGATAACAGACGGCGAGGCCGACGGCGATCATGATCAAAGGTGCCGCCTTGATCGCCAGCTCGTGCAGCGACCAGACTTCGAGCAGCGGCTCCAGGAAGAAGGCATCGAGCGCCTCGATCGGGTCCTTACCCAGGATCTCGAACATGATCGCGCCGGCAACCAGCGTCAAAATCAGCGCCAGCAGCGGCGAGACGAGACCGTAGAGCTTCGACGCCTGCGGGCGCTTTTCGAGTTCAATGCGCATGCGTGGTCTCCGGCGCGGTCTTGCTTTCATGCAGGCCGCCCATCAGCAGGCCGATCTTCTCGCGCGTCAGTTCGCCCGCAGGGAATGGCGACGACAGGCGTCCCTCGGAAATGACGGCGATCTCGGTTGCGACCTCGAAGATTTCGTCCAGATCCTGGCTAATGACGACAACTGCCGAACCATTGCGCGCGAGATCGACGAGGGCCTGGCGGATGCGGCTTGCAGCGCCCGCGTCCACGCCCCAGGTCGGCTGGTTGACCACGAGGACAGCCGGCTGCCGGTCGAGCTCGCGGCCGACGATGAATTTCTGCAGGTTGCCGCCCGAGAGCGAGCCGGCTGCCGGATCCTCGCCGCTCTTGCGAACATCCATTTCCTCGGAGATGCGCTTCGTGGCATTCTTGACGGCGCTACGGCGGATGATCTTGAGGAAACCGCCCGACAGAAACGCCTTGCGGTCGGATTTGCTGCGGGCGAGCACGAGGTTGTCGGAGAGCTTCATCGCGGAGACGGCGGCGTGGCCGTGGCGTTCCTCGGGCACGAAACCGGCGCCGAGCAGGCGGCGGGCGGTGATCCCTTGGGTGCCGACCGGCTTGTTGCGGATGACGACGGATTCGGGCGTCGAAACAGGATATTCGCCCGAGAGCGCATCGAACAACTCGCCCTGCCCGTTTCCGGCAACGCCTGCGATCGCCAGGATTTGCCCGGAACAGACCGTCATCGAAACGTCCTTCAGCGGCATGGCGAAGGGCGTGCGCGGGGCGACGGAGAGGCCTGAGACGGCAAGCTGGACCGGACCCTTGGCGCCGCGATCGGGGTGCGTGACGGATGCTACGTCGTTTCCGACCATCATGCGCGCAAGCGAGGCCGGTGTTTCGTCCGCCGGTACGCAGGCGCCGGTGACCTTGCCGTGACGCAGCACGGTGGCGCGGTCGCAGATGCGCTGCACCTCCTCTAGCCTGTGGCTGATGTAAAGCACCGAGCGGCCCTCGGCCTTCAGCTTGAACAGCGTCTCGAACAGCTTGTCTGCTTCCTGCGGCGTCAGCACCGAGGTCGGCTCGTCGAGAATGATCAGCTTCGGGTTTTGCAACAGCGCGCGGACGATCTCGATGCGCTGGCGCTCGCCGACGGACAGATCGGCCACATGGGCGTGTGGGTCGAGCGGCAGGCCATAGGCCTGCGACAGCGCCCTCGCCTCCTCGGCGATCTTGCCGATCGGGATGCTGTCATCGAGCGAGAGCGCAATGTTTTCGGCAACGGTGAGAGCTTCGAACAGCGAGAAATGCTGGAACACCATGCCGATGCCGAGCTTGCGGGCGGCTCCGGGCGAGCCGATCGCAACCGGACGGCCTTCCCACACGATCTCGCCCTCGCTCGGTTCCAGGACGCCGAACAGCATCTTCACCAGCGTGGATTTTCCCGCGCCGTTTTCGCCGAGCAGTGCATGGATTTCGCCGGGAGCGATATCGAGGTCTATGTGGTTACAGGCAGCAAAGCTGCCGAAGAGCTTTGTCAGCTTCTGGACCGACAATAACGCGCCTGATGCCGGCACAGTCGATGACGACACTTTCCCCTCATTTCCCACTGCCGACCTGCCCCTTCAGGATCATTCTGGGATCAGCAGCGTCGTTCCGGTCGTTTTTCTAGCTTCCAGTTCCGTGTGGGCTCGCCCAACCTCGCGCAACGGATAGGTCTGATTGACATTGATACGCACTTTGTTGCTCAAAACAACATCAAATAATGCGTTTGCACAATCAGTTAGCTCATCACGGGTGGCGATATAGGTGAAAAGCGTCGGACGGGTCGCAAAGAGCGAGCCCTTCTGCGCCAGCAACGCCAGGGTGAAATCCTCAATCGGCCCGGATGACTGGCCGAAGGATACGAACATGCCGAGACGCTTCAGGCAGTCGAGCGATTGCGGGAAGGTATCGCGGCCGATGGAATCGTAGACCACGTCGACGCCCTTGCCGCCCGTGATCTCCGAGACGCGCGCGACGAAATCCTCAGTGTTGTAGTTGATGACGTGGTCGTAGCCATGCCCGCGTGCCAGCTCGGCCTTGGCGTCCGAGCCGACCGTTCCGATGACGGTCGCGCCAAGCGCCTTGGCCCACTGGCCGGCGATCAGGCCGACACCGCCGGCGGCGGCGTGGAAGAGCAGCGTGGTGTCAGGGCCGACCTTGAAGGTGCGGTTCAAAAGATACTGCGCCGTCATGCCCTTCAGCATCATCGCCGCGGCTGTATCGAGCCCTATGCCATCGGGCACGGTGACCAGATGCCTGGTCTCGATGTTGCGCTCGATGCTGTAGGCGCCATCGGACCCGGCATAGGCGACGCGGTCGCCGACCTTGAAATCCGAAACGCCGGGGCCGACCGCCGTCACGGTTCCCGCTGCTTCCTTGCCCGGAACGAAAGGCATATGCGGCGCCTTGTAGAGGCCGGTGCGGAAATAGACGTCGATGAAATTCAGGCCGATCGCGGCGTGCCTTATCTGCACTTCGCCGGCGCCGGGCGGCGGCAGGTCGATATCGACATAATCGAGAACCTCGGGACCGCCGGTCCCGTTCAGCACGACAGCCTGCGTCTTCGTCATTCCAACTCTCCTATGCCAATTCTCCTATAGACGACGTCCCAGCGCCGGAAGGAACTGCAGGACGGCGCCGATGCAATACAGATAGACACCGCTCAGAACGAAAAGAACGAGCGCCCATTGCGGCACGACGAAATGCATCAGCAGCGCATAGATGCCGAGCGCCGACCACAGGAAGAAGATGCCGAGATTGAGCGGACGCAGGCGCTGGACGCGCACCGGATGCAGGAAGTTGATCGGCAGGAAGGTCAGGATCACCGAGACGGTGACGACGACGAGCGCCGTCGTGGCGCTTGCATCCATGACGAACAGCGTGAAGACGATCATGTTCCAGACAACGGGGAAGCCGGAGAAGAAATACTCCTCCGTCTTCATGCCCATGTCCGCATAATAGATGGCGCTCGACACGACGATCATGCCGGCGGCCACGAAGGACCATGGCTCGCCGATCATGCCGCTCTGGTAGAGCGCAAAGGCCGGCAGCAGGACGTAGGTGACGTAATCGATGATGTTGTCGAGCGTATCGCCCGACCAGTTCGGCAAAACTTCCTTGACCTTGACCTTGCGCGCGATCGGCCCATCGATACCATCGACCAGAAGCGCCAGCCCCAGCCACCAGAACATGTCGACAAAACGATGTTCGGCGGCGGCGACGACGCCGAGGAAAGCGAGGAAGGAACCGGAGGCCGTCAAAATATGGACGGAAAATGCGCGCATTTCCGCGTAGGGTACGCGCTTGTAATTGAAAATCTTCATGTTTCCCCGAGTTGCCATAAGCAATCCGCACCCCCGAGGCGCGATTTCGGCCTAATATGCATCCTTTGTCAGGCTTCGCCAGAGCAAAAGCGAATGATGCACATCGGGTTTCCCAAACCTGACGATAACATGCATATTTCATGCAACTCGCCACAGAGGGAATGGAATACCTTTAATCCGCCGCCTATTTGTAATATCTCGCTCGCATCGAATTGATGATCGACGAACTACGGGATCCGATACCGCAATGAACGCCCCTGCAAAGACCGAAGAATTCGCAGCCCCAATCCCTGCCGGCGTATTCGCCGAAACCGTTCTCAGCGTCACGCATTACACGGACAACCTGTTCCGCTTCACGATGACGCGTCCTGAAGGTTTCCGCTTCCGCTCGGGCGAATTCGCGATGATCGGCCTCATGGTCGAGGGCAAGCCGATCTTCCGCGCATACTCGATCGCCAGCCCCGCCTGGGCCGAAGAACTCGAATTCTTCTCCATCAAGGTTCCCGATGGTCCGCTGACCTCGCATCTGCAGGCGATCAAGCCCGGCGATCAGGTGCTGATGCGCAAGAAGCCGACGGGTACGCTGGTGCTCGACGCACTGACGCCTGGCCGTCGTCTCTACATGTTTTCGACCGGCACCGGCATCGCGCCCTTCGCCAGCCTGATCCGCGATCCGGAAACCTATGAGAAGTTCGACCAGGTCATCCTCACCCACACGACGCGCAACATAGCCGAGCTGAAATACGGCTTCGACCTGGTTCACGAGATCCAGAATGACGAGCTCCTGCAGGAAGTGGTCGGTGACAAGCTGCTGCACTACGCAACGGTGACGCGCGAGGACTTCGAGTACCGCGGCCGCATCACCGACCTGATCTCCTCAGGCAAGCTGTTCACCGATCTCGGCGTTCCCAAGCTCGATCCCGAAATCGACCGCGGCATGATTTGCGGATCTTCGGCGATGCTGAAGGACACCAAGGAACTGCTTGAGCAGGCTGGCCTCGAGGAAGGCGCAAACAGCAAGCCGGCGCAGTTCGTCATCGAACGCGCCTTCGTCGGCTGATCGCCCCATCACATGGTTAGAACAACGGCTCCGGAAACGGGGCCGTTTTCATTTCTGGCCGAGGTAATCGATCAGCGTCGTCATCGCCTTGCGCGCTTCAGTCGCCTTGCCCTGCTGGATCGCACGGATAACGGCAACGTGCAGCGAGATCGACCGATCCATGCGCTCCGGGCTCGCCTTCGAATACCAGAGGCGACGCGAATGGGTCTGCACCGGGCCGAGCGCCGAGGTGATGAAGGCATTGGGACAGGATTCTTCGAGGATCTCATCAAATGCCTTGTCTGCTGCGAAAAATCCCGCGAGATCGCCGCTCACGGCGCAATCGTTCATGGCGCGCGCGCATTCGACCAACTGGTTGCGCTGCCCATCGGTCGCCTGTTCGGCAACGAGTGCCGCGGCGATCGGCTCTAGCTCGCGGCGAACCTGCATGACATGGGCGTGATCGGTCGGCTTGATCTCGGCGATCTGCAGGCCGACGCGTGGCTTCACCACGATCAACCCCTGCCAGGCCAACTTCTGGATCGCCTCGCGCACCGGCGTGCGGCCGTGTCCGGAGAGATCGATCAGCTGCTTTTCATTGACGAGCGCACCAGGCGTCAACGCCAAGGTCACGATGGCATGTTCCAGCGCCAGATAGGCAAGATGGCTCTGTGAGGAGTTCGGCATCGCGGATCCGTGATTCGACCTGATATATCATAAGCCCCGCGTTAACGGATTCAATGGCAGGTTGCCATGATATATTAGGCCGAAGGGAGAGCCGTTATTTTACAGTGGCTTACTCGTGCCTCAGCGCATCGATCGGATTGAGCTGGGCGGCCCGTCTAGCCGGGAAATAGCCGAAGATCATGCCGATCGCAGCGGAAAAGGCGAAGGCGACGATGATCATCGTCGGGCTCACCACGAAGGGCACCTTGAGCAGGGAGACGGCGCCGAAGCCAAGCCCCAGCCCGAGCAGAATGCCGCTCATGCCACCGAATATCGACAGCGCCACCGCCTCGACCAGGAACTGCATCAACACCTGCCGCTCCAGCGCCCCGATCGCCAGGCGAATGCCGATTTCGCGCGTGCGCTCGGTGACAGAGACCAGCATGATGTTCATGATGCCGATACCGCCCACGAGCAGGCTGATCGCGGCCACCGCACCAAGCAGGCTGGTGAGAAGCGTCGTCGTTCCGGTCATGGCGGCTGCGATCTGGGTCATGTCGTTGACGTTGAAATCGTCTTCGCGACCGGGAATGATCTTGCGGCGTTCGCGCAGCAGGTTCTCCGTATCCGACTGGACCTTGGATGTGGCAACGCCATCGCGCGCGGAGATCAGGATCATCGAGACATTGGCATTGGCCTTCCCGCCGATGCGGCGCTGGTAGACCTTGATCGGCACGATGACGACATCGTCCTGGTCGGTACCCATGCCGGATTGCCCGCGCTTGGCCAACACGCCGATGACGCCGCAAGAGACCTTGCCGACGCGCACTTGCTGGCCGATCGGATCGGCGGACCCGAAGAGCTGCGAACGGACGGTCTCGCCAAGAACGCAGCGCGCGCGGCCGCGCTCTTCGGCGGCGTCGAAGGTGCGCCCGGAGGCGATGTCCCAGTCCTGTGCCGTGAAATAGTCGTTGGTCGTGCCCATCACCGTCGTCGAGTGGCTCTGGCCACCGTAGATGACAGTCGCGGTGGTCTGGTTGAGCGGCGCCACGGCCCGCAGCCCGCTCACCTGCTCGCTGATGGCGTCGACATCTGCCACGGTGAAACGCCGTGCCTCGGAGCTTGCGCGGCCGGGACCGAACTGGCCGGGGCGGGCAAACAGCATGTTGGTGCCGAGACGCGACAGCTCGGACGTGACCTGTGCCGTGGTGCCGTTGCCGATCGTGACCAGCGCGATGACGGCGGCGACGCCGATGACGACACCGAGAACCGTCAGGAACGACCGCAACATGTTGCGGCTGATGGCGCGCAGCGCGAGCTTGACCGTCTCAAGAAACATGGTGACCCGCCCTTCCCTGATGCGCTGTTTCCGCTTCCAGCTTACCATCGAGAAAGCGCAGCAGCCGCTGCGCATAGGCCGCGATGTCAGGCTCGTGCGTAACCATGACGATGGTGATGCCCTGCTCGCGGTTCAGCCGCGTCATCAGGTCCATGATTTCGATGCTGGTCTTGGTGTCGAGATTACCCGTCGGTTCATCGGCGAGAAGCAGGGATGGCTGCGTGACGATGGCGCGTGCGATGGCGACGCGCTGCTGCTGGCCGCCGGAGAGCTCCTGTGTCTTGTGATGTTCACGGCCGCCAAGGCCGACCAAGCCAAGGGCTTCCTTCGCCAGACGATGCCGCTCCGCGGCTGGCATGCCACGATAGATCAGCGGCAGCTCTACATTCTCGACCGCCGACGTGCGCGGCAAGAGGTTGAAGCCCTGGAAGACGAAGCCCAGCATGTGACGGCGCAGCATCGTCAATTGCGCGCGGTCGAAACCGGTGGTCGAGATGCCCTGGAACAGGTAGTCGCCGGCGCTTGGGACATCGAGACAGCCGAGAATGTTCATGGCCGTCGATTTGCCGGAGCCCGATGGCCCCATGATCGCGACGAATTCGTGCTCGCGGATGGCGAGATCGACATGATCGAGCGCACGGATCGAGGCTTCGCCGCGACCGTAGATCTTCGACACCTTGCTGAACTCGATGAGAGGCGGCGTGGTCATGGCGCGCCGCTATCTCGACCGCTCGGTCGAATCGGTGATGATCGCTTCGTTTTCCTTGAGATCGCCTGACGTCACCTGGGTGAACTGGCCATCGGAAGAACCGACCTGGATGACGACAGGCGATGGCTTGCCGGATCTCAGCACCCAGACCCGACGCTTGGCACCGGTCAAGGTCTCGCCGCCACCCTGATTGCCGCCGCGAGGGCCCATGCGTGGGGGAGCGAACATGCCGAACAGGCCCCGATTGCGCCTGGCTTCAGTGGCCGGAGGCGCGTAGCGCAAGGCAGCGTTCGGCACCATGAGCGTGCTCTTGACCGCTTCGACTGTGACGTCGGCGGTTGCCGTCATGCCCGGGCGCAACAGCAGGTCGGCGTTGTCGACGGAGAGGATGGCCTTGTAGGTGACGACGTTGTTGGTCGTTTCAGAGGCAAAGCGGATCTGCTTGATCTCGGCGGGGAATGTGCGATCCGGATATGCATCGACCGTGAAGGTCGCTTTCTGACCGACCGCGATCTGGCCAACATCGGCCTCGTCGACATCGACCTGCAACTCCATCTGTCTGAGGTCGCCGCCGATGACGAAGAGAACAGGCGCCGACAGCGAAGCCGCGACCGTCGCGCCCGGATCGACCGAGCGCGTGAGAATGACGCCATCGATCGGCGAGACGATCTTGGACTTGGTGAGATTGACCTGGGCGAGCTGCAGATCGGCTTCCGCCGAGAGCACCGCCGCTTCGTTGATCTCCTTGGTGGCAACAGCCGAATCGTACTTGTAGCGCGCGTCCTCGAGGCTCTGCTGCGTCGTCACATTGCTTTGGACGAGGTTACGGTAGCGATCGTAGGAGCTCTTAGCGGACTCCAGATCCGCGGTAGCCTTGACGACGTTCGCCTTCGCCGAATCGAGCTTCGCCTGCGTGCTCTTGACGTCGGCCTCGACCTTGATGGTGTCGAGCACTGCCAGCACGTCGCCGGCCTTCACCTCGCTGTTGTAATCGACGTTGACGTCGCGAACGGTACCTGACAGTTCGCTCGATATGTCGACCTGCTCCGTCGGCTGCACAGATCCGGTGGCTGTCACAAGCACAGTCAGGTCGCCGTTCTTAACCGGCTGCGTCGTATAGCTCACCTCGCTGCCGCTTTGGCGCGAATACAGATACAATCCGCCCCCAAGCGCCGCTATCACGACCAGCGATACCAACGAGCGCTTCCACCACCGGCCCTTCTGCTTCTGCTGAGAGGCGGCGAGGACAACGGCGAGATCGGCGGTTGCCGTGCTCTGGGGCTTCGTGCTCTGGGGTTTATTGGGCGTTGTCATATCGTTCATGCGGGCAGCCTCGGTCAGATACAGCCAATACGACTGTCAGCTTCGGGAATAACGATCTGAAGCTGAACGCAGGATTAGCAAGTTGACCGCATTGGCACGCAGCAACGTCAAATGGAAATGAAATCTTGGTAATGAAAGTCGAGTTTGTGGCAGGGCGTACGCCGCACATCACTTTACGCGAGCGTTGATTGCCCGCGTGATTCTGCCCCCGGCGCGAATGGCGCCTATCAGGCGCCAAGTGATTCCAGCGAGACGGGCGGACGGCGCTTGGCAGCCATCAGCAGATCGAGTTCGGTGGCGGACGGGCCGAATTTCTCGAACAGGCGAACGGCTTCATCCTGGCCGAGCCTGTATTTGCGCGAGAACTCCGTGAGACTATAGGCACGGCCACGCAGTACCTTGCGGCTATTGGTGTGTTCGATCACGTCGGTCATGGTCATCTCCTTCTATAAGGGAGATTTAGGGTCAGGGATCGATTTGTTAAGCCGCGAATGCGATTGAACCAATTGATTTTCTTAAATATTTTTCGGGAACTTTATTGCTGCTCGTGCATTTGATGCGCTCATTCGACCTGGGGCATCGACAATAGGCGACGGTCTCAATCTTTGGATCCCCACTTTCCACCGCCAATCCGAAAGCCGCAGGCCTTCCCGCTGCATTCCCCCGCCTGCTTCTCGATCTCTCGCAAGAAATGTGCCTAATGCACAGGAAAGGTGGATTTTTCAGTTGACCGCAATGGGTCGTCTGCATATGTTCCGCGCACTTCCAGCCGGGGTCCTAGAGGGATGCTTCGGAACACGGGAGAGCGTAGCTCAGCTGGTAGAGCAACTGACTTTTAATCAGTAGGTCCCGGGTTCGAACCCCGGCGCTCTCACCATAAAATCAATAACTTAGCAAATTTTCGTGGGACTTTTGGGACTAAAAAAAGTCCCACGAGTCCCACGGTCGATTAAGCCGGGTTGGCGGGCGGTCCGCCGCCTCGGATCCACCGTGCGACAGCATCGAAGATCAGATCCGCGATCCACATCGCAGAGACGCCGACAACGAACGCCGTTGCGTTCATCGACGTCATGAAATCTTCCGGCAGTGGCCAGTTGATCGCGTGCAGATAGTGCAGCACCGGCTCGGTAAGATACGCGGCCGCCAGCGCGCCACAGACGGGCGAAGCAATGATTTCCCTCGCCGAGTACCGCCGGCGCGACAACGCGCGCAGAGCGCCGCCGGAAAGCCCGGCAAACATGACACTGGCCTTGATCCCCAGCGCATCGAAAAAATCTGCAGGTGTCATGTTGACCTTAACCCTTAAATGCCAATCGCCCCAGGACGGATCCTAGGGCGACAGCGGTCCAGTCAAATGCGACCAGGTTATTCCCAGAGCCCAAGCCGCTGGCCATTGCGATCATTCCCTATAACGCGCCGGCCGCCCTCCGGATCCACGGTGAGCAGTTGTGCCACGCCGATCGGCGAAAGGTTCGCCTTAACGAAGCCCCCGCAGGCCTTCACACTCGTCGACTGGCAGCTTGCGAGAAGAGAGGTACTCAGCGCAAAGATCGTAGCGGCTGCGGTCCTGCAGGTAGGCATCATCGTTCTTCCTTTCATTTTCCTGCGCCTGGGCATCGGCCGCGATCTCGCCAATCTTGGCTTTCCCGCCCTCGAGGCGCGCCGCCGGCACCAGCGCGAGTTCGGCGTAGGAAAAGACCAGAGCCGCAGCAACGATGGCGGCGCCGATCGCGGCGGCGGCGGCTTTGAGGTTGCTGATCATTTCGGTGCAAGCCCGAGGACATTGCGAACAGCCGGCATGGTCGCAATCGCATAGACAGCGAAGCCGACGACCACGAGCAGGATCGAGATCTGCACTCGCCAGTCTAACTGAAACAGGCCGACCTTTTCGGCGATCGTCGTCAGCGACACGCCGCCCGTCGTCAGCCAGGTCCAGAACCGGCCCGACTTTCGAACGGCTTTTGGCTTGGCGGGCGCGGCCGAGCTCGATGCCTCTGGCTTGGCCGGCGTCTGCGGAGACCAGATCTGATCCTCCTGCTCGGCGACGGGATCCGGACGCGCGACAGGCGCTGCGGCGGCCTTGGTCAGGACACGCCGCAGCGTACGCTCGACCAGGTCGGGCGCCACCAGTGCTTTATTCAGTCCGTCGCCGGCGTAGTAGCTTTGACCGCGAGCGACCGCGCGGCTGTTTCCCTGGCAATCCTGTAGCACGGGGAAGCTTGCCCACTCCTGGGCAAGGCGCTTTCCAAACTCGGCGACGCCGATCCTGCCGTCGATGAAGTCCTGATAGCCACGGCGAAGAAGGAGATAGAAGCCGAGCCGATCCTGCAGGCCCTTGTTGAATAGCACGTCACCACGCAGGGTCCGAACCTCCTGGCTGATCCCCTGCAGTGTGTTCCGCATAAACTGGTAGCGGCCAGCTGCGCTCGATTTGAAACGCTTCGTCCAGGACGGCTGCGCGTCAATCACGTCGCCGAGCGTCATCTCGGTGAGCGGCTTCGGAAGCTTGCCCTGGTTGTTCCCATAAATGACATTGTACCCGCCTGGCGCTTCGTAGTCGCCGATGAAATCGAGCAACAGCATAGCGGCAGCGGGCACGGCAAGAGGAATGGTTTTCGATGACATCGTCGGCTCCTGGTGGGTGGAGCCTGAAGGTTATGGTTAGACCGATGCGGTCAAACGCCTGGATCCGGCCAACTGATCGCACCGGCCGCAGCGTTGGCTGCTTCGACATCGGTCGCCGCCTGAACCGCTGCCTTGCCGGCGAGCCTGGTCGCCTCGATAGCCGCGCCGACTATCTGCCACTGCAGGTACGCAGAGTTGACGACGCTTGCCACGTCGCCGAGGCTGTCGGCCGTGATGCCGACCTCGGCAGACAAAAGTGGGAATGAGCTCGCGTCTTGGCTAGGATCAGCAAGGTAAAGCGCCGCCTCGGACGCCTTCTGCATATAGGTCATCGCCTGCCCAGAGCCGGCCGTGATGTAGCGGCTGCGCTCGCTCTCAGCAGCCGCATCGATCTGGAATTTGAGACCCGCCTTGACTTCGTCGAGTGTTGGCTCTTCGACAGGGGCCTCGACCTCCGGCGGCTCCACTACCGAAAATCCACCATCGATCACGACGACCTTCCCTTCGACAATGCCAGCGATCGCTTGCTGGTACTGCTCTTCTGTGATTGCGACGCCGCCGACGATGAGATCGGTCGAAACTTGTCCGTTTATCGCCCAGGGCATTACTTGATCCTCATGTAAGCTTTAACGCCGATGTTTTTCATGCGGGTTTCCGTACCCGTCCGAACCGCGCCACCCGTCGTGGTGACCACAAGGGTGATATTGCTGTCCAGCTGCGCGCCATTGTTTGCGGTCGAAACGGTCGGCGACTGCGGGGCCCCACCCAGCGACCCGGCCGAGGAGAGCATTTGTCGGTGACCATGTTCCTGCAGCTGATCGTCCTGCTTCGTGTTAGGGCTCGCACTCGGTCGCAGAATTCGGCCCTCGGTGTTGAGCAAATTGATCGTCTGCCCATTCATCGGCGAACCCGCGACAGAGATGACGGCCGTCGCAACCACAAGCGGGGCAGATCCAGTGACGCTTTCGGTTGTCAGCTTGCCGTTGTTGAAGCCACCTGCTCCAGTGAGGCCTGCCGTGAGCTCGATGAAGACGACTTCAGGGTCACTGGTCGGAGGAATATCAACTCCAACCAAGCCCGTATTGACGAAGTAGTATTCACCGATCTTGACGGACTTCCATTTCGATTGCGCCCAGAAATTCGCAAGGGTGATTTTGCGAAGAGCGCCGGAAACGCTATCCCAGAAACCAAGCTCGTCTGCAGCTACGAAAGCCGTCTTGGCGGTTGCCCCGTGGATGGCTCCCGCTAATCCGGCGACGACGCTATTATAGAGGGCAAGCGTCTTGCTGTACCAATGATAGGCGGAGAAGAGCCCAGATCCGGGCACAACTTCAGCGTCCTCCGCGTTTGTCGCCCATTTTTGCGCGAGTGTGGCGCTGGCCGCAGCTGCGCCCGCGCTTCCCGCTGCCGCGTTTGCAGACAGGCCAGCAGCTATCTCAGAAAGTGATGCAGCCTGCGCATATCCTTGGGCATTTTGGATTTCGCTGGCGTCTGGCCCGGCAACAAAACGCTGCCCGCTCTTCATCAAGAGCTCGCCATCGGCCAGGTCGTTGGCAATCGTATAGCCTGGCGCGCCATAATCGACCTTCATAGCTCGCTCGTTGTCACGCGCGATTTCCTGCTGGATGATGCGGATCCGGTCGAGCTCGCCGTCGATCAGTTCGGAACGGAAGCGGCCGTTGGTGACGATCGACGACATGCGGTCGAGGATGGCACGGCCGAGGACCAGGATGACATCACCGGCCGTACGGCCGACGTTCATCGTGAAGCTGCCGCCGGAAGGGTCGTTGGCGCCCGCGAGAACGTAGGCGGTCGGAGAGAATTCCGTATATTCCGATGGCGCCGTCTGCAGGAGGATCGCCACGTCCTCATTCTGCTGGAAGGGGAATGGAACAGCAAAGGCCTTCTGCCCCGCGCTAGCCGTATAACGACGGTAGCGATCATCTTCCTCGATCGGGAACACAATGCTCATGAAAAATCGCCCCTTCTAACAGATGGGGCGATGATGTCATTTCGCAGATCGGGTCAACCAGGCTCACTGGTCCGGCACGAGCTCCGGCCGCTTCTTGCGTTTGCGCTTGTCGCCATCGAGCGCCAGGCCGGCCGACTTCACCTCGGCGACCAGGTCGCCGGTGAAGGCGTCGGATCCAGCGTCGAGCGCCCTCGCTTTCAGTTCCGGCCAAGCTTCCTTGATTGCGTCGAGTTTCCACACCCTCTTGTCGGCGAAAGCATCACCGAGGCGACGGGCTAGATCCGGATTGACGGCCTCAAGCTCGCGATAGAAGCCATCTTCGTCCATCTCAGTGCGCTGCTCCCATCCCGCAACGCCCGTCGTCTTCAGCCCGTTACGCGCCATGGCCATGGCTAGCGAGGATAGGATGTCGTCGGCCGCCGTCCGCTCGGCCGGCGAGACCTTAATCGGATTGCCGTCGCCGTCGGTCAACCTGCCGCTGGCCAGCTCACGTCGCACGGTGCTGATCGCCTGGATCCCGCCTCGAGCACGAATGAGCGGATGCAGCCGCCGGCTATCAGCATCAAGCGAGGAGACGGCGACATAGGCTTTATCAATCGCCGGCAGGCTAGCGAAATAGTCTGCCGCGCCCGCTGCGTCGCCCGCCTCGGCCATGGCCTTCCAGCTTTTCACGCGGCCCTCGAGCTTGCCCTCTCGCTCGCTCACCTGGTCCCAGAACATGGTGACGGATTGCGATCCCTTGGCGGCGTCCTTGATGAAGCGCCGCGCGATCGGCGCATCGTCCCAGGCAAAGCCAGGCGCATCCGGTTGCGCCAGGTCATAAAGCGAGATCGCATTCCGCCCCCAGGATCCGAGGTGGCCGACGATCAGGTGGTCGATGACCACGGGCGGCTCGTTGAAGATATAGCCGAGCTGCTTGGCGATCGCGCTGGTGCGAGCCGTGTACTGCAGCCAGGGCTCCATCCCCTGCAGCTGATCGGGCACGATCGGCGCGCCGGTGAAAAAGTCGTTGTTCGCCTTGAGTTCGAAATAGCTCTTGATCGCCGGATTGCTCTCAATGACCGACGGCGGCATGACGGTCATGAACAAGCTATCGCGCCACCGCTGCATTGCCTTCGGATCCTTCTGGATCCAGCTATCGTAAACGGCCTCGCCGAGATTGATGGCGATCGCCATCTCGAACGGCTTAGGAATGGCGGTCCACTTCTCGCCCGACTTGATCATCCAGTGTGTCGCCCTGGTCGTCTCCGAGATCTCGTCGTGATCCTCGTGCTGGCTCATCAGCGCGTAGAGCGATACGGAACCGGCGACCAGGACGGAAAGCCGCGCCCAGGTTTTCGCGGCGAGCGCGACGGCCGCCGCGTCCTCCGGACCCTGGGCCTGGCCGAGGACCTTGCGGGCAAGCGGCGCGATCATGTGGCGGGTCGCCTTGTCGAGACCCTGCAGGGACGCATTGAGGAACGGCGTCACCTTCGATAGCGCAGCCATGCCGGATCCGCGCCGATCGAAATCCATGTAGTCGCGCGCACGCCAAGCCGCCTCGAACAAGGCCTCGTAATCGTCGAGCCCCCGCTTTTTCGCCTCATCTTTGAACGTGCGGAAAAGCCCGACGCGGGTCGCCGTCTCGGCGATCTCGGCCGTCTCGAGGATCCCGTGAAACGACGTCAGACGGTTGGCGGCCCAGCCGCGATGGCGCAGGCCGGCTAGATCTCGCTCGGCCATGGCCTTGGAGAGCGACGCGGTTTCGGCGCCGCCGGATATCCCGAACATGCGGGAATACGATCTGGCGACATCGCTACCGACCAGGTCGTCGGTCGCGCCCTGCAGCGTGCGCGCAACGCGCTGGAACGGCTTGCCGTAAAAGATGCTGGCCATGAACTGATCGCGGACGAAGTTGGCTGCGATGAATTCCGGCGACAGGGTGATGCCAGCGCGAAGCAACCGGGCCGGCATGGCGACGAGCTCGAGCCAGAAATTCCTTTCGACCTGGCTCATGCCAGTGAGCGACTTATACATGTCGAGGCCGAACTTTCCGTCTGCCAGGCGCAAGGCCTTCAGGTCGCCGCCGTCGCGGAAAAACACGATCGGTTCGCCCTTCTCGTTGATCATCGCCGGCCGGAACACGGCCGCCTTCTCTTCACCGACAGCGCTCTCGACGGCGTCGCGCAGCAACGTGATATCAGCATCCGAGAGACCGGCATTCTTCGCGGCGTTCTGCACCGCCTCGAGCGGGTCGACCATGTTCGCTCTCAGTTCCTTGGCGGGGACGAGCTCGGCGATCGCGCCGCCGCCAGGCCCGGCATTGAGCGCCAGGCGATGGAGCGACTTGACAACGTCGTTACGGGCGATCGTCATGGCAGTCTCATAGGCGTCGGCCGCCATGCTCTCGAGCGGATTGATGACGTCGCGTTTCGACCCTTTGAAGCGCTTGACGAAACCGCCCTTCGTGGATCCGCCGGCGCGCTTGTTGCCGCCGACCTTCATGTCGGTATCGTTCGAAAAGTCGCGGAGACCGGGCACATAGTCCTGGATCAGAAGACCGCGCGCATAGGTCTCCTGATCGATGAGGCCGGCATCCAGCTTCTTTTTCCAAAGCGCGCGGCCGAACTCGTGCACCTTCGCCGCGGCCGATTGATATTTCGCATTGGCGGCCTCGAGATCCTTTATGTTCTGGAGGTGGTCGGCCTCAGTCAGCTTGTCGGGCGGATTGGGGATCTCGCCTTTCCGATACCGCTCCCACTCGCCGACCGCGCGCCTAGACCACAGATAGGCGCCAAACTCGCCGACCTTCTCGTCATCCCACTTGGATAGCGAGTTCGGCTTGCCGGTCGCCTCGACGATCGCGTCGCGAAGCGATGGGCTCTCCGGATTGATGCCACGATACGGCGCCACGCCATACATGACGTCCATGTGCCCAGAAGCGTAGGAGCCGCGCGACATGCGGGCAAGTTTGTACGGATCTCTCGACACATTGAGGTCGAGCGCAACGCCCTTGTTTTCGAGGTGCAGATCCTTGAGATAGCCGACCGCCCGGTTGATCGGATTGAGGTCGTCGAAGCTGAAAGTATAGATGCGCTGCAGGACCTCGGCGATCGTGCCGCCGAACCCGGATTTCTTCAGCTCCTTGCTGGTGTTGTTAAACCAGCCACCCTTTTTCGCCGAAACGATCGTCGACCGCACGGCCACGGTCGAGGGCGCTTTCAAGAACGCGTCCCAGGCGTCGGTTGCGTCGTCGATCGCTTTCGCCAGATCCGGAGCCTTGGCCTGCAGCAGCTTCTCGAAATCACCGGCGAGCGCCGGCATGTTTATCTGGACATATGGCCGGTTGGTGACCCAGAGACGAAAGAACTCGGCGAACCCTTCGTAGTCGCGCCCTTTGCTGGGATCATAGTCGAGCGCCGATAGCACCTTGGAATTCTGCTTGATGAACGCCTTGACGTCGGGAACATGGGCGTCGAGGTGGTGGCCGTACTCGTGGGTTAACGTGTCGAAGTCGTCGAGCGACCGAACGCGAACGACACTATCTTTCGTGTCGAAGGTGCCGAGAACACGCTTGCCACCCGAGATCCGACCCTGCCTGGTCGCGGTGATGTTCATTGCCTTGGCGAGCGCTTCGGCTGTCTCACGCACGCGCTGGACACGCCCGGCCGCTTGTGGCGCTGGGGATGAGGCCGCGCTGGGCGCCCCTCGCGACCGCTGAGCCTGCAGGCCGGTCGCAGGCTGCGCCATCAGGAAATCGCCAACGTCTTTTGCTGCCCCGCGCGTTTCCGCGAGAGTGGGCCCCACCTTGACGATTTTATTGCCGGCATGCATCGAGGAATAAGCCTGGTATCCAGGCACATCGTCCTTTTGCTTCCAGAGCTCGAGCGGATAGCGGCCAACGGCAGGCTCAGAATGATAGACAATGTCACGCGAGCTTTCTGTCGATCCCCATGCGCCGGCCTTTTCATTCCAGGTTAGGAGCGTCGCTTTACCATCCTTCAGCACGACCCGCGACCCGTTGGAGCCGACACCCTCCAGGCCTGCGGAACTCAAGGCCCCCACGTTCTCGTCGACGTACACTGTCAACTCGGAAGGATCTTTCAATCCCGCATCCCCCTCGTGACCAGGCAGATCGCGCGCAGCCTTCGTCCTGGTCGTCGATGGGCCGGAGACTTCGTAGGTTGAACCACGCTCCGTCTCAAAGCTCAGCGGTACAGCGTCTTTCGCCTCCGGAGCAGGCGCCGATCCTTCGCCAGCGGCATGGGCAGTTTCTGCACCGCTGGCAGGAGCAGCTTCCGTCGAAGTGCCACGCACCTCCGCAGCTTTTGCCGACAGAACTTCACCGATCGTTCCGGTTTCGGCTGGCGCGGATGGAGCCGCAGTTTCGGCTCGAGCAGGAGAGGCGCTCACCTGGTCGATAGCAGCCGCAGCTGGCTTCGCTTGAACGACGGGATTCGGAGCAGCCTCGACGACGGGCTCCGGAGCAGGATCCGGCTTGGCCTGCGCCGCGACATCGGGGCCGTTGGCGATCGGCGCGGCCGCTTCGTCCAGGTCGTCGAACGGATTGGATTTAGCCGGGATCTCGCCGGCCGCCGCCTTGCCGCCACGCAAGCGCTCGAGGCCCTTTCCGGCCGCGCCACCAATACCGCCGACGATACCGCCCAGTAGGACGCTGGTCGCATATTGAACCGGGTCGAAACTTTCCCGGTTGTCGCCGGCGATCTCGATCCCCTGGACAGCTGCATCGGCGATCGCGTTCGACGCGGCGCTGTCGACGGCGCCGGCGAAAACCTTGGCCCAGAGGCCAGTCACCGCCACTTTCCCGCCGACCAGGATCTTTTCGCCGAGGCCGATCGGCAGGAAATTTTCAGGGCTGGCCGCCGTCCCGCCGATCTGGCCAGCAAGCGCCGCGCCGCCCTCGAGGATCCCCTGCCACTCTGGATAGCTCTCATATTGGCGATCGAAGCGCTGGCGATCCTCATGGCCGACAGAGGTCGCCGCGTCGAAGGTGGCGCCGAGAATAGTGTTCTGCCGGCTCCCCGCCTCGAAATTGGTTTTGAAACGATCGATCAACCCAGGGCGAGGCGCTTCCTGCAGCACGCCGCTGTTGTCATTGTCGAGATCGTCAAAGGGATTGGGCATGGTGCAGCCTCGCAATTGTGGAGGCTGCAGAATAAAAGTCGGGTTGTCAGGTCAACTACGTCGGCTGTCGAACGTAGCCCTTGCCGACCAGGCACCCGTCGAAGACCAGGTTCACATTATAATTGTGGACTGAAAGCACCTTCTCATTCGAAGCAAGCGACGCCTTCGCGGCCTCGCCGTCGCAAACCGCCCGATCGCGCTGAAACTGAGCAAGGAGGACTTGGTCGGCATCGACACGCTTTCCATCACTCACGCGGTGCCAATAACCCTGGGGCGCCGAGACGCAGCCCGCGAGGACACACAAGACAGATAATCCGACGACACGCTTCATGACGACCCCCGATCGATTCCACGCTTCAACCTATACAGGCTTGTCGTTGTAATTGAAGTCGGGGGTCGCATCTTTACAAGGGCTATTTCTGGCCAGGCTGCGGCTCGATCGTTTGCGTGCCGTCAGGCGCGATCGTCACCAGGCCCTGCGGCGTCTGGTAAGACAGATTTCCCGGGCGGCCAATGATCCGCGTGGATGCACCAGGCCCGAACTTTTCATCAAACGCCGGCGCCAACTCCGGATGATCGACCAGGCGCTGCATTTGCTGGTAGTTGGGAACGCCGTAAAAATCCGAACTCGTCGAAGCGCGGGCCGGGCTTTGCGAAGCCTGCAGAGGATCGCCAGAAGGTCCAGTCGCAGTAAACGACTTTCCACGCCCCTCAGACGCGGCGGTCTCGCTGGCAACCTGCGCCTGGCGCTTATCCGCATTCGTCGGCTTCTGTCCCTGCGACAGCCGCCGAAAATAGCCGGCGCCGAGCGTGGCCATTTCCTTATCGACGCCCTGGGCGGCCAAAACCTGAGACAGGACGCGATCGGCCTGCGGCCCATAGGTATTGTCGACTTGTCCGACCAGGTCGAGCATTGCCTTCGAGGCGAGACCGGGATCGCGCTGGCTGGTAACGGATCGCGCAAGCTGCAGCGCCTCGGCGTTCGTCAACGGCTGTTGCTCGAAATCCGAAATCCCGAGAGCCTTCTGCGCCTGCAGACGACCGGAAACGAGAGCCTGCGTTGTCGATGGATCCTGCGGGTCGACCTGGTCGGCAAGTGCCTTGACGTTGGGAAACGCCTTGTCAACGGCGGCGGCCGGATCCTGCGACCGCGCCTTCAGAACCGCCGAGGCCTGCTTCTGCGCCTTTTCAAATACATCGAGATCCTCAGCGTATCCTGCAGATCCGGCTTTAGGTGCAATCACCTCGAGGCGCTGCGCAATATCGTCGGCCGACTGTGTTTCCATGCCGCTCGTCGCATCATAGACTTTGCCGGCGTGCTCGCGCGCTTCCTGCCACTTGATCAGCCCAGCCTCGCCGACGACCGCGCGAACATGATCCGGGGTCAACCCGGTCGACGACGGATCCACACCCTTGCCGGTGGCGGTCATGCTGGTGACATCGTCATCGATGAGCGAGGAAAGCCGAGCGGCCTCGACCTTGTTGTCGGCCGATTTCGCATTGATCTGTTCGCGAGCATCGCGACGCAGCGTATCCGAGATCGCCTTCACCTTGGCAAAGGGCATCGCGGCGAGCGGTCCCTTCTGGTCTTTCCAGTCCTCGAGGATAGAAAGCGAGAACTGCTCCTTGGCCTCCGGCGTCGCTAGCGCATCATAGACACCCTGAATGCGACCGCGCGCGGCCGTCTCGGCGAGCTCTTGTTTCTGCTTTTCGCCCTGCAGGGCGGTGATCGTCCCGGCCGCAACCGCTCCGTCGATCGACGCCTGGACGGTGCGGACCTGGTCGCCGATGATCTTGTCGCCATCGGGATTGGCGCCGAGCAGCTGCGCCTGGCGCTCGATGTCGACCTGGCGCGCATCGAGCCCTGCGCCGAACGATGCGACCTGTTCTTCGCGGAGCTTCTTCTCATGGTTGGCCGCGACATTGCGCGCATAGGCCTGCGACCGGTCGACGAAGCTTCTCTCGAACATCTCCTTTGCCTGGGGATCGCCGAGATCTTGGACGTACCTCTGCCGGATCTGTGCGGCCGCGCCGGCGAAGCCAGCCGGGTCGTCCTGAAACTCTTGCTGAGCTGCCAGGAGGTCGTTGCTAACGCCCTCCTGCATACGCCAGCCCCAGCTGGCCAACGCAGCATCATCGTAAGCTTCACCGCGAATTGTGCCGTCGCGACGCAACGCAAGAGGCGCTGTCGAAAGCGGCTGCGCTGCAGCGACTGCCGGCGCTTTCACGCTGCCGGTTTTTCGCTGGTCGACGCCATAGAATGCAGCCTGGGCGTTGTGCAGGCTCTCCGCGTAAGATGTTGCCTGCGCGGCCGAGCTAAACTTTCCGAGGTGCTGGCCCGTGCGTCGATAAAGGCTGATCGCGTCCTCGTCGCTCAGGATCTTCCCATCTGGCGAAACGGTCGGCACCAGGACCTCGCGCCCATCTTCCTCAAAGGACATCGATCGCACCGTGCTGATCGAGCCATCCGGATTTTCCACCTGCGGACGCTTGGCAAGATCTATGTTGCCCTTTTCGACCAGGCCGTCCGGCTCGCCTGCAGGAGCCGGCGATGTCGCGCCTCTGGCAGATGCAAGGATGAGCGCGGCCTCACGCGCTCGCCGACCCTTGTTCGCGGACAGCCCGCCAACGGCGGCAGCAAGCGCCGACAGGTCTCCGGTCTTTGCCGCAGCGACGACGTTTTTGGGAAGCGAACCATAGTTGTAGCCCACCGATGAAAGCACGGCCTTGGCGCCATCCGGCAGGGTCGCCCAGGTTTCGCCCAGCTGCTTCTGCACTTGCAGGCCTTCACGCTTCGTCAGGCGGTAATCGAGGTCGCGCTCAGCATCCTCTCTCGAGACCTTCATGCCCTGGGAGATTTTCACGACCTTGCCATCGGCTGTCACCGTCGTATCGGAGCCATAGCCGGCGCGGTGCGCGTTGACGTCATAATAGGTCTTGTCGCTGAAGCCCTCCTCGCGACGGAGGATCGCTTTCGCCTGCTCGATCCAAGGACCGGTTCCGGCCACCGCGCCTGCCTCGATACCGATCTGCTGGGACTGAAGATAGGCCGCGCCCGCTTGCTGCCCCGCAGAAAGACCAGCCATTTCCCCTTCACGCTTAGCGGCGCGATCGGCGAGCTTGCCAAGCGTTCCCGCCAGGCTACCTGCAACATCGGCGAGCGCGGCCGAGGCCTGGCCGGTGTTGACCGCATAGGATGGAACGTCGGTGGAGATCTGGCCGCTTGCGTCGAAACGGGCAAGCGCGCCAGGGTTACGAGTAGAACGGTTGACCATTAGCCCCTCGATGCCAGATCTATGCCAAAGCCGGCGACATCGCCAAGAGCGGACAGCATGGCGCCACCCTTTTGCGACCGCGCGCGATCGCGCAGGTTCGACGCGCGCATCCGATACATCGATCGCTTGAAATCCGTGTCCTGCTGGTCGATCGAGATCTCGTCGGCCGCGCGCGCCTTGGCCGAGGCCGCATTACTGGCCGCGACACCCTGCGTGAGATCGATGCCTGCCGCTGCGTATGCAACATCGTTATTACCCAGGACGCGCGCGAGCTCGCGCGTCATTTTCGTCTTGCGCTGCTCTCCGGCAAGCTGCTCCTGGTTGGCTGAAAGATCGGCCTGGTCGGCTAGCTGCCGGCTTTCGGCCGCAGCGGCCCGGCCGGCACCAATCGTGCCAACGACCTTCAAAAGCGTGGAAACACCTGAAAGAACGCCAAGCGCTCCAGAGCCGACCGCAGCCGTGCCAGCTGTAGCCGTCGCCGCAGTCGCGGCGGCACCGGCGCCGGCGCTAGCGGCCCCACTCAAACCCAGACCTGCAAAAACCTTACCGATTGCGGCGAGCGCAACTGTTGCCATGGAGACCCCCTAAAGTGCAGCCTCGACGGTAATCGCCCTCACGTTCAGTCTACCGGGCCGAGTTTGGGAGATAGTGAGGAAGGGCGCGTCGGCGTAACCGCGAAGACCAGAGATTTTGATCGAGCGTGTCACGCCCTGGTCGAGCTCCGGAATATCGGCCTGGACGCCGAAGCGATGCAGGTCGACCTCGTGAAGGCGGCCGCCATTCGTCGAGATCGCCAGGCTCGTGGTATCGATGACGGAAATATGCACGGTGTGGATCCGGGCCTTGCGCTTCAACACGGTGTTCGGCCCGACGTCGCGTGGTGGCGGCAGCGTGGAAACGATCGGCGGTCGCCAGGTCCCGACGGTCGCGGCCGACACGGCGACCGGAAGCGAGATCTGGCCGCCGGCGACGGTATAGGGGCCGAACACATTTCGATCGCCGATCGCCCAAACCTCACGGCCATTGAAGCGGCTGAGGCCGGCAACGACCTTTTGTGCGACGCCGTAGGTGAAGTCGATCGCCTCATCGAGGAGCAAGTCGTATTCCATCCGCTCGAGCGACCGGGCGCCGGATCGCTCCATGATGAAGGAAAGCTCGTTGCGACCGTTGCGGGCCACGGCCTTGAAGGCCCCATCGGCAACCATGCGGGCGTAGGCGGTCACCTCTTGTTCACGCAACATGGTGACCAGGCGCGCCTGGCCATCCGCGCGGATGATCGCATGAAGGTTTCCGTCGCCCTTGTTCGTGGCCCTGCGCACCGCCATGTCGGTGACGTCCTCGAGGAGATGCGGCGCCAGCAGCGAAATGTCGGTTGCGACAAAGTTCCCCTCGGCGTCGGTGTAGCGGAGCTCGCCGATCGCTGCACCATTGGCATGACACCAGATGGCCGCGCCCTCGTTTTCTTCGACCGGAACGCCGCGCCGGATACCGTGCCTGGACGCCTGGACGTGGTTCGGCGCCTCGGTCTTCGAGATTGCTCGCTCGGCGATCCAGTATTCCGCCTGCGTGGTGAAGAGCAGCAAATTCAGCGATGGCACGATCGCCTCGATCTGCTCGCCACCGGCGATGTCCATCGGCACGAGAAATGGTCCGTTGGCCTCTGTGAAGCGGTCATCGTAATTGAAATAATCGGCCGACTTCGACGCCATCCACGCGTTCGGCAACGATTTGAACCCGCCGACGATGAGGCGCTGATTGTAGAAGCAGCCGCACTGTGGCCATCCCTTGGCCGCTGATATCACCGGCTCGCCAGGGGCGACGCCGACGGTTTGTTTTACAGAAAGGATGGCGGCGTCGGCTTTGTTGACGATGCGGCCAGAGACAGCCCATCCATCGCCTTCGTTTCCGGCGCCGCTGAAGGTGATGACGATCGTGCCTAGAACGGGGATGCCAACGGCAAAACCCGGCGAAACATTTGGCAAGTTCGTGAGTGCGGCATAAATGGCAGCAGCAAGGGCTGTCGTGTCGGTCGTATAGCCGATCGACTGCGTCTCCTGGCCCGAAACCGTCAGCACGAAGATGGTCGACCCAGACGTCAAACCGATCATTTCCAACCGCCACTGCGCCGAGACGCCGTTGGTGTACGCGGCGCCATAGTCGTATGTCGGCAGCTTTTCATAGGGCAGGTTGTCGACCGTCCACCCCGTCCCCGTCAGCCTGACACGCTTCGACTGCAGGCTCTGGTGAAAGAGCAGCAAAGTGTCGAGACGCTGCGCTGCCGTCATATCGGAAACGTAGGCCGACAGGCCAGCGATCGCAAAGGTCGCCGTGTTAGCCGTCGCGTTCCAAGCCTGGCAATTGTCACCGGCAAAGACCAGGTCGTAGTATGTCCCGTTTGACGCATCAAAGGGGATAATGCGCTCAGCGTTCGCCGGCAGGTCACCGATCAGCCGGAGGCCTTCCCGCAGACGAAAGCCTCCCTGGACCGAGATCGTGATATTTTCCGCATACTTCAACCCGGTCGAAAAATATTTGAGCGTGGTACGCTCCTCGAGGAGCTCCGAGAGCTCGCCGGCGGTGAAAGCGGATTGCGGGCGCCCAGGACTGGAAACCATCACGACCTCCAGGCATTGGTGAGCGGATTTCTGTCGACCTGGACGCGGCGCGGCGGATTGGCGAAACCGTCCTCGGACAAGGCAACGCGCATCTGGCCACCACGAAAACCCTCGCTTGGTGTGCCGTAGGCTTCCTGCATAAAATCGCTATAGGCGCCCCGGTTCGAAGCGATGGCATACGCGAGCTTCCCCGCAAGAGCCGTGATCGTGGCCGTCTTGAATGTCCCAGTCCAACGATTAGGATCAGGCCGAAATTTCACCATGGCGAAGAGCGGATCCGCGTCAGAGTGCACCTGGCCGCCCGTCAAAATGTAGCGGGTGAAGCGGCAATCAGGGTCGGTGGCATCGTCGCTCAAGAAGACGGGCAAACCGGTGTAGGCGCCGGGAATGTCATAGACGTGCGCATAACCGGTGAGCGGCTCGGCGTCGGTAAGCTTGGAAAGCTGGCGGACCTCGCGCGCGAAAGAAAACCCGGAAGGCTGCAGGCCGAGATTGAAATCGACCGTCTCGTCGTAGATGAGCGAAGCGCTCTGGCCGCCGCCTAGGTCGTCGGTCAGGCTCTCGACAGGATCCTCGCCGATGCGCGCGCAGGCCGTGTTGACGATATCGATGACGGAAAGAAGGGACACGGGCGGCTCCTAAAAACAGCAAGCCGCCGCCAGGGCGTGACACTGGCGACGGCAAGGCGGCAGAAAATCAGGCGACGTTCTGCTTGGCGATCGTGACGACGCCGCCGGCATTGGCGGAGACGATGTAATTGCGCCGCATCGGCGCGGTCGCCAGAGCCAGGGTCATGTCGATGTGGTCACCGACCTTGACGCGGGTCGCAAGCGAGTTGAAGTAGCCGGCCGTTTCGATCGCGGCCGTGTCGTCGTTGGTGACATACTTGTGTACGCCGAGGTTGGCGCCAGCCAGGCCGGACGGGTTGGACATGAAGTCGACAGTGCGGAAGCCCTTGACGTCGAATGCCATGATGAAGATCCTCTTTTCAGTGAACAAAGGCGGAAGCCGGCGAAGACGCCGGCGACCTGGTTAGACGATCGTGATCGCCGAGTTCGTCGACGTGGTGAACCGCTTGATGCCGTTGCCTTCCTGCAGGGTCGTCGCGCAGCCCTTGGCCTTCATGTTGATAGTCCAGACGTCTTCGCGGTTGTCCCACTGCGTGATCACACTGAGATCCGTGTTGTTGCCCCAGCCCATCGCGGACTTGTGCCAGATGAAGAGGTCCTGCTTGTTGGCAGACGGCACCGGATAAAGATCCTGCGCGTCCTCCTCGACGAAGAGGAACCAGTTGACGCCATTCCAGAAGCGGGTATCGGTCGCCTTCACGAAAGGAAGATCGCTGCCGACGTGGTCCGCGCTGTTGACGATCTTGTTCGCCAGAAGCTGGTTCCACTGCAGAGACGGCAGGCCGCAATACACATTGCCGTCCCACGGCACCTTGTCGTTCTGCAACTGCGCGCAAATCGTGAGGGCATTGGCCGCGCTGAAGGCGCCGGCGGAAAAGTCCTGGTCGGCAACAGTCTTTTTCGCCGCCATCTTGGCGTAGATTTCGATGTCGGTCGCACGGCCGAGAGCGTTGGCGCCGCTTTCGTAGACGACTTCCTTTTCATCCACGGTCATGCGGTCGACGTCGTATTCGTCGACTTCGTCGAAGGCGACCCAAGTTTCCAGGCTGGCTTCGAACTTCTTGCGCTCGCCGTTGCTCGGGATGTTGCGCTGGCGGCGGGTCTTCTTGACGGCCTTGGACTTACCGGCCAGCCAGAACACGGCCTTTTCGTTGTTCTCGATCCTGATTGCCTGGGTGACGGTCGGGCGCAGGCGGTTGCCCTTGTTCTGGTAGATCGCCATCGCACGGTTGGCGAACTGGGTCGTATTCCAGTTGTTGGCATTCACGGTCATTGAGAAATCCTCGATGTTGCTGGGGAAACACCGGGGTGGAGAGGCCGCAAAGGCCCGCGGGTCCGGTCAAGGCCGGAGAGGCCGCGGGCGCTGCAGGTCCGCCCTGTGCTGATCTCGACGATAAGCGGGCGGAAGTCCGGTCAACTTTATCGGTTGGAGGACAGGCGATTGTAAGCGTCGTCGTAACGCCGACGCAGATCCGGATCGAAGCGCTGGCTTGCATCCTTGTGATCGCGGTTTTTGGGGTCGATGCGCGGATCCGTATCGAGCTTGCGAAGATCGTCCATGGTCAGAGGACCGTTGCCACCACCGTCGCCTGAAACCCGGATGCCGCTTTCGCCGAGGCGGCCGGACAGCGCACGAAGAAGGACATTGCCAGCCGCCGTGTCCGTCATGCCGATCAGTAGCGCGTTGACGTCCTCCTTTAGCGCCTCGGGAACGTCCTTCAGCTGGGAAGTCAGCCCCTTTGCGAACGTCTCCGATGCAACAAGCGCCTCCTGCGTCCTGGTCGCATCCATGCCGGTCGCGGTCTGGAACGACTTGATTTCGCCAGCCGGGTCGAAAGGCTTCGCGAGAACACCCTGCTCGACGAGGGGCGAGTAGACGTCGGAGATGAAGCCGGCGAATTGCTCCTGGCTGAGACCATGCTTGTGCGCGGCGTTGCGCGCCGACGCGAAAGTCGGATCTTGGCTGAGATCGCCAAAGAAGGGCTTGAGGTTTTCGCCGGGCTCGAAAGTGTAGAGATCGGCTTTCTCGGGCGCCGAAGGCATCTTCGAGAGTTTTTCGCGCATTCCGCCGAAGCGCGTATTCAAATCGTTGTAGCCGCCAAGAAGCTTGCCGAGCGCCTCGTCCGCCGAGGCGCCGGAGAACTCAGACGGAAGCCCCTGCGGCGCCGACCAGCCACCGCCACCGCCGCCGTCGCCGCCTCCGCCACCGGAGCCGCCGCCTTCGCCATCAAAAACCGGCCGAAGCCGGGAAAGCAAATCTCTCATGTCACGCCTTCCTTTCAGGTTTCCCGAGGTTTGATTTTCTCGGCATTGCCCAGGGCAATCTGCCTGGCAATCTCATGAGCGAGAGCGTTTTGGCCCTCGCGAAACGCGCCAAATACGGCCATGGAATTCAGATCCAGGCCGAGCTGCGCGAAGAAAACAGACCGTCGCAGTGTCGTGTCGAAAAGCCGCTCGATAGCCTTTCTGCCATCCGAGCTCTTGGCGAACCGGGCCCAAGCCAAGGCAATCGCCTTGTCGTCCTCATTCTGCTTCGACTGATTGACGTTGAGTGCCTGTTGCACTGACGGATCGGCCTGGTCGAACCAGTCCCAGCCAGCGCGCGAGGCGTCGGCGATAAGGCTTTCCATCGGGTTTGCTCGCATCACTCTACTCCTGGTATGGCGCCGGTGGTGGCTGCCTGCAGCGCCATCAAGGCCGCCTGCTTCTCGGCCTCCTGCTTGTCTATCGCGGCACGCTGCTCTTCCGTGACGATGTACTCAGCCGGCACGCCCATCTCGCGGCCGACGTCGGTCATCAGCTTCTCAAGGTGGACGATCCGGTTGACACCGCCCGGCGCGCCGGTCGAGGCAAGGATCTGCAGGACCATTTCGAGCCACTGCACAATCTTCTCGATGCGGGCGGTCTCGCGCGCGATCGCCAGGGGCGATTTGACTTTCACCTTGACGAGCAGCTGGTCGATCGGGATCTCGTTGCTGATCAGGCCCATATTGTAGGCAAGCTCGATCACGCGCTTGATGGCCTGGACTACGATATCGTTGACCAGGCGACCGAACGAACCGAGATAGTCCGCAGCCAGGCGCTTGACGCGCTCGATGATTTCGGTTGCCGACTTTACCGCCGCGTTTTCCGGCGGCAGGCTCTCGTCGAGCATGGTAGCCTTCACGCTCGAACGCATGTCGTTCAAGACGAGGTTCGACAGATCGAGGCGCGGATCCGGGAAGCGATTGATCGAAGGGCCGAGCGTGCCGCCATTTCTGGCGACCTTCCAGAAAACGCCCGGCTCGAGCGGTGCGAGATCCGGGTTAAACACGCCATCGTCAACGGCGGTGTAGATGCCGAGCATGGCAATCGCGGCTGCCTGCAGCTGCAGGCGGGCGACCGTGTTGACCGTCTTGATCGACGGCATGGCCAGCATCGCGTTGCCGCGACCGTAAGTTTCGCCCGGAACGCGGAAATACCGAACGGTCAGCCAAGGGCACGTCCTGCTCTCGCTTTTGAAGATGATTTTTTCCTGCTTCTCGCACCACACGAGCATGTCCCAACGTCGACGCTTTCGATCCCAGATCGTGTCGACATGGACCTCGATCTGATCCTCTGGCTTGTTGGCAAACAGCTCTTTCAGATCCGTGCCGAAATCACCTTCCGGCCAGGTATCCATGAGGACGCGGATCGACATTTTGCGGTCCCAGAAGATCGCTGAAATCTTATTGTTTGGGCCATTCTCCCAGAGCAATTCGTCCATGGAGACCGAGATCGGGTTCCACAGCTTGTCCGGCTCGTCGCTGGCGCTTGGGTTCATCAGGATCGCGCCGTTTCCGGCGTTCAGATCGAGACCCATCTCATGGAAAGCGATATCCCAATCGCCATCCTGGAAGAACGACTGGGCGACATCACTCACCGGCTTCAGCCCCTCGGCGAGCTTCTCTTTTTCCGCGGCGGGGACCGTGGGGCCCGGCGCCAGTTCGAAGTTATCCTGGCCGGGCGGCCAGAAGTCCTGCTGAAATTTGCCTGCGAAACGGAAAGCCGCGTCGATCGCCGTGTGGTCGAAGACCTGGTCGACGCGCTTTTCGCCGGTACCGGTGTTCCGCGTCGATTTGCGGAACGGGATCGTATACTGGTAGGCCTCGTCGAGCAGCGGCTGAAACTGGTCGCGTTCGCCCTTGGCCGCGTTGCGGCGCGCCTTCAGCTTTGCTGTTTCGAACATCAGGCCTGCCCGAATTTATCGCTGCCGGATCCGGACAGGGACGTGTCGTTGATGAAGGTGAGAAGACGACTGCCCGACTTGCGGCCGGTCTTGCCGGCAGTCGCCTGGTCGGTCTCAGCCTGCTGCCTGGCGAGATCCGCCAGCGTCCGACGCTGCTGCGCCTCCGCTTCCTGCTTCTGTAGATCCGCTGCTTTCGCGGACGCTTTCGAGGCGCTCGACCCGCCTCCGAGCAATGTCGACATTCCAGATTTCCCCGCGCTCAAGTTTTTCAACGAAGCGAAAGCCGGCGAGCGCCGCGATGCGACGACCAGCTTCGGAGGTGCAGAGCACCACAATTTCAGGGTAAGAGCGGGTAACTAAGGTCAACCGTATCTGGCGGATGACGAAAAGCATGTGCTCGGCGAGCTCGGGGCGAACATTGAACCAGGCCTCGGCGCCGCCCTCCAAGGGATAGAAGCCGAACAGGCCGACCAGGCGGCCGTCGAGGCGCAGCGCGAACGTCTCACCCTCCGCCCACATTTCGCGGACGATGGCCCAATGAAGCGACGTTCTCGCGCCACCGAGCTCGGCCATGTCGAATATCGTTGCCGGCGTCGCGACCTCGAACCTCATCGCCGCCCCATACCGACGCGGTGCGGGTCAAACCCTCCCCGACCCCAGGGGGACTGCGCGGGTCCGCCGGAGGGCCGACTACGCGGATCCCGATCGCCCGCCCGATCGGCCGCGCCACGAATGACCGCCGTCCTGCCGCGAAAGCCGCCGATGAGATACTGCAGGCCGTCCATCAAGTCGGACCATGGATGCAGTTTCTCCGGTTGCTCCTCGAACTCGTTGGCCGAGTTCTCCTTTTTGCGCTTGAACCGGTACTTTCCGTCGAGCCCTTCCAGGAGCTGCGGGCACTTTTCCGGGCAGATCAGCAGCTCGCTATCCGGCTCATGATAGCCGCGCAACTCGGTGTTGACCGCGTCGAGGCGCATCGCAAGCTCGTTCGACCCCCCGAACGGGATCAACACCGGCAGGTGCAGGATCATCGACAGCATTTCCATCGCTGCCAGCTGGCCACCCTCGCGATCGGCGCCGAACTCGGCAGCAGGGTCGATCCAGACGCGCATGGTCTTCGCCTCGGCGTAGTCTGTCTCGAGCTTGAACTTGAGAGCCTCGCCAAAACGGGCGGGCCCCACACCATGGCCGAGATATAGCTCGTCGATCACCTTGATCCGCGCACCGACCGGCTGACCCAGGACCGCAGCCGGGTTGAGGGAGTTGGTCGAAGTATCGATCCCAATCCCAAGCGCCAGGCGCGGATCGAACTCGATGCGCCGGCGCGCAACATGGATCAGACGGTTAAACTTTTCGTGGACCGGCTTGCCGTGCCGGGAATAGCCGAACTCGTTCTCGACCATCCGCTTGATGAAGTGTTCGTCCTGGTTGCGGACGATACGAGCGTAGTAGTCTGCCTCGAGGTTGAACAGGTTTTCGGCCTGGTCGGAAAGCCCGGACGGCTGGCGATAAAGGATGCGGTCGGCCGTGACTAGCTTGACGAATTTCTTGTACACCCAGTTATCGATCGTCGGGGCGTTCAAGTCGCCGATGATCATACGCTGGCGCTGGCCGCTCACCAGGCGCCGGCCAAGCTTTCGGCTGAGCTCTTCGATCTCGTCGACCGTGAGCAGGATATTCGCGGAGGGATAACGGCCGACACGCTGCTCGATGTCGTCGAGGGCGCCGTCGACGTGGGTGTCCGCTTCGTTCAGCCAGCCGCCGGAATACTCGCGGCCCTTCATGAGAGTCTCGATCGAGTTTTCGCCCAGACCGGCGAATTCGGTCACGATCTCGATGCGAACACCGTCCGAACCCATGAAGCGCAGGGTGTGCGTCACCGGCCGATCGTTACCACCTGCCCACTTTGAGCCGATGAAGCCTTTCGGGAACCACTGCTTCCAGCTTTCCAGGACGGTCTTTTCCGCCGATCGGAAGGTGTCGCGAAGCACGATCCAGCGACACATGCGCGTCGGCTTCCCGTCTTCGGGATGCCAGGCGATAGGCGCTAATGTGGCGGCCATAATGCGCTTGAACGCGCAGAGCGTCGTCTTACCACCGCCGAGCGGCCCCATGATGAAGCTGGTGAGCGTCGTCGAGTTGAGGAACGACTGCCCCACAGGCCCGGGCGGCGTGTAATTGAATGGGTTGAAATCGCCGACATAGTCGAGCTCCGCAATCTTCTTGCGCAGCTCGACGTCGTTGTACGCCTTGAGGTCGTCACGCCCGATGATGTTTGCAATGTGGTTACTCATGGGCGGCAGCCCATGATAGCCGGGCGGACGCCCGGCGTGGAAAGGAGCGCCTGCGCGCGCATTAGCGCAAGCGCGCAGGCCCCGCTGATGTCGATCGGAGAGCGGCGGCCGACGGCAGTCGGACGACGGTCGGAGAGCGTCCGCTTTCCCTTCCCCTTGCCCAGGACAAAGCGAATTCCGCCCCCGACCCCGATCGGCGCGAGAAGCGGCCGTAGGGCACTCGCCGCGCGACCCCCGACCCCCAGGGCGTAGAGCCAAGTCGCGGCGCAGAAGCCCCAGAACACCACCTGTAATTGCCTTGATGCCCTTGGCACAAATTGGGATCGGTGCGCGTGCGCCAACCCCTGGGTGTGGGGGTGCCCCCCGCTTCCGGGAAGGCACTGCGCGGCAAGGGTTCTGGCCAGCCATGCGCCCGCCGCATGCCGCGCCGCGCTGGCCGCGCCGAGGGGAAAGGTGGCCAGGCTGGCCGACCGGTCGAGGGGGTGCCGATCATCGCCCAGGCACTCGGCCGCATCGATCGACCGGGTCGAGCTCGCAAAGGGAGGCAATGTCAAAAATGGCCGGTCCCCTTTCATAAGGGACTGCTCATGCAACTGATATTGTATCAGTATCATTTTTTCGTAAGTGATTGATTTCACTTGCTATTCCCTCCGCGTGGGACTTTTGCCGTGGGACTTTCCGTCGCCGATTCGCCTAAGCTATTGATTTCATTGAATGTGGCATCGAGCGGCGCGCCGACCGTGAGACCCTTCGCAGCGGCGATCGTCCTGGCCTGGTCGATCTGGTTGGTGTCCGCGTTGATGACCAGGAACGGCAGCCGCTCATCCTCGACGACCAGGCGCACCGGAGCCTTGCCATGCAGGTAAGGCGCCAGGTCCCGCGCGCAGGCCAGCTGCTCTTTCACGATCTCGCCCAGGGACGGCACCGCGAGCCCCATCTGCTTCCCGATCGCCTTGTAGGTCCGCTCGTGCTCGATGAAGAACGCCTGGACGCCGACAGGATCCGCCGACATGAACTCGGCCTGCAGCTGCAGCGGGTCTTTCAGCCCCTGCGCCTCGTACCAGGCGGCGAAATCCTGCGTCTTGCGGTTCGTCGAGCCCTTCGGACGACCACGGCCGCGCCGACGCTCGCCCTTCTCCGGATCCGAGGCGTCGAGCGCCTCGCTCGCCTCGGCGCGCCAATCGAGCCCCGATCCCGCATTTTCTCCGGATTTAATATTCTCGGCCATCCGATCTCACTGTCTAAGGACTGTCTATCGACTGTCTAATCCATTTTATTCAATCTATTCATATACATAGGTATATAAATAGACAGGTTAGACAGTTAGACAGCGTATGTTCTCATACGTATGCGGGTGCATATGCATCATATGAGGGGTTTAGGTGTCTAACTGTCTTCACTGTCTAACGAGTGTGGTTTCCTCAATGAAACCAAATAGTTGAAGCGCCAGTCGCGCTAGACACTCGTTAGACAGCTTAGACAAAGGCCAGGCGGCCAACACACGTCTAGGGTTACGCTACAGCAAGGCAAAAACCGTCAACCACACGCTTTCGCGCATAGCGGCGGGTCGGGGTCCGGGTTCTCTCTTCAAAAATGGCGCAATTTGGCGGTCCAGTGCCGCCGCAGGTTGCGCCGGCTACTGTTTGAGCCAATCCTTGTAGTCCTTCAGGTTGACGAAGAGGCAGCGCCGCTGGGCGCCGGCGACAGTGACGCGATTGCCCATCTTGCCGTCGCCCAGGTCGATTTCTTTCATGACGATCTCCGGCGGCCCTCGTCGAAGCGCCCAGCGCCAGCTGCCATTGCCGCCGCGATCGCCATAGGGCGTGTCGATCAGCGCCTTGCCGAGGATCTGCGACGCATTTGGAATGACCAGGACAAGACCCGTATCGACATTGCCGCGCAGGCCGAGGTCGATCGCGTTCAACCGCTCCCTCACGCCGCCCAACGTCGCCTCGGGATCTATCTTGAGCCGCTGGAGCTCCTGGGCGACGGTCTTCTTGCCGCCGCCGCTATGGACGTCGATCACGCTGGTCAGGATCATGTCGAGGCACTTCTTCCACTCGGGCTCGACGCCCTCGAGCTCGGGCAGCATGTGCGGTGCCAGGCGCTGGCCCCAGATGGCGTATCCGCCCTCCGATCCCTCATGTGGCAGGCCGAGGCGCTCAAGCCCCTCGTCGCCGAGCATGGTGTGCGCCAGGGCGAGGAACGTGCCGAAGGTCTTTTGCCCGCGGCTGCCGTGCCCCGCTTCGCGCAGGATCGCATAATATTCCTCGAGCCGGGTCTTTAGCTCGTGCCAGTTGTCCATGAGGATCCGCAGCAGCCGAGGTCCGACCGTCTCGGCCGCCTTCAGCACCGGCGCCTTGTTGCTGGTCGGCTTCAGCGGCAGCATCTCGATGATGACCAGGCGCGTCAGGTTCGCCGGCGGGATCGGCGGTGGATTGATGCCGGAAAAGCTGAAGGTCGATTGCGCCTGGAAGTCGACGCCCTTGTGGTTCTGGCCGCCGCGAATACGCACGGATCCGGAGGCGGCGTCGCGGGCCATCTTGATGATTTTCTGCGCCTGGTCGTGACTGTCGTCGCCCTCGAGCTCGTCGATCGCGATCGGCAGGCTGTCATGGCCGACCAGCTGATAGAGGCCGGCTTCACTGGCATTCGTGGTCGAGATCATCATGCGGCCGAGGATGGCGCGCATCAGGCCATGCTGGCCGAACAGTTCCGATTTACCCGTGCCGGCGTCACCGACCGAGAAGATCGACGGCCGCCAGTCGAGCGCGCCGCCGAGCATGGCAACGCCGATCCAACCGAGCAGGAACATGGCATCCGTGTCGCCACGAGAGAAATTCCAGGTTCGCAGCAACTCGATGATCTCGACGGCCGGATTGCCTTCGGGCTTGACCGCCTCGCCCCAGGGCGCCAGTGAAGGCGGCCGGCGCGGATAGATGAAATCGCCGTGCTCGCCGGTATCTTCCATCTCTCCGGAGATCCACATGTGATCGCCGCAATGCAGGATGAGATTGCCCTCGAGGTCGCGCCAGGCGCCACGGCCGCGCACGGTGTTGGACTGCGCCCAGGCGCCACGATGCCGGCAGGCCGCGTAGAGATCGCGCCGCACCCGCTCGCTCTTGAACGTGGGGTCGGCGATCATTCGCTTGGCATCCTTCGCCGGCCAGGCCCAATAGAGAAAATCCTCATGACCGGCGAACAGCTTCTGGATCCGCTCGACGCCGAGCGATCCGTCGCCGGTGTTGAACACCTGGCCCATCGTGTCGAGGAAGTAGAAACTTTCGCCGTCATAGCCGAGCGGCCGCACCGGGCAATCGTCCGGCAGGAAGCCGGTCTCGTCGAGCGGCGACTTTTCCGGCCACTCGCCTGGCTTGATCCCGTTCCAAGGGTTGCCAGGCGTCGGGTATTTGGGCGACTGGCGCCTTTCGGCCAGCTTTACCTTTTGCACCGACATGGAAACGAACCCGCCCACCTTGCTCGCTCCCTGGTCATTTTCCTGTGTCATCAAAAATATTTTTCCCCGTGGCCGGAAAACGGGTCGAAACCCGCCTTCCGGTTGACTTTTGACCGGTCAATTTCAGTCAGCTGATTTGGTTTTCTTCGACTTCACCCCATCTGTTGCCGTATCTCCGGCAACGTCTCCTGCAGATCCTGCGCTGCCATCTCCAGCAGGCGCTGATCCGTCAGCACCCGATGCTCCACCGGCCAGGTCGCCCGCATCGGCTCCCACGGCTTGCGGTTGGCCAGGAGCGCCGCCAGTTTCCGTGCCTGGCTGCTCTTCCACCGGCGACGCCAGTTCGCCAGCCTGACCTGTCGTTGCGCTGGCGTCGTGGTCACTTCTCCCTGATCGATCCGCCTCGGCAGATCCGTCATCAGAAAGGTCAGATACATCGCCCTGTGCAGCTGGATCCGCCGGCGCCTCGTCGCCTGCTTCCGGTCCCTTGTCTGTACTGCCTTCTTCACTGGTCGCCCCCTGTTCAATTCCAACTGACAATGCCGCCGGCGTTTCCGGCTCTTCCTGCAGCTCCTCGCCCACCGACTGCTCCTCGCCGGCCTCGGCCTTTTCGGCCGCGATCCGCTCGGCCTCGAGCCTGGCCGTATCGAGCTCGACCTGGTCGGCGAGGAACTGCGCCTGGTGCGGCTCCTGGTCGCCGAGTGTGCCGATCGGCTCGAAGATGCTGTCCTCGACCGCCAGCGCCGGCGCGGTTTCGTTGGCGAGCTCCGCGAGCTCGGCCGCGCGGATCTGCTCCTGCAGCGCGCGGATCTGGCCGTTGGCGATCTTGGCGACGGTCGCGAACATGCTGAAAGCTAGGCGGTGCGGCATAGCCAGATCGTCGAACGTCTGGCTGTCGGTGCTGGCGACGCCCATGCCGGTGATCTCAGCCCAGCGCCACAGTGTTTCGCCAACGCAATCCGTGTCGGTGACATAAAGCGCGAAGGCCGAGACTGTCGTCTGCAGGTCCTCGGCGGCCGAGGAGGAGCCGCCGAACCAGTTGACGGCCTTCACGCCCTCGGCATTCTCTGTCATCGAGAGAAACTCAAACAGCTGGCCAGCGGCGACATGCGCCACGCCGCCGGCGAAATCGGCCGGGTCGATATCCTTGATATTTGTCATTTCCATCCGCTCCTTAGCGCGTCGTTGACGTCCTTTCCCCAGTCGGCCGGCATGGAGATCACCTCCACCGGCTTTCCGAAGCCCTTGAGCCGAGCGACCGCCCGGCTGAATTGTTGCTGCGCCTGGCGCTTGCCCCAATCATTGTCCTTGAAGACGAGCCAGGAGGAGACGCAGCCGTGATCCGGCACGGTTCCAAAGCCTGGCAGAGATCCGGCCGACCACATCCGCAGATCCGGCTCGGCGACCGCGACCGACAGCCCATCCTCAACCCCCTCGACCAAGCCGACCAGGCCGAGCGCCGACGCCTCCGCCGCACGCTCGGCCGGCAGGCCGGAAGGGCCATCGGTCAGACGAATGACCAGGCCGGATGTCTCGGGAAACATCAGCTTGGCTTTCGGCACGTCGGCCTTGCCGGATCCGTCTGGCGCGAGAAACGTGTAGTGGCAGGCACCGATCTTGCCGTCCTGGCCGACCATCGCCGCGATCATCGCCGGCATGCGCGGCCGCTCCTCGATCATCCAGTATTCGCAAGCCGGGTGAAAACGCAGAGCGCGGCCGAGCTTGGGAACACCGGCCAGGTCGATATTGCGGGAACGCAGATAGACCTCGGCGAGAGAGCCCTCGATGGGCTGGCACGAGTAGAAGAATTTCCGGGCACGCTCGCGCGACGCCGTGCGCCTGGCCGTCTCTTTCGCCTCGGCGGCCGCGCGCCTGGCCGTCGCCTCCTTGGCAATCGTCTCGCGGCGGGCGGGCGACATGTTCTTCAGGCCGAACCTATCCTCGATCCATTCCAGCGCCGTCATGCGGGTGTCCGCCGTCACCGCGCCGGTCAGCGCGTAAGCGACCAGGTCGATCGCGTCGCCCTGGTCCCCCGACACGAAATCCTTCCAGGCACCGCGACGGGCACCCTGCAGCCAGACGCACATTTGCTCCGGCTTGGATTTCGGCCGGTAAGGATTGCAGACGTTCCAGAGCGACCGGCGATGATGCTTGCGGCTAGCGCGAAGCAGCTGCTCGACGATCCCCTCGAGGTCGTCGAGTACGCGTTCCTTGGCGACGGAAAAACGGCTCATGGCGCTATGACTGAAACGGCGAGAGTTTCGCCGATCGGGGCTCTGTCGCTTCAGCACGACGAACAGCCATGCCGACATATCCCGTCTCGAGACCGAACTGGCCACCACGAAGAACGAAGGTGACCTCCACCACCAGCGCCGGCGGTGGCGGAAACATCCCGCTGCGATCGAGCGGCCCGACGTCCGGATCATGGCGCTCAAGCGCCAGGAGATCGCCAGTCTGGTAGGCGCGATCGTCGAGCCGGATCTCGAAACTCTTGTCACCGCGCTCGATCGCGTCATAGAACGGCGCCAGGCATTTCAGGTAGTGCGTGGTTCCCATGCTCAAACTCCGATTGCTTGCTCGAGGCGGCCGAGAGCCACGTCGAAATTATTGTCGTCGCGCCGATCCTCGACCGCGCGCAGTAGCTTGGAGACGTTTTGCTTGGTGCAGCCGCAGACCTCGGCGGCCAGCGGCTGGGAGACGCCGCAGATTGTCACCAACAGGTAGATCTCGACTGCCCGCCGATCGGCGGTCTTGAGCTCGCTTGCAGCCAGGCAGAAGCGAATGCCCTTCAGCGCCACCGACGCGGCGCGCTTAACGATCCTCAATTCAGCCATCGTGCCCCTCGAACATCTTCTCCGCCGATCGGCGCTTCGCCTCGATTGTCCGCAGCGCAAACCGCAGCGCCCGGATCTGGCGCTGGAAGCCAAGCCCGGATTTGATCATGCGGCGGTAGGTGCGAATGGAGAGATCGGCAGCCTCTGCCAGATCCTCCTGGGTAATCTTCAGCCGGCTGCGGCTCGCCTCAATACGCGCGAGCGCTTGCCCCTGGTCCGGCCGGTATGGTGTCCGCTGCTTCATTTTCTTCTCTGGTGTTTTTTGGTGCAGTGCCCGCGCCGGCAACAACGGACAAAAGCCAGCGCGGGTATCGAAGCTTATTCGGTGGCAAGCTCGGCGTCGGTCGGCACAGGCGCCTTCGCCTTCTTGAGCTCGTCAATTCGACGATCGAGTTTCCAGGCGAGATCCTCGCCAAAACTCTCACTGCGCCTCGGCAGGAGACCGAGAATGATGCAGACGCTGTCATACGCGTCAGCTTTAGGACGGAGCCTATCGATGGTGGCGCGGAGCTCCTTGATTTCATCGCTGCAGCGCTTCGCCATTTCGATGAACTCTTGCTCGCTAATAGGTTTCGTGGTCATCGCTTCGCTCCAATCTGTATGTGGTTGAGTTGCAGGCCCTTGTTGTAGATCTCGACGATGGCCTTCGAGAGCGCGAGCGGCGCGTCGCCGCCGCCCATCTTCCGCAGCGCCTCGGCGTCGGCCGTCAGGATCTTGCGATCCTTCCCGCGCAGCTTGGTGACCAGGCGCGCTTCGTCCAGGTCGCGATTGTTGCGGTAGAGACGGGCGATCGCCTGGATCAGCGAGCCGTTGAGCGCGCCATTGTCTTTCGACCAGGCCGCGACCAAGGTCAGGCAAGCCTGCGTAACAGCCTTGTCGCCGTAGGACCGGATCGCCCGCTCGATCGCCGAGATCGAGCTCGTGCGGTTCGGCGCCGGCGTCTTCGTGCCAGGAGGAACGACTTCGCAGCCGGCCTCATCGAGGACCGCGCAGATCCGCATCATCGTTTCGTCGCCGGCCTCGATGCCTGCCCAGTATTTCTCCACTGTCGATATCGCCGAGCGGTTGAGGTTGACGCCGAGGAAGCTCTGCGCTTCCTCGTATGCCTGGTCGAGCCTGACGATCGCGGCCGGCACCTGATTGATGCCAGGATGTCGGGTGGCGGCGGCCAGGCGGTGCTGCCCGTCGTAGACAGTGAAGGTGCCGTCGCCCTGGTCGACGAGCATCAACGTTCCGAACTGGGACCAGGTGAAATCGCGCAGGATCTGCGCCACTCGTCGCTCTTTCAGCGGCCTCTGGTAGCTGGCATCGACGCGGATGGATCCGACATCGATGAACGCGAGCTCCGGAGCGTCGCCGATCTGCATGTTCACGCCTTGCATCAGATCAGCCTTCCTTGGTTGTGGTTGTCGTTCTCTGCGGCGGCCGCCTTGCGATATCGCAGGTAGGCCTGGCGCAGGTCGTCGATCGCCGCGAACGCAGGACCCGGCACGACGGTGATGCTCACCTGGTCACACATGATCAGGTATTGGGTGACGGTCGTTCCGGCCCAGCCGTCGGCGGCCGCATGACCGTTGAGCTCGTCGAGCAACGCCTGGTGGACGGCAGTGTTGTCCTCGAGCTCGCCTTCCGGGTCGCCGAGATCGCGGGAAGTGGCAAAGGCGCGAGATTTCATCGGCGAGCGCCTTTTGCCCGGATACGGATCCGATAGAGGAAGCGGATCCCCGGCTCATGGATATGAGCCATCCTGAATTCCTGCTCGCTGCGGTAAATGCGCGTGAGGACCTGGTGACCGGGCGCCCAGCTGTCGTGGCGGACGACGTACGCGATCCCCTCGGCCTTAGGCGCAGGCGGCACGACCGGCTTTTGGAAGAATATGGAAGGGATAGGAAAACCCATCATGCTTTTGCCCTTTCCATAATGATGATGTCCCGGGCCGCCTGGATCGTCCGGCAGACCACATGCTCGGGGATGCGAAGGAACCGGGCGATATCCAGCGTGTCGAAGCGCTTCGACGCCCAGAGCTCGAGGCAGTGCTCCGCCTGGTCGGCATCGATGAGATACTGGCCGACGCGCCTCATGGCTGCACCGGGCAATTCACGCCGATCGAGCGGCCTTCTATCGTCCTGAAGAAGCCGTGGCCCACATCGACCGTTGCGATCGGACGGCCTGGCGCCGGGCTGCCGAGCACGCCGACGATCTGCTCACCGGAGCGAAGCCAGATCGACGACACTGACAGACGAAGGTCGTCGACCCGCAGATTGACGTGGCCGTGAGGAACCATTTCGCCGCGGCACATGACGGGGCGATTTTCGAAGAAGGCGCGCAGGCCTTCCGTGTCATCGTCGCGGCCGTTGGCGAAGATGACGGGGCAGAAGAAGATCTCCGGCAAAGGCTTCTTGGGAGGCGCGCCGCCGAGGATCAGATCGGCCAGAAAGGCGACGACTGAACGGCCGCGCCCATACTCTCTTCGAAGTATGTTTTTCACATCACTCACCGCTCTTCCTCCTCGCGGAACTTTTCGGGGAAAACCGATCGGACGACTGCGGTGGTCGCGGCCTGCAAGCGGGCGCCCTTGCGGAGGCCGGAATAGATGGTGCGCTCGGGAATTCCAGCACGCCTCGCGAGGTCCGACCGGGTCATACCCCGCTCCGCTCGCCACTCATCAACTATCTTCCAGGTCAGCTGCATCACGCTCTTCCTTTGTCACTAATTTCATGAAAAGAGTGATTTGCGTGATTTCGTCAAGTGACTGTTCAAGAATTTCTTAGTGATCTCCTCCACCATATGTTTTGCGTTGTGGAAAATATTCGTAGAAAACAGCTGGATTGGCTCGACTTCGTCCTGAGAGCAAAAGGATGGAAGGTCGCGGAACTGTCTCGTCGAACGGGGGTCAACCCTTCGACGTTCGCCAAATTCCGCAATGATCCGGATAAGAAAGCGCAGCTGGAGCCCTCGACGATTATGCTCGTCGAGGAGGCGACAGGCGTCAAAGCGTACGAGAATACGCTGCACGCCAAGCCACGCGGCCTGGCTGAAACTGAGAGCTCCCGATATGAGGCTGAACCGCTCGAGGTCGTCGACGGCGCTGTCAAAGCCTTGAAAGCCGACAGGAACGGCGTGGATCCTTGGATCTTGCGATCCCGCTGCCTGGAAGCAGCAGGCTACCTTTCCGGTGACGTACTGATGGTCGACCTCAACGGCAAGCCGCTAGCTGGTGACATCGTGTGCGCGCAGGTTTACGACCGAAACGGCAAGGCCGAGACGGTATTCCGCATATTCGAGGACCCGTTTCTCGTGGCTTCAACTCTTGATCGTTCGCTCGTTAAGCCGCTGTTGATCGACAACGACCGGGTTGTGGTTCGAGGCGTAGTCATCGCCTCCTTTAGAGAGCGTCACGCCGCGTAGAGAAGATCGATGCTGCGCCGGACATTAGCGCGTAGCCGACTATCCCTGCCAGCCCTGGGAAGAAGACAACTGCGCATAGCGCCCAGTGCCAGCCCCATCCGTAAAGCGCCCCATACCCACCAATAACGGCGATTGCCACCGAGCCGACTGGTCCAAGTACAAACATGGCAACTGTCGCAATTACGGCGACCCACCAACCGTGCCAGCCAAACCAGAGATCCGCGCCCTCGAAGAAAGCCACAAGATAAAACCCAGACACGGCGAGCGACGCGATAAAAGCCAATAATGAGCCGGCCGCTCCAAGCATATTCCGCATTTCTGCCCCTACCTAACCGCCATAAATCTTTCCGATCCTCGCCGATATTGAAATGAACGCATAGTGTGGAAAAAGGTGACTTCGTCATTGCTTAGCACGCGCCTGCCATCACTAAATTCCCTGAATTCATGAACTCTCGCTTGATTAAAAGTGAAAATGATGAATATGCTCGCCCTGCACAACTGATTTGCAGGAGCGAAACATGCATTTGCAGGACCGCCTGGTGAAGATCGACGAGCTCGCCCAAGCGCTCGGCCGGAAGGAAGATTGGATTAAGCGCAACTGGCTGCGCATGCACCAGAAAGACGGAATGCCGCGCAAGGTGCCGTCTGCCTGGGCCTGGCCGCGCAAGGCGATGGAAGCCTGGCTCGAGGGCGCGATCGCTCCCCAGGCCGCCGAAGCGCCCGAGCCGCCCGCCATGCCGCTCGCTGTCATCGCCGCCAACGAGAATGCGCGTCTCCGCGCGAAGTACAGCGGAGGACGGGCATGAAGACGCTGCTGCAGTGCCGCCTCGAGCGACTGAAAGAGCAGGACGGCTGCCCTCTCTGCAGCGCGCCCCTGCAGGAGAGCTACTTCGACAAGAAGTTTTTCCCCGATGAAGAGGGCGACGACGGCTACCAGGCCAACATGGATGACAAAGCGGCTTTCCGCTTCGAGTGCGGATCCGAGTTCTCGATCGACGAGGACGACCAGGTCATCAGCCGCATTCCCTGCACCATGGCCAACGTCACGGCCGCGAGCCTGATCGAAAGCGATGGCGACGGCTATTACGAGGACCAGGAGGACGCGGCATGAGACCGGTGAAAAACATCGGAGCCGAGGAGGCTTTGCTTGGCGACGATCCGATAATGCGGATCATGGCTAGATCAAGCACAAGCACCTGGGCGGAACATTTTCAGCAGTGGGTCGATGACGAGCTCAATCGCGGCGAGGATCCAAAGTATCTGCTCTTTGCAATCATGGCCATGCAGGTCATGACCCATTCCAGCGTTGCAGCGAATTTGGTTGAACCGGGTGGCTATCAGGCGATTGCCGACAGCTACAAGGATCTGATCGACCAGCGGTGGATCCGCCACGCCCATCTGAGCCGCGCATACATCGAGAGCATCGAAGCATGACGACTCCGATCTCCGAAAACCCTGCCGTCACCAATCCCATGAAGGCGCTTACCGCCCAGCAGCGCAAGGCGCTCTCGGCCGTCGGCTTCTATCGCAACCAGCGCGACTACGGTGCGACCTGGATGCTCGGCAGCACGCGCTTTCCCGCCTCGACGATCGAAGCGCTCCGACGCCTCGAGTTGGTCAAGGCGACCAGTGGCGGCGGCCTCGATCTCACGATCGCCGGCACGATCGCCCGCGACAAGCTGAAAGGAACAGGCAATGGAAACGGTTGAGCTCATCGAGCGCCTGATCGCCACCAGCGATCCGCAGGACAAACTGATGCACGCTCTTATCGAGGCGCTGAAGGAACACCATGGCGCGACGGAGGCCGTGCTTGAGCTCGAGGCGCACATGCTGAAGGCTCAGGAGTATCGCACCTCGCTGATCGTCGAGGCGACCGTTCTGGAAAGCATGGAACTCCTGAAGAAGCGCCGCCGCGATGCCCGCAGCGCCAAGATGGCGCAGCTCCATTGATGGCCGTGACGCTCCTCGGCTGGACCTTCGTCGGCGAGATCGTGCTCGCCGTCTTTCTCTTGGGAGGGATCAGCCTGGTGACACACACCAGGCGATAGCTCCCCTGCAGGCGCCTCCGCCCCAATCCCAGCGCCTGTCAACGGCCCGGCAGTCTTTGTTTCGCGTGGCTGCCGGGCCGATCTGTTTTTGCGAACATCGAGTATAGTCATGGCCTCCAAGAAACCCGTCAAAATCAAATACGTCGAATGGCGCGACGGCCGCCCGCGCTTCAAGCCTGGACCAGGCCTGCGCAACCTCGGCTATACGCCGAGGGACCTCAAGCATCGCGACGGTGCATGGTTCACCGAGGGCGAGGCCATGGACTGGTCGAACAAGTTCGGCAACACGAAGCTTGTCCAGGACGATATCGACGCCGGCGGTACCGGCGTTATTCCTCTCGCCCCGCCGCCAAAGCCGCAAGGCACTTATCCCGTTTCGAAGCTTGCCGAGGAATGGTTGAAGAACCCGCGCCTGCAGCTGAAGGCCGACCGCACCCAGCAGGACTATCGCCAGAAGATCATGCTGCTCGGCGATCACGATCCGGATCTCTGGGCGAGCGAGGTCACGTCGCTGGACTATCAGATCTGCTACGGCCTTTATGAAACGCTCCTCGAGGAGCGCGGCGTGTCGACCGCGCGCGGCACCATGGGCGCCCTCGGCCGCGCCATCAAGTGGGCGATGCAGCGCGGAAAGGTGAAGATCCCAGTCAATCCCTGCCGGGATCTCGATATGGAGACGCCGGATCCGCGGGCTCGGTTCATCACGCCGGAAGAATTCAAATGGCTGATCTGGGCGGCCGAAAAGAAGAAGAAGCGCGTAGACGTCGCCGACATGATCTATTGCGGCGTCTGGACTGGCCAGCGCCAGGGCGACCGCCTGCAGCTCGAGACCAGCGCCGTGCGCAACGGCCGCTTCATTGTCTACCAGGGCAAGACCAGGGCGATCGTCAACCCGCCCGTCTCGCCGCAGTACATGGCTCGGATCGAGGAAGGCTACCGCCGCCGCAAGGTTCAGAAGGTGGTCAGCACCAAGCTACACATAAATGAGAGCACCTGGGAGCCGTGGAACCACTGGACCTATCGCCAGCTATTCGCAGAGGTCCGGCTCGAGGCGGCCAAGAAGTGCAAGAGCTGCGCCACGATCATGGAGAAGGATCTGCGCGCGACGGCCGTCACCTGGCTGGCGCTCGCCGGCGCAACGATCGCCGAGATCTGCGCGATCACCGGCCACAGCCTGAAGACCGCAACCGACATTCTGCGCCACTACCTGGCCATCCATCCGGATATGGCAACGACCGCGATCGGCAAGATGGTCGAATGGTTCGACGCTGGCGCTAGCATCGACATGGCAGTTTAACGAGGAAGGGTAGAATGGAAAAAGCGACGCTTATGGAGCTTGTCTGGATACAAAACCTTAAGGGCTTTATTGCCGGTAAGTTTCCGGCCGACGATCGATGGAAGGCTATATTTATCGAGCAGCTGGATCTCGTGAATAAAGAGGACGCAGCCCGCCGACAGCAGGCCCCATCACCCACTCATAATGTGGTGGCGACTGCGGCGGACGTTAACTCCGCCTTCGACCCTGCCAACGAAGCGTTCGGGATGGCCTTCCGAGACGGCTTCAAAGAAGGTTGGGTGTTCGCTGTCGATGCAAGCGGCAACGACTACCAAGGCGCGTGCGACGCCTTCAAAGAGACTGTAGCATCAGATGGTATGATCATGGGGGAAGCCTTCGACGCGCACCGACACGTCTACTTCTCGATGCTACCGCTTGCGTCCATACCCGAGTTGGGCGCTTCCCTTTCGCCGGCTCCCGCTGAGCGTTCGATGGGGCGCGAACTTCCGTCTTTGGATGATATTGATGCCCTGATTGAGGACCTTTTGGATGCTCAACAGGACATTAATCTTGCGGCGAACGAAACGATGAGCCAGCCGCTTTGCGACGCCTCCGCCCTGATCGACAAGGTTGAGGGAACGCTCCTCCGCATCCGCGCCGCTCTGTCCTCTCCTATGGGAGGCGGGGAATGACCAGGGCACAGTTTGTTTTCCGCATCTGGATTGCCATCGCCAAGGGGTGGAACATGAAGGCCGCCGAGGCGCTTCCATTCGCGCGCCAGGCCTATCGCGATTACATCGCCAATATAGGCGTGCCGTTCGGCCACCCTTCATATTCGTGGGATGTCTCGGCCGCCAATGTTGTCGCTGAGGAATATGCCCTCCGGTTCGGGGAGGCAGCATGAAGCTCCCCATCACCAAGGAATGGCTAGAGAAGCGCGCGGCGCTTGAAAACGGCCACGAGATCAGCGCGGGAAAGCCGGATTACGTTCCCGGCTTCGTGCCGAGCGCGGCTGATCGCCACTACAGCATGCTCATCGAGATCTATGACGCTCGCATAGCCGAGTTGCAGGCGACCATCGACCGACTGCGCTCTGATCGCGGCTACGTCATCGGCTGCATCGACGGCTTTGAGATCGCGATCGAACAGGCCGCGGCTATCGCTGGTGAATATGCTGGCAAGCATTCGGCCATCGCCGCCAAAATCAGAGCGCTTGACACAGCGTCAAGCCACGGGGAGCCACCAGCGCCCGTAGAGAGGGATGGCGATCGATGACGGCCGGCCACGACAAGGATTGCCCATGCACCAGGTTCGATGCCAGCTGGGAGTTTTGCAATTGCGAAGCTGGCCAGTATGGCAATGCCGTCGTCGATGCCTCTATCCCCATGCTCGCAGAGATAAACGCAGCCGCGAAGAAGGGCTGGCGCCGAAAGATCGGCTCAGCCCGCAAAGTTGGTTTCCGCACCTTGAACCGGCAAACCCCTCACAACGTGCATAAGTTCGCCACGACTAGGTTGAACGACATCGCCGGGCTCTTGCAGGAAATCGAGATGCTCTACGGCGAGACCGATATGGTGATCACCCAGCTGTGTGAAGCCTGGCGCCACCATGACCTGCCGGATCTACAAGCCCAAATCGACGAGCGGCTGAAGGACGACTTAGAGCGCGAAACAGAAGGCGACGGATAGCGACGAGATCAAACAAAATCCCACGGCCTTTATCAGCTAAGTATCTGTTTTTGCTGGCTGCACAACTTACTTTTAATCAGTAGGTCATGGGTTCGAGCCCCATCGCTCTCACCATTAAATCAATTAATTAGCAGATTGCCATCGGACTTTTGGGACAGATCGAAAGTCCCACAGGCACCATCTGGCCGTCAGCCGGGATTATATTTTCCGGTTCCCCGGCCGCCTGCGGAACATTTGATGCCCGCCGCCAGTTCTAGCGATGGAAAACATCGGAGAACATCATGTCAGACCGTGAAAAAGATATCCGCGACCGCGCTCATGCCATCTGGGAGCGCGAAGGCAGACCTGAGGGACGTCATGAAGAGCATTGGTCGCAGGCCGAGCATGAGATCAATCATGGCGGCGACCAGATCGAGGGTGATGATGTGCCGAACCTCGAGGCGCTCAGGGAGGCGGCAAGGCAGCATACCGATGCCTTCATCGTGAAGACGGATCTGGAAGATGCCGACGAGCGGGAAGCGACGCCAGGGATGCGCGAGCAGCCATAGCGCGACAGGCATACGTGAACGGCAATGGAATGCAACCAGCTGCCGATCCATGCGTTGTGTCACAGGTTCCACGAAAAGGATTGCGACATGACTTCCATCACCACGAAGATCGCGGCTGCTCTTTGCGTCATGCTGGCCCTCAGCTCCTGCGGCAATACGATCCGCGGCATGGGCAAGGATGCGGCCAACACCGTCGATGCGACGCAGAATGCGGGCAACCGGGTTGGCAACGCCGCCGCCAAGTAAGGCGGCTAGCTGCGGCTCGGTTATCACCACACTCCGAAGAGCAGCTTCTCGGCCGGGGCATCTCGATTGCCTCGGCGGCTATCTTTACCGGCAAGCTGATCACCCTTACTCTGTCACCGTATTCGCCAAACGAGCTATGCTCGCCCACAGTATAGGTGAGCGCGAGCATGAGGGTATCGTCATGACCGTTCGTCCGCCGCAATCACTGAGGCAGCCTTTCTCGGTCGAGAGCGGGTTCAATGTTCTCGAATACGAATTGAGAGCGGAGCGAGCGAACTCGCTTGGACGCAGCGGGCTGAAGGCCGAAGCAGCCTTGGCTGATCTGAAGGCTTGGGATCCGGCGCGACATGGCCAGGACGACCGCGACGCTCGCCTTCGAAAGGCGGCGGACGCCATATGGGATTTGTTCGTCCAGCGCGAGATTTGCGGTCTGCGCAACAGCCGCGATGTCATCCAGCGGTACGGCATTCCGGACGAGGTCCTCGTGCGGCTTGGATCGACTGAGAAGTAAGCGATCACCTCGCCCTTCAGGCGGAGCCACGCCTCTTGCTATCCTCCGGCATCAGCACCGAGGCCATGACTGTCCTGTTGCGCCCCTCCGCCTTCGCTTGCAGCAATGCCGCGTCGGCGCGTGTCAGCAATGTCGAGACGGCAGCGCCTTCAGACAGAGAGCCGAAGCCGATCGACACCGAGATCGGCCCGAGAATGCGGCCGCGATGCGAGAGCGCCAGTCCGCGGATGTTGGAGCGCAGGCGCTCGGCGATGTCGAATCCTTCGGCATCGCCGATATCAGGCAGCAGGACCGTGAACTCCTCGCCGCCGAAGCGATAGGCACGGCCGGCGTCGCCGATCGTGTCGAGAATGGTCTGCGCGACGTAGCGCATGACCTCGTCGCCGGCGTCATGGCCGAACTCGTCGTTGAAGCGCTTGAAGTGATCGATATCGACCATCATGCAGCTGAGCTGCTCCAGCTCGCGATCGCGTGCGTGATTGTTCATATCTTCGTCGAGCGAGCGCCTGTTATAGAGCCCCGTCAGCGCGTCGCGAATGGAGAGGTTGGTGAGCTTGTCGCGCAGTTGCAGGTTGGCGGCGGCAAGGCCGATGTTTTCGGCGATCAGCTCGAGATAGAGGCGCGACGCCTCCGCCTCCATATGGCCCTGCGGCCGCTCCTCGAAATAGAGGAGCCCGACGACATCGCCCTGCGCCGTCAGCGGAACGCAGAGTCCCATCGTATCGGACTGGTCGAGATGCTGGCAGCTGATGTCGCCGTGTTCGTGCGAGCTCACATGCGGGCGGCCGCGCCTGAGGCCCCAGCAGGCCGTCGCCGGAAATACAGGCTCGGAGCGCTGCGGCTCGTGCCATGAGGAGATGCGCGACAATGTCGAGCGGCTTTCGTTCATGATGTAGAGGTTGCCGGCGAGATCCGGGAAGATCTGCGGGGAGAACAGGGCCACGACTTCGGCCAGTTCGTCCTGCGCCTGGCAGGCCTGCAAGCGGTGCATCATCTGCAGAATCAGGTCCTTCGTCTGCTGGTCGCGCCGGCGCTCGGCGTCCAGACGATCGCGTTCCAACCCGTTTTCTCGGAAGATGTGAATGGCTTCATTCATCTCGCCGATCTCGTCGCGGCGGCGATCGAGCGGCACGTCCACCGCGTAATCCTGCTTGGCAAGACGCGTGACGATGCCGGTCATGCGCATCAAAGGCATAGCGACGCGACGCTTCAGGATGAAATAAAGCACGCTCAGAAACAGGGCGGCAGTGACGGCGAGCAGCGTCTTGGCGATGAAACCCCACCAGTCGCTGCGCAGCTGGGTGTTGTGCATGACCGACTGCGTACGCGCGTTCGCGAGATCGCGGAAGCGCGTAACAGTAGCGAGCAATGCGGTCTGCAGGCGGTCGTGTTCCGGCCCGAACAAGGTCTGGCGGGCGCCCGCCTGATCGCCGTTGCGATACGCGGCGATCGCTTCTTCCTCGATCTTGTCGAGTACGTCGGCGCTTTTCTCCACGTCTTCAAGCGCCTGCAATTCGATCGGTGCTGCACCCAGTTCGCGGACGCCCCGGATCGCGCGCTCGCGCCGGCGCTCCTCGCCTTCCTTGCCCTGGAAGGCATCGAGATGCCTGATGTCGTCGCGCATGACATAGAGGCGCGCTTCATCGGTGCGCTCTTCGGCGCCCAGCGCCAGTTCGTCGGCGAGATCGTCCAGCGCCAGATGTTCCTCGACCGCGATCCGTTCGCGGGTGGCGCTTGTGGCAGACAGGATGAAGGCAGAGCCCGACAGCACGGTCAGAACAACCGTCACTCCGTAGGCCCAGTTGGTGATGACGCTGATCCGCATGAGGGTATATTAGGGCATCCGAATTGCCAGACAATTAACACAGGTTGTATCGGCCTATCCAAGCTCCCGAGACGCGAGACGCAAAAAGGTGATTGGCGGCGGGCCACCGGCTGCGCTAGGACTGCGCTCCAATGCCCTGCGCCGGAGAACCGCGTGTCGATTGCCGATATTTCCCTGTTGAGTGCCTTGCTTGCCGGCGCCCTGTCGTTTCTTTCGCCCTGCGTGCTGCCGCTGGTGCCGCCCTATCTCTGTTACATGGCCGGCATTTCCGTCGAGCAGTTCCGGGGTGGCGGGGCGGTCACGGTTGCTCCGGATGTTCGGCGCGGCGTGCTGTTTTCGGCGCTGTTCTTCACACTCGGCTTTGCCACCGTCTTCGTGGCGCTCGGGGCCGGCGCATCGAGCATCGGAATGGCGCTGCGTCAGCATCTCGATCTGCTCTCCAAGATCGGCGGGCTGATCATCATCGTCATGGGCCTGAACTTCCTTGGCGTCTTCCGCATCGGCGTTCTGGCGCGGGAAGCACGCTTCCAGGGCAGCGGCAAGCCGGCGACGCTGACGGGCGCCTATGTGATGGGGCTCGCCTTCGCTTTTGGCTGGACGCCATGCATCGGCCCGGTGCTCGGCGCCATCCTGGGCGTTGCCGCCTCGCGCGAAACAGTCGGCTCGGGCGCTGGCCTGCTTGCCGTCTATTCGCTCGGGCTCGCCATCCCCTTCTGGATCGCCGCCGGCTTTTCCGGCGCCTTCATGGGCTTCCTCACGCGCTTCCGCCGCCATCTCGGCACGGTCGAGAAAGTGATGGGCGTGTTCCTGATCCTGACGGGCCTCGCCTTCATCTTCGGTTTTGTCAGCGACGCCGCAATCTGGTTCCAGCAGACCTTTCCAATCCTGATGAAAATCGGCTAAGCCTAGGCTCCTCCCACCGACAAGCCGTCTTGGCCGCCTATAGCGCCACATCGGCGCCAGCATTGGAATGACCCTTGGCCGACATCGTCAGTCTTCTCCTGCCGTTCTTCGGCCTGATCGTCATTGGCTTCATCGCCGCCAAGGTGACCAAGCAACCGGCCGAGGCGATGGGGTGGCTGAACACTTTCATCGTCTATGCCGCCCTGCCCGCGCTTTATTTCAAGCTGGTGTCGCGCACCCCGTTCGAGGATTTGACGCGGATAGACTTCATCGTCACGGATCTCGCCGCCACCTATTCGATCTTCATCGCGATGTTTCTGATCGGCCGCTTTCTGCGCCGCAACTCGTTTGCCGACAGCACGATCCAGGCCTTTGCCGGTTCCTACGGCAATATCGGCTACATGGGTCCCGGTCTTGCGCTGATCGCGCTCGGTGAAGGGGCCGCCGTCCCCGTAGCCTTGATCGTTTGCATCGAAAACGCCGTCCACTTCATCGTCGCGCCGGCAATGATGGCGGCATCGGGTGACGACAAGCGTTCGCGTGGACGGCTGGCGTTCGATATCGCGCGCAAGGTGGCGCTGCATCCGTTCATCTTGTCGACCGCACTTGGTTTCGTCGCGGCCGGCTTCGAGATACCGCAGCCGGCGGCCTTTCAGCGCTTCATCGATTATCTCGCTCAGGCCGCCGCTCCATGTGCGCTATTTGCCATGGGTGTCACGCTGGCGCTGAGACCGATGCGGCGTATTCCTGTTGAGATCAGCTACATCGTCCCGGCCAAGCTGATCATCCACCCGATCGTGGTCTACCTCGCGCTGACGACCGTCGGCGGCTTCGATCCGGTGTGGATTTACGCCGCCGTCCTGCTTGCCACTCTACCGACGGCGACCAACGTCTTCGTCATTGGCCAACTCTACGGCGTCTGGCAGGAACGGGCGTCGGCCACGATCCTGATCACCACGACGCTATCCGTGGTGACCGTGTCGCTGTTCCTGATCGCGATGAAGTCAGGCTTTCTTCCGACGTAGATGTTCCTTGATCGCATCCGGGATCGCGCGCAGGCCGCGCCCGGGTTCGACACCCTCGCGCATCACCATACTGCGGAACGGCGGAACGGCGGCCAGGATGTGCAGGCCGGCCGCGCGCAGCACCTGCATCGGCAGGAAATCGGAGAGAAGTGAGCGGTTCAGCACATCGACGCTTGCCGTACGGGTCATGATATCAACGCGACGCTTGCGGTCGAACTGGCTGCCGGCATCCTTGGAGATCGGCAGTTCCGGTCGGTCACAGAGGATATCGGTCAGCGCCATGACATCGCGCAAGCTGAGGTTCAGCCCCTGCGCGCCGATGGGCGGAAACACGTGCGCGGCCTCGCCGATCAGCGCCACCCGGCCCTTGCCCGAGCGATGCGCCATCATGCCCGATAGCGGCCAGATCTGCACGCCCTCCTCGACCGTCACCTTGCCGAGCAGCGATTGCATGCGCTCCTCGACGACGTTGCCAAGTTCGGCCAACGAAAGCTCGCTGCGCGTCTGAGCATCCGACGGACTCTGTACCCAGACGAGGCTTGAGCGATTGCCGGGGAGCGGCACCTGGGTGAAGGGGCCGTTTTCCGTGTGGAACTCGGTGGAGATGTTTTCGTGCGGCAGGGAATGCTGGAAATTCAGCACCATGGCCGATTGCGGATAGGACCATTTCTTGACGTCAATACCGACAGTCTCGCGCAGCTTCGACTTGCGGCCATCGGCGCCGATCGCGAAATCGGCGGTGAGCGTTTCGCCATTGTCGAGCGAGATGGAGACGGCGTCTTCCGTGACATCGATCACGTCGGCAAAGGCAGTAAAGCGCGTGATGTTGCCCTCGGCGGCAGCGGCCGCCTCCAGCACTTCCATCAATGCCTTGTTGGGAAAATTATAGCCGAAGGCTTCGAGCCCGACTTCGGCGGCACGGAAGGTCGCGGTCGGCGCGCGCAGCAACCGATTTGTACCGTCGATAATGCGCATGGTCGAGAGCGGCGCGGAGGAAAGACGCAGGCGCTCCCAGAACGTCAGCCGGTCGATGAAGCGGATCGACTGATCCATCAGCGCCGTGGTCCGGCGGTCTTCCCTTGGGGCCGGCGGCGCAACGAGTGCAACGTTGCGTCCGCCGCGTCCAAGGGCGATTGCGGCGATCATTCCGGCCAGTCCGCCGCCGATCACCGCGATTTCGAAAGTCTTCATTGCACCGTTCCGCAAATTCTGAAACGGCGAGCCGGCCTTATGCCGCCGGCTTCGCCTGACGGCGCCAACTATAGCTCTTGCCCGGCTCCGCGTCACGCGCAGTCGGCTGATAATAATGCGGAATCTCCGGCAAGCGCTTTTCGGTGAGACGCTTTATCGCAGTCTCGTTGGTCACCGCGAAGCTATCGATGCCGCAACGCAGCATCAACGGCACCTGGTCGATCAGGACATCGCCGACGGCGCGCAGTTCGTTCGTATAGCCGAGACGCTCGCGCAGCAGCGATGCATGGCTGAAGGCGCGGCCGTCGTTGAAGGCAGGAAACGCCACCGCCACGAGTTCGAGGCGATAGAGATAGGGCTCGAGCTTGCGCACGTCGTCGGCGGGCTTGATCAGCACGCCGAAGCCGACTTCGTTGCTCTCGTCGGCCTTGGCCACCAGTTCCTCAAGGCTGAGCAGAGGCTTCTGCCCCTCGCCGGCCTTCACCTCTTCGGTCTCGATGACCCAGGGGTCGTTCTCGACGAAGCCGGTTTCTCTCCAGATCCTGGTCATCATGCAGCCTCCGCCTTGGAATCACCGTAGAGCGCATCCTTGAACGGCTGCGGACCGACGCGGCGGTAAGCATCGAGGAAGATTTCGGACGGATCGTTGCGCAGGCCGAGATAGGTGTCGACGATCTTCTCGATCGCATCCGTCACCTTTTCCGGCTCAAAGCCACGGCCGATGATTTCGCCGATCGAGGTGTGCTCATCACCGGAACCGCCGAGCGTGATCTGGTAGAGTTCGGCACCCTTCTTCTCGACGCCCAAGAGGCCGATATGGCCGACATGGTGGTGGCCGCAGGCGTTGATGCAGCCGGAGATCTTGATCTTCAGCTCACCGATCTCGGCCTGACGCTCGGGGTTGCCGAAACGCTTCGAGATTTCCTGCGCGACAGGGATGGAGCGCGCATTGGCGAGCGCGCAATAGTCCAAGCCGGGACAGGCAATGATGTCGGTGATCAGGCCGGCATTGGCTTCGGCGAGACCGATGGCAACCAAGCCGCGATAGACGGCTTCGAGATCGGCCAGCGCCACATGCGGCAGGATGAGGTTCTGCTCGTGGCTGACGCGGATTTCGTCGAAGGCATATTCCTCGGCGATATCGGCCACCGCATCCATCTGACTGTCTGAAGCGTCACCGGGAATGCCGCCGATCGGCTTCAGCGAGATCGTCACCATGCCGTAGTCGGGGTTCTTGTGCGGCTGGACGTTCTGATGGACCCACCGGGAGAATGCCGGATCGGCCTTCTTCCAGCGCGCAAGGTTCTCCCAGCCTTCGGCACGCTGCGGCAGTGCCGGCGGCGCGAAATAGGCGGTGATAGCGGCGACATCGGCTTCCGGGAGCTTCAGTTCGGTGTCCTTCAGCGCCGCGAACTCGACCTCGACCTGGCGGGCCAGCTCTTCGGCGCCCGTTTCGTGGACGAGGATCTTGATGCGGGCCTTGTACTTGTTGTCGCGGCGGCCGTGCAGGTTATACACGCGCATGACGGCGGTCGTATAAGACAGCAGGTCCTCTTCCGGCAGGAAGTCCTTGATCAGCTTGGCGATCATCGGCGTACGGCCCTGGCCGCCACCGACATAGACGGCAAAACCAATCTCGCCCTTGTCGTTCTTCTTCAGATGCAGGCCGATGTCGTGGACCTGGATCGCGGCGCGGTCGCGCTCGGCACCCGTCACGGCGATCTTGAACTTGCGCGGCAGGAAGGAGAATTCCGGATGAACGGAAGACCACTGGCGCAGGATTTCGGCATAGGGGCGCGGATCGGCGACTTCATCGGCGGCGGCACCGGCGAAGTGGTCGGCTGTCACGTTTCTGATGCAGTTGCCCGAGGTCTGGATGGCGTGCATTTCGACGGTGGCGAGTTCGGCCAGCACGTCGGGCATATCCGACAGCTTCGGCCAATTGAACTGCAGGTTCTGGCGAGTCGTGAAGTGGCCGTAGCCGCGGTCGTAGGTGCGCGCGACATGGGCCAGCATGCGCATCTGCTTGGAGTTCAGCGTGCCATAGGGAATGGCGATGCGCAGCATATAGGCGTGCAGCTGAAGATAGACGCCGTTCATCAGGCGCAGCGGCTTGAACGCATCCTCGGCGAGCTCGCCGGACAGACGGCGCTCAACCTGATCGCGGAACTGCGCGACGCGCTCGGCGACAAAGGCGTGGTCAAATTCGTCGTAACGGTACATCGTATTCCTCAGACTGCAATGAATGCGGGATCGGCGGGCTTGTAGCCCGGCGCGTATTCCATGGTCGGACCCTGTGCACGAATGCGCTCGCGAAGGCGCAGCGGCCAGAGAACACCATCGGTCTCCTGCACGTCAACCACGGCGACATCGACCACCAGATTATCGGCGTAGGATTTCTTGCCGATCGCCTCCAGCGCGGCAACGGCCTCGGCATGGCGCGCGACCAGCGCATCCTGCAGCGACGTCACCCAGGTGCCATTGGCATCGAGCCAGACGGCGATGCCGTCGGTCAGCCTATTGGCGGTCAGAACCTTGTCTCCCATAGTCAGCTCCTTAGCAGTTCATCGGACCGGGCGCGTGCACGCACCAGCGGTTCGGACAGTTCGAAATTGGCGCCCGCAACGGCGTCGCCGATGATGACCATGACAGGTCTGGTGAGTTCATCACGGTTCTGCAGACCGGGCAGATCGCGAAGCGTACCATGAAGCAGCCGGCGATCGGCGCGGCTGGCATTCTCGATGACGGCGACCGTCGTTTCCGGCGCAATGCCGGCGCGCATCAGCCGCTCGGCAACCGATGCCGCGACCGTGCGCCCCATATAGACGGCGATGGTGGCGCCGGATACGGCAAGGCTCGCCCAATCGGGAAGCACGTCGCCGGTCAGATCGTGGCCCGTCGTGAAGACCAGCGACGAGGCGACGCCGCGCAACGTCAGCGGCAGCTCGAAATCAGCGGCGGCTGCGAAAGCAGAGGTGATGCCAGGGACGACTTCATAGGCGATACCGGCGGCGCGTAATGCGGCCATTTCCTCGCCGGCGCGGCCATAGACCAGCGGATCGCCCGACTTCAGGCGAACGACGCGCTTGCCTTCGCGGCCGAGATAAACGAGCAGGTCGTTGATCTCTTCCTGCGACTTCGAATGACAGCCCTTGCGCTTGCCGACCGAGAGGCGCTCCGCATCGCGGCGGCCCATGTCGACGATTTCCTGCGGCACCAATGCGTCATAGACGATCACGTCTGCTTCCATCATCACGCGCTGGGCACGCAGCGTCAGCAGATCGGCGGCACCCGGGCCGGCGCCGACCAGCCAGATGCGGCCTTCGGCCTTGTTGGCGGAAAGCAACAGCTCGTCGGCAAGGCGTTGTGCCTGCGGCATGTTCTCGTTGGAAACAGCATCGGCAACCGCGCCGGAAAAGAACCGGCACCAGAAGAGACGACGCGTGGCGCCCTTCTCAAGCACATGTTCGACGCGACCGCGATAGCTGACAGCCAGTTCGGCAAGGCGGCCGAGCGATGGCGCTAGCAGCTGATCGACCTGGGCGCGGATCATCTGCGCGAGCACAGGCCCTGCCCCTTCCGTGCCGATGGCAACCGCGACGGGCGCGCGATTGACGAGCGCCGGGGTATAGAAGTCGCAGTAATCCGGCTGATCGACGGCATTGGCTGGCACCTTGGCGGCGCGCGCGGCGTCGACGATGGCGCGATCGGCGGCTGCATCGCCCGTGGCCGCAAAGACCAGCGTTGCGCCCTGGATCTGCTCGGGCGCGAAGGCGGCGCGGACGGTTTCGATGCGGTTGGCGATCAGGTGGGCGTGATAATCGGCCTCGGGGCGATCCGTGTAGGCGACGATCCGGGCCTTGGTGTTCGACAGCAGGCGCACCTTGGCGAAGGCTTCATCGCCATTGCCGAAGACAGCCGCGATCTTGCCTTCGACACGAACGAAGGCAGGAAAAACCGACAGTTGCTCACTCTTGGAAGGCATCATCAATCCATTTCGAAGTTGCCGGAATATGCACCACCGGACCAGCCAAATGAAGAAACAGAAATTCCAAACCCGGTACGACCGCGTATTGTTTTACCCGGCATGTCAATGATTTGAGCAAAACTCACCGATGCGGCACACGCAGCACAGTGAATCGCGCTGCAATGCGGCACAAAGCCTGTGACAAATTCGGGCGCGGCCAAGAATCCTCGTTTGCCTCGCGCGGCACCGGCGATAAAGTGCCGGCAACAAGGAGAACACCATGTCCGACACCACCATTGCCGCCCGCCTGCTCGATGTGATGGAGCACGATATCCTGCCGATGACCGAACGCGGCGTCGGGCTCGGCAACAAGGTCTTCGGCGCCGCGATCCTGCGCAAATCGGACCTTTCGCTCGTGGTCGCAGAGACCAACAACGAGCTGGAAAATCCGCTCTGGCATGGCGAGGTGCACACGCTGAAGCGCTTCTACGAGCTGGGCGAGAAGCCTGCCACCAAGGACCTGATCTTCCTATCGACCCACGAACCCTGCACCATGTGCATGTCGGCGATCACCTGGGCCGGCTTCGACAATTTCTACTATTTCTTCAGCCACGAGGATTCCCGCGACGCCTTCGCGATCCCCCACGATCTGAAGATCCTCAAGGAAGTGTTCGGGTTGGAGCCCGGCGGCTACCGCCGCAGCAACGCCTTCTGGAACAGCTTCGCGATCGCCGATCTGGTCGAGACCGAGAGCGACACCAAAAAGGCCGAACTGAAGGCGCAGACGGCGCGGATCAAGGGTCGTTACGACGCGCTTTCCGAGAGCTACCAGTCGTCCAAGGGCGACAACGATATTCCGTTGAACTGACGCGAGCGACCAGAGCACGATGGAAGCCTCCCAAGACATTTCCCGCCTGATCGAGATCATGGCAGCCCTTCGCAATCCCGAGACCGGTTGCCCCTGGGACATCGTCCAGACTTTCGAGACGATCAAGCCCTATACGATCGAGGAGGCCTACGAGGTTTCCGACGCGATCGAGCGCAACGACATGGACGATCTTTGCGACGAGTTGGGCGACCTGCTTCTGCAGGTCGTGTTCCATGCCCGTATGGCCGAGGAAGCCGGCGAGTTCTCGTTCGGCGACGTGGTCGAAGCGATCACGCGCAAGATGATCCGCCGCCATCCGCATGTCTTCGCCCGCTCCGAGGCGGATACGCCCGACGCGGTGAAGAAGCAGTGGGACGACATCAAGCAGGCAGAGAAGCGCGAGCGCGCTGAGCGCCGGGCCGCACGCGGGATCTCGGAGGATTTCAAGGCCGGCTTTCTCGGCTCGGTGCAGCGCAGCTTTCCGGCGCTGACGGAAGCGCTGAAGCTGCAGGAACGCGCCGCCAAGGTCGGTTTCGATTGGTCTGCGCCGGAACCCATTCTCGACAAGATCGAGGAGGAGATCGCGGAACTGAGGGAAGCATTGGCCTCTGGCGACCACGCCAAGGTCAGCGACGAACTCGGCGACCTGATCTTCGCCGTGGTCAATATCGGCCGGCATGTGAAGGCTGATCCGGAGCAGTCTCTACGCGGAACGAATACCAAGTTCAGGCGCCGTTTCAACCATATAGAAACGTCTCTTGAAGCGGAAGGTGAAACGCTGGAGGCTGCGACGCTGGAGCGGATGGAAGAGCTATGGCAGGCCGCCAAGGCTATCGAGCGACAGCTGGGCTGACCTGGGCGCCATGAAGCTTGAAACGCTCGACATCGCGATTGCAGGCGCCGGCGTTGGTGGCCTGTCGCTCGCAGCACTGCTTGCGAGCCGCGGCGCCCGCGTGACCATCTATGATCAGATGAGTGCGCCGCAGCCCGTTGGCTCCGGCTTCGTGCTGCAGCCGACCGGGGCTGCGGTGCTCTCACGCATGGGCCTGCTTGGCCAAGTCGAGGCGCGTGGCGCCCGCATCAGCCGCATGCATGGCCGACTGTCCGGCAATGGTCGCACCGTGCTCGATGTCGGCTATCGCACCGGCGCCTATGGCATCGCCATCCAGCGCGTCGCCCTGTTCGATCTCTTGCTCGAAGCGGCGATCAATGCAGGGGTACGGTTCGAAACATCGTCACGGGTGGCCGAGATCGAGGCTGGCAGCACGCCGCGCCTAGTCCTCGACGGCGGCATCCGCACGGCAACCGCCGATCTCGCCATCGATGCCATGGGCGCCAACTCGCCGCTCGCCGCGAAAGCCGCCACCGAGCTCGGCTACGGGGCGCTCTGGGCGACGGTGCCCTGGCCGGAGCATGGCGTATTCCGCAAGGACGAACTGGAGCAGCGCTACAAGAGAGCAAGCCAGATGGCCGGCGTACTGCCGGTCGGAACGGCGCGCGATGGCGCGGCTCCGATGGCGACGTTCTTCTGGAGCATCCGCAACAAGGATTTCGAAGCATGGCGGGCTGCCGGGCGCGACGCCTGGATCGACTCGGTACGATCCTTCTGGCCTGAGGCAGAGGCGCTTGCCGCCGTGGCCGAGCCGGTGCACGCGCGCTACCGGCACTTGACCCGCACGCCGGTCGCCGGCAAGCACGTCCTGAAGGTCGGCGACGCCTGGCATGCCACGAGCCCGCAGCTCGGCCAAGGAGCCAACATGGCGCTGCTCGACGCAGCATCGCTCGCTTCAGCGCTCTGCCGTGAGGCTACTGTCGGCGAGGCCATCGACCGCCATCTGAATCAGCGGCAGATGCATATCCGGTTCTACCAGCTGCTCAGCCGTATCCTGACGCCGTTTTATCAATCAGACAGCTCAGTGCTGCCTTTCAGCCGCGACATCATGATTGGCCCGGCGACCAAGCTGCCGCTGGTGCGCAGCCTGATCACCACGCTGGTTACCGGTGAGCTGCTCGATCCGGTCGGACGAATCGCACTCGATCGGCTCGTGTCAGAGAAAAAAGTCGCGGTGCAGGATGAGAGCGCGCTGGTCTAGCCGAGCGCCAAATATAGGGAACAGGAGCGCCGGATCAGCGCTCCCAGTCTTCCTTCGGCCTCGCCGTATTGCCCAGCCGGCGCTCGAGTTCGACGGCTTCCGTTTCAGACAGCCTGAGATCGAGCGTGACCGATCCATCCTCATTGTCTTCGCGGCTGTCGACGATGGCGTGATCGTAAAGCCATGGCAGCAAGGCAAGCTTATCAACCGGGAGCACGACGGTGGTTTCCGTCAGCACGCCGGACAGTCTGCGGCTGATCTCTTCCATCAGCGCATCGACGCCCTCGCCCGTGACGGCAGAGACGGCCACGACATTGCGGGCGCCTTCGGCCTTCTGGACGATCGCTTCGTGGTTTTCCGGCTCAAGACGGTCGATCTTGTTCCAGACCTCGATGATGCGCTTTTCGCCCTCGGCTTCGTCGATTCCGAGATCCTTCAGGATGCGGAGCACGTCAGCGCTTTGCGCCTGGTTGTCCTCGTCGGCCATGTCGCGGACGTGCAGAACGAGATCTGCTTCCAGCACCTCTTCCAGCGTCGCGCGGAAGGCGGCGACGAGGTGGGTGGGGAGATCGGAGATGAAGCCGACGGTATCCGACAGGATGACGGTGCGGCCATGTGGCAGCTTCATGCGGCGGAGCGTCGGATCGAGCGTCGCAAACAGCATGTCTTCGGCGAGAACGCCGGCGCCGGTGATGCGATTGAACAGCGTCGACTTGCCGGCGTTGGTGTAGCCTACCAGCGCCACGATCGGATGCGGCACCTTGCGACGCTTGGCGCGATGCAGCTGGCGAGTGCGGACTACCTGCTCCAGTTCGCGCTCGAGCTTGATGATGCGATCCTGCAGCATGCGGCGGTCGGCTTCGATCTGGGTTTCACCCGGACCACCCATGAAGCCACCACCACCGCGCTGGCGTTCAAGGTGGGTCCAGCTGCGAACCAGCCGGCCCTTCTGATAGTTGAGATGCGCGAGATCGACCTGCAGCGTGCCTTCCTTGGTGGAGGCGCGGCGGCCGAAGATTTCGAGAATGAGACCCGTGCGGTCGATGACCTTGGCGTTCCATTCCTTCTCGAGATTGCGCTGCTGAACCGGCGTCAGCGGATGATCGACGATGACGAGGCCGGAATCGGTCTCATCAAGGCTGTCCTTGATCTCCTGGATCTTGCCGGTGCCCATCAGCGTCGCCGGACGGGGCTCGCTGACGGTGACGATGGTACCCTTGACCACATCGAGATCGATCGCCTGCGCCAAGCCCGTCGCCTCTTCGAGGCGGCTTTCCGGCGTGCGGGTCGTGGTGATGGTGTCAGCACTGCCGCGGCTGCCGCGTGCCTGCTTGAGCACGGGCACGACGACGGTCGCGCGCATGTCATCCCGGTGCTTCACAGCTTCCGGGATGATCGAATCATTCTTGGTATCACGTGTCGAGATGACGTCTGTCCTGTCAGGAAGCGGATTCTTCGCTTTCGAACATCTGCATCGGCTGGCCGGGCATGATGGTCGAGATCGCGTGCTTATACACGAGTTGCGAATGGCCGTCACGGCGCAGCAGAACGCAGAAGTTGTCGAACGACGTAACAACGCCGGTCAGCTTCACACCGTTAATCAGAAATATAGTCAGGGAAATCTTTTGCTTGCGAACAGTATTGAGAAATAAGTCCTGCAGGTTTTGAGAACGTTCCGCCATCGCGCCGATTCTTTCTTTATTGCCGGCCTTCACGTGCCGGTAAAATACTTCTTATTTTTCCATCAGGCAGCCGACAACCCTCATCCCTGCTGCCCGGAAAGCCTTTGGTATCAAATCGCAATCTTTTCCGCAACGGCGAAAAAGGCCTGTCTAATTTTATGCGGCGGCAGATCACCTTGGGCCCCTGCCGTCGCCCTGCCCGCCCATAGAAAAGACACGCCGGCTACCGATCAAACCTCTGATCAGACGCCGAGCGACTTCAACTTGCGGTGCAGCGCCGAACGCTCCATGCCGACGAACTCGGCGGTGCGTGAGATGTTGCCGCCGAATCGATTGATCTGGGCGATCAGATAATCCTTCTCGAACATCTCGCGGGCCTCGCGCAGCGGAAGCGTCATGATGTGGTAGTCGTTCTTCGCCGATACTTTCGGTAGCATGTCGCCGAGGTCGGTCGGCAGCATCTCGGCGGTGATCGGCGCATCCGGACCATCGGACCGGGCGAGAATCATCAGGCGTTCGATGTTGTTGCGCAGCTGGCGGATATTGCCTGGCCAGTCATGGGCCTGCAGCACCGCCATCGCATCGTCCCCGATGCGGCGTGGACGAATGCCGGCCTGCTCGGAAATCTGGCGCATCAGTTGGTCGACAAGGAACGGGATGTCCTCGCGGCGTTCGGCCAGCGAGGGCACCTTGACCGGCACCACGGCAAGGCGGTGATAGAGGTCCTCCCGGAACCAGCCTTCGGCGATGCGGCTTTCGAGATTGTAGGCGGTCGAAGAGACGATGCGCACATCGACCTTCACCCGCTTGGAGCCGCCGACACGTTCGAACTGCTGATCGACCAACACGCGCAGGATCTTGTTCTGTGTCTCGCGCGGCATTTCGCCGACCTCGTCGAGGTAGAGGATGCCGCGATGGGCCTCCTCGAGCGCGCCGATCTTGCGGGCTTGACCGGGCGAACCTTCGGTGCCGAAGAGCGCCACTTCCATGCGGTCGGGCGTGATATTGGCGGCGTTGATAGCCACGAACGGCCCGCTCGCGCGCGACGACTTCTTGTGGATCATCCGCGCGACCAGCTCCTTGCCGGAGCCGGAGGAGCCAAGGATCATGATGCGGCTGTTGGTCGGCGATACCTTCTCGATCGTCTGGCGCAGCTGCGAGACGGCAACGGAGGTGCCGATCAGCTCGACCGGATCGCCGGCCTTGCGCTTCAGCTCGGAGACCTCGCGCTTGAGCTTGGAATTTTCCAGCGCGCGCTCGGCAATCAGGATCAGGCGGTCGGCCTTGAAGGGCTTCTCGATGAAGTCGAAGGCGCCGCGCTTGATGGCCGAGACGGCGGTCTCGACATTGCCGTGGCCGGAGATCATGACGACGGGAATATCGGGATGGCGCGCCTTGACCTCGTCCAGCAGCGCCAGACCGTCGAGCTTGCTGCCCTGCATCCAGATATCGAGGAAGATCAGCCGCGGCGCACGGTCCGAGATCGCAGCAAGGGCGCTGTCGCTGTCGTGGGCGGTGCGGGTCTCGTGGCCCTCGTCGGAGAGAATGCCGGAGACGATCTCGCGGATGTCGTGTTCGTCGTCGACGACCAGAATATCAGAGGCCATATGCATTTTCCTTGTCACTTGCGGCCGAGGCGGCGGGCGATTGCTCCAGGCGTGGCAGATGCACGCGGATCATGGCCCCTCTTCCCTGGTCAAAATCAGCGGGTGCATCATGCAGTTCGAGCTGCCCGCCATGTTCTTCAATAATCTTCTTCACGATGGCGAGGCCGAGACCGGTCCCCTTCTCGCGCATCGTCATATACGGTTCCAAAATGCTGTGCCGGTTCTCGACAGGCAGACCGCGGCCGTTGTCGATGATATCGACGGTGAAGCGGTCACGCGGCTGATCAAGCGATGCGCGCACCAGCACCTTGCGCTCCTCGCGCTCGTCGGCCGGCACGGCCTCGATCGCTTCCACCGCGTTCTTGATGAGATTGCCGAAGGCCTGGCCGAGCATGCGGCTGTCGAATTGTCCTTCAAGCGGCGCATCGCCGAACTCCTGCAGGAAGGCGACGTGGCTGTTGCCCATCTCGCGCAGGAAGACCGCGTCGTGCAGGATCTTGCGCAGGTCACTTGGCTCCTTGATCGGCTTCGGCATACGCGCGAAGGAGGAGAACTCGTCGACCATGCGGCCGATATCGCCGACCTGGCGGATGATCGTCTCGGTGCACTGATCGAAGACGCCGCGGTCATCCTGGTTGATCTGCTTGCCATAGCGGCGCTGGATGCGCTCGGCCGAAAGCTGGATCGGGGTGAGCGGGTTCTTGATTTCGTGGGCGATACGGCGCGCGACGTCGCCCCAGGCGGTGGAGCGCTGAGCAATCACGAGGTCGGTGATGTCATCGAGCGTGATGACGTAGGATTCGCTGAGATCGCGCACTTCCTCGCGCGTCACCTGGACGCTCAGCGTGCGCACTGTGCCGGCGCGCACCAGCGCGATCTGCTTGCGGAAATCGCCGCGATAGCGCGACGCCGCCTCAGTCAGAACCTGGTCGACCTCGGGGGCAATCTCGGAGAGTTGCTTGCCGAGCATGTCGCTCGCATCGAGCGCCATCAGCGTTTCGGCCGAACTGTTGACGATCGTGACGCGGCGATCGTGCTCGACGCCGATGACGGCAGCGGTGACGCCCGAGAGCACCGCTTCTATGAAGCGGCGACGGTCGTCCACCTCGTCCTTGGCTTCGAGGATCTCGTCGCGCTGGGTGCGGATCTCCGAGATCATCTTGTTGAAGGTGCGCGACAGATTGGCGACGTCGCCATCAACGGCATGCACGGGAACGACGATGTCCATATTGCCGGATGCGACGCTATCGGCTGCGGTGATGAGCAGGCGGATCGGGCGGACAATACGGTCGGCGACGGCAATGGCCGTCCAGATGGCGGCGAGCAACACGATCAGCGCGAAACCGACATAGAGGATGGCGAAGGCGATCTGCAGCGAGAAACGCCCCGCCTCCATCGACCTATATTCGGTGGCGTTCTCCTCCATCATCCGCATCGCGGTCATGACCTTGGGGTCGACCGCGCGCACCGTATAGAGGAAGGCGCCGTCGATCGATTCGAGCCGGATGATGGCGCCGACAAGATTGGTGACGCCCGGCGGAATGAGCGTCGGCTGGCCGGCCGAAGCCTTATTGAGCGCGTCCTGGGGGATCGCCGGCAGCGGTTTCTCAGTCTTGATATCGGCTTGCGTGATAACAGTACCATCCGCCTGCACCAGGAATGCGCCGAGCAGGCCGCGTCCCCTCGCCTGGCGCGTCATCAGCTCGGCAAAGCCGGTGCGATCGAGATTGAACAGCTGGCGATTGCGCTCGAGGTCGTTTGCCATGGAGACCGTCTGGCCCTGCAGATAGCTCGCATTCTCCATCATGTAGGCCTGCCCGATATTGCGGGAGGAACTGACGATCGACTGCGTCCTCAGCGCGAACCAGCGGTCTAGACCGGCGTTCAGCGTGATACTGGCAAAGAGGGCCACGAGAATGGCGGGCGTGATCGCCACGATCGAGAAGAGCACGACGATGCGGATATGCAGACGCGCAGCGGCGCGGCCACGCTTGCGCGCCTTCAGGAGCCGCGAGACCTCGCGGCCGATCAGCGCCATCAGGCCGAGTACGAAGAAGGAATTGACGACGACGGACGTGATGACGACGGGCGATGTCGGGGCGATCGGCGTCAGGCCGAGCAGCACGAAGAGCGTCATCGTCGCGCAGAGGAGCGCGCCCCCGGCAAGCACGAGACCGGGCAGAGCAAACAGCGCGCGGCGATCCGTTACCGTGGTAACTGCTTCGCCCTCCGCCGCCGGCGGCAACGCATCCTGCTTCATTCGTTTAACTCTCCACGCGGCGAAACGCATTTCGCCGCCGTCCTTGGGTCAGGGTGAAGACCGCGCTCGATCTCCCGCTCGTCCATCGTCGAGCCGGATCTTCGGACGCAGAACTGACCGCAGGAACACAAACCCCTTGCGTGACTTATTGGCAACGCAATGTGGCGAAAATGCAACGCATCGCGTCACATTGTCAAGCGCTGCAGGGCGTCAAGCGGTGCGGGAGCTTCTGTAGACGGATACGCCGAGTTCGCGGATCTTCTTGCGCAACGTGTTGCGGTTGAGACCAAGGAGATCGGCGGCCTTGATCTGGTTGCCGCGCGTGGCCGTCAGCGCTGCCAGGATGAGAGGATACTCCATCTCGGTCAAAACGCGGTCATAAAGGCCCGGAGGCGGCAGGTTATCGCCGAAAGTCGCGAAATAGGACCGCATGTTTTCTTCAACGGCCTGAGCAATGGTCATGTTTCCATTGCGGATCGGGCCCTTCTCGATCGGGCTATCAGGCACGTCGGAGCGCAGCTCGGATTCGATGATTTCGCGGGTGATCACATCCTGTGGATAAAGTGCCATCAGGCGGCGGATGAGGTTCTCCAGCTCGCGCACGTTGCCCGGCCAGGCGTAGGCCTTCATCAGATCGAGCGCTTCCTGATCGAAACGTTTGGTGCCGAGGCCTTCCTTTTCCGCCTGTTGCACGAAGTGACGGACGAGATCGGGGATGTCTTCGGCGCGATCGCGCAGCGGCGGCAGGCGCAGCGGTACGACGTTGAGGCGGTAGTAAAGATCCTCGCGGAAGAGGCCCTGGTTGATCGCCTGCTTCAGATCCTTGTTGGTGGCCGCCACGATGCGCACGTCGGTGCGGATCGGGGTGCGGCCGCCGACAGTCGTGTATTCGCCCTGCTGCAGCACGCGCAGCAGGCGCGTCTGCGCATCCATCGGCATATCGCCGATTTCGTCGAGGAACAGCGTCCCGCCCTCGGCCTGCTCGAAACGGCCAGTGGAGCGGGTCTGGGCGCCGGTGAAGGCACCCTTCTCATGGCCGAACAGCTCGGATTCGATCAGGTCGCGCGGGATCGCGGCCATGTTGATCGCCACGAAGGGACCGTTGCGGCGCTTGCCGTAGTCGTGCAGCGCGCGGGCGACGAGCTCCTTGCCGGTGCCGGATTCGCCGGTGATCATCAGCGTCAGGTCGGTCAACATCAGACGCGCCAGGACACGATAGATTTCCTGCATGGCGGCCGAGCGGCCAACGAGCGGCATGCCGTCCTGCACGTCGTCCTCGACCTTGGCGGGCTTGCGCTTCGGCTCCGACAGCGCCCGGCCGATGATGCCGATCAGTTCGGTCAGATCGAAGGGCTTGGGCAGATAGTCGTAGGCGCCCTTCTCCGAGGCCTTGATCGCCGTCATGAAGGTGTTTTGCGCGCTCATGACCAGCACGGGAAGATCCGGACGGGCCTTCTTGATGCGCGGAAGCAGGTCGAAGGCATTCTCGTCGGGCATGACGACGTCTGTGACCACGAGGTCGCCCTCGCCGGCCGAAACCCAGCGCCACAGTGTGGCGGCGTTCGAAGTGATACGCACGTCATATCCGGCGCGGCTCAAGGCCTGATTAAGCACCGTACGAATTGCCGCATCATCATCCGCGACGAGGATCGTTGCTGTCATCGAGAAGGTCCTGTGGGGGTTATGGTTGCGTCCTCAAGCGATGCGTCCTTGGAGGCAGGCATGAGCACGCGGAATGTGGTTTTGTTGGTCTGGCTGTCGCATTCGATGATGCCGCCATGATCACCGATGATCTTGGCCACCAGCGCGAGGCCGAGGCCGCTGCCGTTGGTCTTGGTGGTGATGAAGGGGTCGAACAGATGCGGCAGGAGATCGGACGGCACGCCAGGGCCGTTGTCCTGCACGCAGAACTCCAGCGGCAGCGAGATCTTTTCGCGGGTTCCGGCGACCGAGAGGCGGATGCCGGGACGGTAGGCGGTCGTCAGCACCACCTCGCCATCCGGCCGGTCGCCGATCGCCTCGGCAGCGTTCTTGACGAGATTGAGGAAGACCTGCACCAACTGGTCGCGGTTGGCGTAGACCGACGGCAGCGAGGGGTCATAGTTCTCGGTGATCTTGATGTGACGCGCAAAGCCCGCCTTGGCGACCGCCTTCACATGATCGAGCACGGAATGGATGTTCACGGGCACGCGATCGACCGGGCGCTCGTCGGAGAAGACCTCCATGCGATCGACCAGCGAGACGATGCGGTCGGTCTCGTCGCAGATCAGCCGGGTCAACGCGCGGTCGTCGTCGGTTGCCGAGTGCTCGAGCAGCTGCGCGGCGCCGCGAATGCCGGAGAGCGGGTTCTTGATCTCATGCGCCAGCATCGAGGCGAGACCTGTGACCGAACGGGCGGCAGCGCGATGCGTCAGCTGCCGGTCGATCTTGTCGGCCATCGAGCGTTCCTGGAAGACGATGACGACGGAGCCCGGCTCGCTCGTCACCGGAGCGACGTAGATGTCGACGAGCTTGTCCTGGCCAAGCCTGGGCGAGCTCAGATCGACGCGATACTCGTTGATCGGCGCGCGGCGCTCGCGCACCTGGTCGATCAGCGCCAGTAGCGGGCTGCCGAAGGGAATGAAAGTCGAGATCTTGTAACGCGCCAGATGCGAGGCGCTGGCCCCGAAGAAGGCTTCCGCCTCCCAGTTGGCAAAGGCCACAAGCCCTGCGTCATCGACCATGATGACGGGGTTCTGGATGGCGTTGAGAACGGCCATGGCGACGGCACTGCCGGCATGGGCAGATGATAGCGACGCGTCGTTTGTCATGCAGCCTCCCGGGCATCTGTATTGTCTGCCGCCGCAACCAGGGCATCGTGGAATCGCTGCGAGACCTCGCGAGGATCGCGCGCGGTCATGATCGCCGCCTTGTCGTTTGCCGACACCGACGGTGCGAAGCGCTCCATATACCAGCCGAGATGCTTGCGCGCATGACGAACGCCGACCGCTTCGCCATAAAAATCGAGCATCATGCGATAATGCTCGACGGCGATATCGGCGATCTCCCATGGCTGAGGCGCCTCGGCGCCGGCGAGCACGCCGGCATGCCACGGGCGCCCCTGGCAGCCACGGCCGATCATGACGGCATCGGCGCCCGAGCGGCGCAGGATTTCATGGGCGTCCTCGACCGTTTCGACGTCGCCATTGGCGACCAGCGGGATGGTGAGGACATCGCGCACGGCGCGGATCGCGTCCCAATCGGCGCGTCCCTCGTAAAACTGCATGCGCGTACGGCCGTGGATCGTCACCAGCTGGACGCCGGCCTCCTGGGCGCGCTTTGCGATTTCGGGTGCGTTGATCGAATTTTCGTCCCAGCCAAGCCGCATCTTCAGCGTGACGGGAACATCCACCGCCTTGACTGTCGCTTCGATCAGTCCCAGGGCATGATCGGGATCGCGCATCAGCGCCGAGCCAGAATAGCCGCCGATCACCTTCTTGGCGGGGCAGCCCATATTGATATCGATGATATCGGCGCCGTGCGCGGCGGCGATCTTCGCGCCTTCCGCCATCCAGTGCGCTTCGCGACCGGCAAGCTGCACCATGTGCGGATTGAAGCCAGCGGTCTTCAGCCGCGCCCAGGATTGCTCGGTGTCGTTGACGAGTTCGCGGCTCGCCACCATCTCGGTCACCACCAGCCCTGCGCCATGGCGCCAGGCCAATTGACGGAACGGCATATCGGTGACGCCGGACATGGGCGCCAGCACGATACGGTTGCGCACCGCAACGGTTCCGATGCACAAAGGAGATGCGAGGTGTATGTCAGACAACTGATTATCTTTCAGGCACGCTAAGCAGGTGCACTATTTTTAGACAGATTTAAAAGACTTGCCAAGGGGGAAGTGCCCGAATTGATATTTTTCGGGCAGATGCTGGAATTCGGTGCGCCAAGCCGTTAGAGCACCTCCAGAAATTCTGCTTTTTGGGGATTTATGCCGCAAATGCATCAAAAGCAACCGATATCGATCGGAATTATCCTGGTGGCCGCAGGCCGGGGCGAGCGCGCCGGCGCATCCGTTGAAGGCCCGAAGCAATATCGCCGGATCGGTGGTAGGCCCGTCATTGCCCACACGCTCGAAAATTTCACGACATGGCCTCAAGTGACCGAGATCGTCGCCGTGATTCACGCCGATGACGAAGCTCTATTTGCGAAGGCAACCGCTGGTGTCACCTCCAAGCTGCCGATCGCCACTGTCCACGGCGGCTCGACGCGCCAGCAATCGGTGCTTTCGGGGCTTCGGCATCTGAAGGACAAGGGGATCACCCACGTCCTGATTCATGACGCCGTGCGGCCGTTCTTCGATCACGATCTGCTCGACCGCGTCGCGGCCACACTGGCTGTAGGCGCGCCTGCCGTGCTGCCGGCCATGCCGGTCGCCGATACGCTGAAGCGGGCGGATCAATCCGGTATCGTGGTCGAGACCGTGCCCCGCGCGCAGCTCTATGCGGCGCAGACACCGCAATCCTTCGACTTCGGCATCATCCTCGCCGCGCATGAGAAGGCGGCCGCCGCCGATCGCACCGATTTCACCGACGATGCGGCGATCGCCGAATGGGCCGGCCATCCCGTGACCATCGTCGAGGGCATGGCCGACAATGTAAAACTGACAGTGAGGCGCGATATCGCAATGGCCGATCAGAGACTTTCCAGCACACGCCTTCCCGATGTGCGCACCGGCAACGGCTACGACGTGCACCAGCTCGAGGCAGGCGACGGCGTGACGCTGTGCGGCGTCTTCATTCCCCACGACCAGAAGCTCAAGGGCCACTCCGACGCCGACGTGGCGCTGCATGCGTTGACGGACGCGCTGCTTGCCACCTGCGGCGCCGGCGATATCGGCGACCACTTCCCGCCGTCGGATCCGCAATGGAAGGGCGCTCCATCTCGCATCTTCATCGAGCATGCGGCCAAGATCGTGCGCGAGCGCGGCGGCACCATCATGAACGCCGACGTGACGCTGATTGCCGAAGCGCCGAAGGTCGGGCCGCACCGCGACACGATGCGCGCCATGCTTTCGGACTTTCTCGGCATCTCGATCGACCGCTGCTCGGTCAAGGCGACGACCAACGAGACGATCGGCTTCGTCGGCCGCCGCGAGGGGATCGCCGCCATCGCCACCGCCACCGTCGTCTATCAGGAGATTGCCCAATGAGCCTCTATCCCGCCGATATCCTGTCCGAGGCCGAAGCCATTATCAGGACATTCGGAGCGGCGGGATTGATGGTTTCGACGGCGGAATCGTGTACCGGCGGGCTGATCGCCGGCGCGCTCACGGAAATCGCGGGCTCGTCCGCTGTCGTAGACCGCGGGTTCGTCACCTATACGAACACCGCGAAGATGGAGATGCTGGGCGTCCAGGAAGCGACGCTTGCGCGCTTCGGCGCGGTGTCGGAAGAGACGGCGCGGCAGATGGTGCATGGCGCCCTCTTCCGCTCGCGAGCATCGATCGCTGTCGCGGTCACGGGTATCGCGGGGCCAGGCGGCGGATCGGCGGACAAGCCCGTTGGCCTCGTGCACCTCGCCGCGAAGTCACGCCACGGTGACCTCATTCACAACAAGATGCTCTATGGCGATATCGGCCGCGGCGAGGTTCGCCTCGCCACCGTCAGGACGGCGCTGGCGATGATCCGGCAGCTCGGGCCGCAGTAAGCTGGATCAGCTGTAGATCTTGCCGGCGCGCGTTTCGAAGGCTTCGGTGAACATCCGGAAGGCGCGGTCGAACATCGAGCCCATCAGGGCGCCGAGGATGCGGCTCTTGAACTCGTAGTCGATGAAGAAATGCACGTTGGAACCCGACGCCGTATCTTCGAAGCGCCAGCGATTGTCGAGATACTTGAAGGGGCCGTCGATGTATTTGACGTCAATGACGCGCTCGGCCTTGTTGAGCAGCACCTGCGTCGTGAAGGTCTCGCGGATCGCCTTGTAGCCGACCGTCATGTCGGCGATGAGGAGAACCTTGCCATCGCGCTCCTTGCGGCTGCGGATCGCAAGCCCTTCGCAAAGCGGCAGGAATTGCGGGTATTTCTCGACATCGGCAACGAGATCGAACATCTGGTCTGCGGAATGCGGGACGGGGCGGTGCGTTTCGAACTGAGGCATGACCGGCAGTTAAGCGGGCGCGCCAAGAAGATCAAGAAGGCGGCGCATTTCACGGTGCGATTTCAACTGAAGGACGGGCACATCGGGCTTGTATCGCTCGATGCCCGCAAGGATGAGCGGCGCCCAGCGTCGCTCGAAATTCCAGATATAGGTCAAGAACTCGCCATCCAGCTTTTCCGGGCAGCCCGGCGCCATCTCCGGCCGCGCCCTGCCCCGCCAACGAAGCCACCTGGTGGTGACACCGAGCAGACACCGCCAGCGCGGCAGCCGCACCCAGAGCACCATATCGGTGCGCGGCATCCTGAGATCGAAGGTCGAGGCGCCGGTCCCGTCCATCAGCCACCGCTCTTCGGCAACGGCCGCCGCGATCATCTCGCGCTCCTCGGCCTTCGGCCGTTTCACCCAGCCGGGCAGCCAATAGAAGTCGCGATCCATGGAGATGTGCCGCACGCCGAGCCGCGCGCCTAGGCGCTTCGACAGCGTCGTCTTGCCACCGCCCGAGCAGCCGATCACGAGGATGCGGTCGGCGCGGCTGACGAGGTTGGCGGCACTGGTGATATCAGTGACGAAATTCGGCATGTCTTTCCCTCCCGTAAGCAAAGACCGAATCAGGCTGTCATCCTAGCCGATGACGTCGAGGCGCTGAAGCAGCTGTCCCATCTGCGCCCTGCTCCTCAATTCGACGAGCGGTACATCAGGCCCATGCAGGCGGATGCCTTCCATGAATTCGGGCACATCGTCCCTCTCGAAATTCCAGACATAGGAGATGAACTCCCGGTCCGGCCATGTTCCAGGCACCCAAGCGCCATGTCGGGCCGCGTCCTGCCGCGATAGACGATGCCGCGCTTGAAGATGCTCCACAGGCAGAGCCAGCGCGACACCCTCACCCACAAGATGACGTCGGCGCGCGGCAGCCTGAGATCGAGCGTTCTCGGATTGTTGCCGTCGATGATCCAGCGGTCCTCGGTCACGATCCTGGCGATGATCTCGCGCTGTTCCGGCCTCGGTCTCGACACCCAGCCTGGAAGCCAGAACACCTCGCGGTCCATGGAGACGTAGCGAACGCCGAGAATGCGCGCGAGCTTCTGCGCCAGCGTACTCTTGCCGCCACCTGACGAGCCGAAAATGACGATGCGGTCGGCGCGCTTCAGGAGTTCGGCAGCCTCACCGAGATCGGTGACGTTCAGCCGATGCTTCGGTTGTTGCAACACGATGGCCTCTTGTCTGATTGCGGGGAGATCAGGCCGCCTGGACGGGTGTGGAAGGCTCTACCGCGATTATGCCTGCCAATTCTCGTGACCATGGCGTACGCGGATGATGAGAATACTGCCATCACCCAGCTCATGGTAGACAATCAAGTGAGCGCCGCAAGGATGTATCCTCACGGGTGGGGTGATTTCCTGGCGAAGCCGGGCGAGTTTCGGATTGTCCGCGAGTATTTCGAAGATATCGCCAAAATGACGGTGATAGCTGTCGGCTTGCGACTTGCCGAAAAGCCGAACGCCTGTCGCGTGAATAGTGCGAAGATCATGAGCGGCCTGACGCGACAGCCGGTAGCCCATAAGACCTATTCCGCTGCTTCGTTTAGCGACCGCAGAATGTCATCCATGGTTTCATCGGAGACACCGCTTGCCAGCCCCTCATCGACAAGAGCCTGCATGTTGGCGATCTTGCTCGCGCGCTCCTGGTCGCGGCGAACGAGGTCGCGGACGTAGTCGGACGCATCGGCATAGCGGCCGACGGCGGCCTGCTTTTCCAGCCAGGCCTTCATCTCATCCGGCACAGTCACGGTTACCACGGGCATGACGTGTTCCTTTGCTGCATTACCTGCCGCCGATAATGGCACAGCAGGCCCGCCAAGAGAACCGTCTTACTCCGCAGCCACCAGCAGCTTCTTCTCACGCGCCGCGCGCAGGCGGGCGAAGTCGTCGCCGGCGTGGTGCGAGGAGCGGGTCAGCGGGCTGGAGGCAACCATGAGGAAGCCCTTGGTGTAGGCGACGGTCTCGTAGGACTTGAATTCCTCGGGCGTGACGTAGCTCATGACAGCGTGGTGCTTACGGGTCGGCTGCAGGTACTGGCCGATCGTCAGGAAGTCGACGTCGGCAACGCGCAGGTCGTCCATCAGCTGCAGCACTTCGTTGCGCTCCTCGCCGAGGCCGACCATGATGCCAGACTTGGTGAACATGGTCGGGTCCAGTTCCTTCACCCGCTGCAGCAGGCGAACGGAGTGGAAGTAGCGCGCGCCGGGACGGACGGTCAGATAGTTGCCCGGAACGGTTTCCATGTTGTGATTGAAGACGTCGGGCTTGGCGGCGACGACACGCTCCAAGGCGCCGGGCTTCTTCAGGAAGTCGGGCGTCAGGATTTCGATGGTGGTCGTCGGCGACGCAGCGCGGATCGCCCAGATCACCTTCTCGAAGTGCTCGGCGCCGCCGTCTTCCAGATCGTCGCGGTCAACCGAGGTGATGACCACGTGGCTGAGGCCCATCTCCTTGACGGCCTTCGCCACGCTCTCGGGCTCGGCCATGTCAAGCGCGTTCGGCTTGCCGGTCGCGACGTTGCAGAAGGAACAGGCGCGCGTACAGATCTCGCCCATGATCATGAAGGTGGCGTGCTTCTTGTCCCAGCACTCGCCGATATTCGGGCAGCCGGCTTCCTCGCAGACGGTGACGAGCTTGTGCTCCTTCACGATCGAGCGGGTTTCGGCGTAGCCTTTGGAGGTCGGCGCCTTGACGCGGATCCAGTCCGGCTTGCGCATGACTTCCGTATCCGGGCGATGCGCTTTTTCCGGGTGCCGCACGCGCTTTTCAGCGTTTGGATTGATCCTGTCGAGAATAGTTACCATCAATAACCTGCCTTCAAACCGCCGAAACGGCCTCTTTCGTCAGCGTCTGACGAGTTTTGCCAGAAATAGCAAGATACAAGAGCCGATGAAACCCGTCACAAGGTAACCCTGCCAACCGCTGGCGACATAGATGCCGGCGCGGGCAAAGATCGCGCTGCCGATGACAGCACCGACGATGCCGATGACAATGTTCATCAGAACGCCAAAGCGTATGCCCATCAAAATGCCCGCGAGCCAGCCCGCCAAGCCGCCGACGATGATCGCCGTAATCCAGCCCACACCTTCCATCCGGTCCTATCCCCTCAAGCTATCGCCCTTGCGATCAACACCACGATGATGGCGCCGACCGTGGCATGAATGATCTGCACCACAAGCGCATTCTCGATACCGAGCGAGATCCCCAGCGCGTTGAAGAGAAAGCCTCCGACGAACGCGCCGATGATGCCGCTGAGCAGGCACCGTATCAATCCGCCTCCGCCAACGATCAGGCTGGCGAGGAACCCCGCGACCAGACCGATCAGGAGGAAGATGACGAGTGCCTGCGTACCCATGGACATGATGATTTCCTTTCGCTTTTTCCAGTCCGAGATTGAACGTGGTTCAATCCGTCATAGAGAGCGGCGCAGAAAATTATCAAGCGTTGAGGACGCGACCGTAAGCATCCAGAACCGCTTCCTTCATGGTTTCGGAAACCGTCGGATGCGGGAAGATGGTGTGCATCAGTTCTTCTTCGGTCGTTTCCAGGTTCATGGCGACGACGAAGCCCTGGATGAGTTCGGTGACTTCGGCGCCGACCATGTGGGCGCCGAGCAGTTCGCCGGTCTTCTTGTCGAAGATCACCTTGCAGAGACCCTGGTCCTCGCCGAGCGCGATCGCCTTGCCGTTGGCAGCAAAGGAGAAGCGGCCGACGCGGATATCGCGGCCGGCTTCCTTGGCCTTGGCTTCCGTCAGGCCGACGGAGGCGACCTGCGGGTGGCAGTAGGTGCAGCCGGGGACCTTGCCCTTGTCGGTGGCGTGAACATTCGACAGGCCGGCGATCTTTTCGACGCAGACGACGCCTTCGTGCTCGGCCTTGTGGGCAAGCATCGGCGGGCCGGCGACGTCGCCGATGGCATAGATGCCGGCGATGTTGGTCTTGCCGTAGCCGTCGATGACGACGCAGCCACGGTCGGTCTTGACGCCAACGGCTTCAAGGCCGAGGTTTTCGATGTTGCCCTGGACGCCGACAGCCGAGATCATGCGGTCTGCGGTGATCTGCTGGACCTTGCCGTCAGCGGTCTCGACATGCGCGGTCAGGCTATCGGCGGCCTTTTCGACCTTGGTGATCTTGGCGCTGGTCAGGATCTTCATGCCGCGCTTCTCAAGCTGCTTGCGCGCGATCGCGGTGACTTCGACGTCCTCGACCGGCATGATGGTCGGCATGACCTCGACGACCGTAACGTCGACGCCCATGGAGCGGTAGAAGCTCGCGAACTCGATGCCGATGGCGCCCGAGCCCATGACGATCAGCGACTTCGGCAGGGCTGCCGGCTTCATCGCTTCGAAATAGGTCCAGATCAGCTTGCCATCCGGCTCGATACCCGGCAGCGCGCGCGGGCGGGCGCCGGTCGCGATGATGATGTGCTTGGCAGTGTAGGTGCCCTCGCCCTTGACGTTCTTCGGAACCGGGTTCTGCGGCTCGACGACGGGCTTGGAGGACTTGCCGACGACGATCTCGCCCGGCTTGGTGATCTTGGCTTCACCCCAGATCACATCGACCTTGTTCTTCTTCATCAGGAAGCCGACGCCGCCGTTGAGGCGCGCCGAGACACCGCGCGAGCGGGCGACAACGGCCTTCACGTCGGCGCTCATCTTGCCTTCGAGCACGAGACCGTAGTCCTTGGCGTGGTTGGCGTGGTCGAGCACTTCGGCCGAGCGCAGCAGTGCCTTGGTCGGGATGCAGCCCCAGTTCAGGCAGATGCCGCCCAGGTGCTCGCGCTCGACGATCGCGGTCTTGAGACCGAGCTGGCTGGCGCGCACAGCGGCCACATAGCCGCCGGGACCGGAGCCGATGATGATGACGTCGTAATTCTCAGCCATGTTTTCCTGCCTTTGTTATCGGGCGTCGCGGGTGAGAAGCACCCACTCGTGTTTCCTGCTGCTTTCGAAAAGAGACATCGCATTCTGCCGCGCCGCTTCCGAAAATCCATTCTTCTTGTAAAGCGACAGAGCCGCTTCATTGTCACTTGCGGTGATCAGACTGACCGGCAGCGTCCCTGCCCTGTCGATCTGGTCTTTCAGTATTTCCCTGCCGATCCCGATGCCTCGCAGATGGCTATAGACGCCGAGCGTTGCAATGAACCAGCTGCCAACAACCTTCTTCTGCAGGTCGATCACCGGCTGCAAAGCCACGCGGTCGACCTCCATGCTCTTTACGTCCTCGCCCAGCGCGTAACCGATCGCCGCGCCCGCCGTCTCTCCGTAGGCTTCGGCCAGCACCGCTTGGCGCCATGTGCCGTAACCTTCGTCCCGACGCATCTTCAGCCGGCCAAGCTCCATCGGCGTATCGCTGCCGGTGCCGCCGAGCTCACCCAGCCAGAGCCAGGACGCGAAACCATGCGAGGCAATGTCCGAGAGGATCGCCAGTTCGGCCGCGTCATCCCGTGTGGCGGGACGCAGCGTCACGAAAGACGCCACCGTCAAAGCCCCAACATCATCCGCACGGTCGATTCCATGCCACGCCCGAGAGCGCGGGTATTGTCGGCGTCGAGATGGATGCCGTCGAGCGGCGTCGTCTTGGCGACCGAATTGCCGTCGAAGAAACCGCAGCCGAGTTCGTCGGCGAGGTCCCGATAGAGCGTTGCCAGCATCGCGGATTCCTCGATGCCGCCGATGAAGGAGGCCGCGAAGGGCACGTTGGCCGTTTCGCAGATCCTCGGTGGCGCGACGATCAGGATATCCGGCGCGTCGAAATCGAACGGCCAGGCGTGGTTGCGGATCAGCCGCACCAGCCGGGCAATGCCCTGGCATGCGGCGAATGCCGATCCGGCCACGACATTCTTCATGTCGTTGGTGCCGAGGAGCAGAATGACGAGATCGAGCGGCGCATGCGTCTGCAGGATGGTCGGCAGGACGCGGGCGCCATTGCGGTCGCAATCAGCAAGATGGTCATCGAAGGCGGTCGTCCGCCCGTTCAATCCCTCGGCGATAACCCGGACTTCGTTGCCGAGTGCAGCCTGAAGCGCACTCGGCCAACGATCCTTGTAGTCATGACGGCCGACGGAAGCGGCGTCATAACCCCAGGTCAGGCTATCACCATAGCAAAGAACGGTCTTCGTCATTTCCGCCTCCGCTGTTTCGTCAGACGAGCATGCCCATCGGGTTTTCGATGTAGCCCTTGAACGCCTGCAGCAACTCCGCGCCCAACGCGCCATCGACGCAGCGATGGTCGGTCGACAGCGTGACGGTCATCACGGTTGCGACAGCAAGCTGGCCGTTCTTGACGACCGGGCGCTGCTCGCCCGCGCCGACCGCGAGGATCGTTGCGTGCGGCGGGTTGATGACGGCGGCGAAGTGCTTGACGCCCATCATGCCCATGTTGGAGACCGACGAGGTGCCGCCCTGATATTCCTCAGGCTTCAGCTTGCGATCCTTGGCACGCTTGCCGAGGTCGCGCATCTCGTTGGAGATGGCCGACAGGGTCTTTTCCTCGGCCTTGCGGATGATCGGGGTGATCAGGCCGCCCGGGATCGAGACAGCAACGCCGACATCGGCGTGCTTGTGCTTGACCATGTTGGCTTCGGTCCAGGAGACGTTGGCATCCGGAACGTCGCGCAGAGCAAGCGCCATGGCCTTGATGACCATGTCGTTGACCGACAGCTTGTAGGCCGGCGCGCCTTCCTTGCGGGGAGCGGCGTCGTTGAGCTGGGCGCGCAGCGCCAGCAGCGCGTCGAGCTCGCAATCCACGGTGACGTAGAAGTGCGGCACGGTCTGCTTGGATTCGACCAGGCGCTTGGCGATGACCTTGCGCATGCCGTCATGCGGCACGAGTTCGTAGGAACCCGGCTCGAACAGCTTGAGAACGGTCTCGTCGGATGCGCCCTTCGGTGCGGCGGCAGGAGCCGATGCGGCAGCCTGCGGAGCTGCGGCAGGGGCAGCCTTTGCACCACCGCCAGCGACGGCGGCCTCGACGTCGCTCTTGACGACGCGGCCATGCGGGCCGGAGCCTGCGACAGCTGCGAGATCGATACCGGCTTCCTTCGCCAGACGACGCGCGAGCGGCGAGGAGAAGGTGCGGTTGCCGCCCGTGGAAGCAGCGGCAGGCGCTGCTGCGGGTGCCGGGGCAGCCGCGGGGGTTGCGGCCGGAGCCGGAGCGGCTTCGGTCTTTGCCTCAGCCTTCGGCGCTTCGGCAGCCTTCGGTGCCGGAGCAGCCGAGCCAGCGCCGCTGGCGGCGGCAGCGACATCTTCGCCATCGGCGGCCAGAACGGCGATCAAGGCATTGACCTTGACGCCTTCGGTGCCGGCGGGAACGACGAGCTTGGCGACGACACCTTCGTCGACCGCTTCGACTTCCATCGTCGCCTTGTCGGTTTCGATCTCGGCGATGACATCGCCAGACTTAACCGTATCGCCTTCCTTGACCAGCCACTTGGCGAGGTTGCCCTCTTCCATGGTCGGAGACAGGGCAGGCATCGTGATGTTGATAGGCATCGAAATACCCTTCCCTTGTTACTTGTAGCAGACGGCTTTCACGGCCTGGACGACTTCGTCGACGCTTGGCAGCGCAAGCTTTTCGAGGTTGGCGGCATAAGGCATCGGAACGTCCTTGCCGGCGATCGTCAGAACCGGCGCATCGAGATAATCGAAGGCCTGCTGCATGACGCGGGTGGCGATTTCGGTACCGACCGAGTTCTGCGGGTAGCCTTCCTCGACGGTGACGAGACGGCCGGTCTTCTTGACCGATTCGATCACGGTCGGCAGGTCCATCGGACGCAGCGTGCGCAGGTCGATCAGTTCGACGTCGATGCCGATCTTTTCGAGTTCAGCGACGGCCTTGGTGGCATAGGTCATGCCGATACCGAAGGAGACGATCGTGACGTCCTTGCCCTGACGGTGGATGCGGGCCTTGCCGATCGGGAGAACGAAGTCGTCCATCTTCGGCACGTCGAAGTGCTGACCGTAGAGGATTTCGTTTTCAAGGAAGACGACCGGGTTCGGATCGCGGATCGCAGCCTTGAGCAGGCCCTTGGCGTCGGATGCCGTGTAAGGCATGACGACCTTGAGGCCCGGGATCTGGCTGTACCAGGCCGAGTAGTCCTGGCTGTGCTGAGCGCCGACGCGGGCAGCGGCACCGTTCGGGCCACGGAACACGATCGGAGCGCCCATCTGGCCGCCGGACATGTAGAGCGTCTTGGCAGCGGAGTTGATGATCTGGTCGATCGCCTGCATGGCGAAGTTGAAGGTCATGAACTCGACGATCGGCTTCAGGCCGGACATCGCAGCACCGACGCCGACGCCGGCAAAGCCGTGCTCGGTGATCGGGGTGTCGATGACGCGGCGGGCGCCGAATTCCTGCAGCAGACCCTGGGTGACCTTATAGGCGCCCTGGTATTCGGCCACTTCCTCGCCCATGACGAAGACATTGTCGTCAGCGCGCATTTCCTCGGCCATGGCGTCGCGAAGCGCTTCGCGAACGGTCATGGAGACCATTTCGGTGCCGGCGGGAATTTCGGGATCGTTCGGAACCTGAGCCTTGGGCTCGGCCGGAACCGGCGCTGCGGCAGCGGCGGGCGCTTCAGCGGCCTTCGGTGCCGCGGCGGCGGCCGGCGCAGCAGCAGCAGGTGCAGCCGAGATGTCGGATGCGGATTCGCCGTCCTGCAGGAGCACAGCGATCTTGGCATTCACCTTGACACCTTCGGTGCCTGCGGCAACGAGCAGCTTGCCGATGACGCCTTCGTCGACGGCTTCGACTTCCATCGTCGCCTTGTCGGTTTCGATTTCGGCAATGATGTCGCCGGAGGTGACCTTGTCACCTTCCTGCTTCAGCCACTTGGACAGCGTGCCTTCTTCCATCGTCGGAGAGAGGGCGGGCATGAGAATATCGATTGGCATGGGTCTACCCTCCCCGATTACAGCAGAATGTCGGTGTAGAGCTCGGATGCATCCGGCTCCGGTGCGGCCTGGGCGAAGTCGGCGCTATCGGCGACGATGTCGCGAACGTCCTTGTCGACCGCCTTGAGATCGTCCTCTGAGGCCCAGCCCTTTTCAATGAGGCGTGCCTTGACCTGCTCGATCGGATCCTGCTCGGAGCGCATCTTCTGCACTTCTTCCTTGGAGCGATACTTCGCCGGGTCGGACATGGAGTGACCGCGATAACGATAGGTCAGCATTTCGAGAATGATCGGACCCTTGCCGGAACGGCAATGCTCGAGCGCCTCGTCGGCCGCAGCCTTGACGGCGCGAACATCCATGCCGTCGACCTGGACGCCGGGGATGCCGAAGCCGGAACCACGCAGCGAGTAGTTCGACTGCGCCGTCGCGCGGGCCGTGGACGTGCCCATGGCGTAACGGTTGTTTTCGATGATGTAGATGATCGGGAGCTTCCACAGAGCAGCCATGTTGAAGCTCTCGTAGACCTGGCCCTGGTTGGCGGCGCCGTCGCCGAAATAGGCGATCGAGACGCTGTCATTGCCGCGATAGCGGTTGGCGAAGGCGAGACCGGTGCCGAGCGACACCTGTGCGCCGACGATGCCGTGACCGCCGTAGAAATGCTTCTCCTTGGAGAACATGTGCATCGAGCCGCCCTTGCCACGGGAGTAGCCGTCGATGCGGCCGGTCAGCTCGGCCATGACGCCGCGTGCGGTCATGCCGGTTGCCAGCATGTGACCGTGGTCGCGGTAAGCGGTGATGACCTGGTCACCTTCCTTCTGCGCCATCTGCATGCCGACGACGACAGCTTCCTGACCGATATAAAGGTGACAGAAACCGCCGATGAAGCCCATGCCGTAAAGCTGGCCCGCCTTCTCTTCGAAACGGCGGATGAGTAGCATTTCGCGATAAGCCTTGAGCTCTTCGTCACGATCGAAATCGGCCACCGGGCCGCCATTCGATGCCTTGGCTGCGGGCTTTGCGCTTGTCTTACGGCTGGAAACGGTCGCGTTTTTTCGCGGAGCCATTCAACCCTCCCTATGGGTTTATCGGTTCTTGGGTGGTGCGCACCATAAGGAAGAAATTTCGCCGCAGCAATGCCATAATTGCATGGCTCGTATTCATCAATAAGCCATTGATAAATATCAATTTATTTCGATTAACCGGAATCCAGTTAATTCGAATAATGATTGAATATGACGACCTCATCGGCGCGGGAGAAGTTCAGCTGAAGACGGGCCTTCTCGTCCAGCATGTCCCTATCCATGGAACCATCACTTAGGAGCGCCACCTGCTTTTCAAGGTGTTCGCGCTTATTTTTAAGCACGGCCAGCTCTCTTTCGCGCGTGATGCGCTGGCGCTCGAACACTTCGGTCGCGCGCAGGCCGTAGTCGCCATGGATGCAATGGTAGCCGAAGTAGGAGAGAAACGCGACCGCCATCGCCGGAATGACGAAACGGCCGATCTTTTTCTTCTTATGATGCTTGGTCCACATACACGCATTCTCGAAACGCATTACCCTTGACCAGAAGACTACCGGGCAGAGATTAACCGTCCGTTGACTATGAACGCGGCGCAACAAAAAACCCGCGCCGGTGAAGGCGCGGGTTCCAAATGCCTGAAATAAGACGACTTAGCCGCGAAGGATCGAACGGCCGGCGTACTGGGCCTGCGGGCCGAGGCCCTCTTCGATGCGGATCAGCTGATTGTACTTGGCAAGACGATCCGAACGCGACAGCGAGCCGGTCTTGATCTGACCGCAGTTGGTCGCAACGGCGAGATCGGCGATCGTGCTGTCTTCGGTTTCGCCCGAACGGTGCGACATGACGGCGGTGTAGGCTGCCTTGTGCGCGGTGTTGACGGCGTCGAGCGTTTCCGTCAGCGAACCGATCTGGTTGACCTTGACGAGGATCGAGTTGGCGACGCCCATCTTGATACCATCGCGCAGGCGAGCCGAGTTGGTGACGAAGAGATCGTCGCCGACGAGCTGAACCTTCTTGCCGGCCAGATCCGTCAGAGCCTTCCAGCCATCCCAGTCGTCTTCAGCCATGCCGTCTTCGATCGAGATGATCGGGTACTGGGCAGCGAGCTGTGCCAGGTATTCGGCCATTGCGCCCGGCTCCAGCGTGCGGCCTTCGCCTTCCAGAACGTACTTGCCGTCCTTGAAGAATTCGGTCGAGGCGCAGTCGAGGCCGAGGTGGATGTCTTCGCCAGGCTTGTAGCCGGCTTTCTCGATCGACTTCATGATGAAGTCGAGGGCTTCAGGAGCGCTCTTCAGGCCCGGTGCGAAACCGCCTTCGTCGCCGACGTTGGTGTTGTGACCCTGGGCAGCCAGTTCCTTGCGGAGCGTGTGGAAGACTTCCGAGCCCATGCGAACGGCTTCGCGGATGGAATCAGCGCCTACAGGCAGGATCATGAATTCCTGGAAGTCGATCGGGTTGTCGGCATGCGCGCCGCCGTTGATGATGTTCATCATCGGAACCGGCAGCAGGTGCGCGGAAGCGCCACCAACGTAGCGGTAGAGCGGCAGGCCGGCAGCTTCAGCGGCAGCCTTGGCAACGGCCAGCGAAACGCCGAGGATGGCGTTGGCGCCGAGGCGCGACTTGTTCGGCGTGCCGTCCAGTTCGATCATGATGTTGTCGATCTGGATCTGGTTTTCAGCGTCGATGCCGCCGATGGCGTCGAAGATTTCCGTGTTGGCGGCTTCGACGGCCTTTTCGACACCCTTGCCGAGATAACGCTTGCCACCATCGCGGAGTTCGACGGCTTCGTGCGCGCCGGTCGACGCGCCCGACGGAACGGCGGCGCGGCCCATGCTGCCATCTTCGAGATAGACATCGACTTCGACGGTGGGATTACCACGGCTGTCGAGAATCTCGCGGGCGATAATATCGGTAATAGCGGTCATCGGCTCTTCTCTGCTTGAGGGTGGATAAATCGTTTGAAATTCGTCTTTAATCGAAGATGCGCAAATTACAATGGCAGTTCGGAGCCGTTTTGCGCATGCTTCGCCGCTTTATTCCTCGTGGCCTAATACACGAACGTGTCAGTCTTTTGAACGTCAGCCCTTGGCGATGGCGTCGAAGGCCAGCAGCTTTTCCAGCAGGCGCGGCATATCCTTGAGATAGACCATGTTCGGGCCATCCGACGGCGCGTTGTCGGGATCTTCGTGCGTCTCGACGAACACACCGGCGACACCGACGGCGACCGCCGCACGCGCCAGCGTTTCCACGAATTCGCGCTGGCCGCCACTGGAGCCACCCTGCCCGCCCGGCTGCTGTACCGAATGGGTCGCATCGAAGACAACAGGCGCACCCATGGCTTCCATGATCGGCAGAGAGCGCATGTCGGAGACCAGCGTGTTGTAGCCGAAGGAAGCGCCGCGTTCGCACAGCATGATGTTCGGGTTGCCGCTGGCATTCAGCTTGGCCAGCACGTTCTTCATGTCCCAGGGCGCCAGGAACTGGCCCTTCTTGACGTTGATGGCGCGGCCGGTCTTGGCGGCGGCGACCAGCAGGTCCGTCTGCCGGCTAAGAAAGGCCGGGATCTGCAGCACATCGACGACAGTGGCGACTTCGGCGCACTGCTCCTCGGTGTGGATGTCCGTGAGAACGGGGAAGCCATATTCCTTCTTGAGATCGGCGAACACTTCAAGCGCCGTTTCAAGCCCGATACCACGCTGGGCCGACAGCGACGTGCGGTTGGCCTTGTCGAAGGAGGACTTGTAGACAAGGCCGATACCGAGCTTGTCGCAGAGCTCCTTTAGCGTGCCGGCGATCATGAAGGCATGGTCGCGGCTTTCCATCTGGCAGGGGCCGGCGATCAGCGACAGCTTGCCGGTGTTGGAAAACACCACACGGCCGGCGCCTTCGCCAACGGCCACCTCGGAATTGGTTTCAGTCATCGTTTCTCCTCGAAGGCGAAGAGCGCGCCCTGGCCGGGTGCGGCCTTCACCAGAATTCGATTGTTCTTGCGTGTATAGGTGATCCCGTTAGCAGCCAAATGCGCCTCTGTCACGGCGAGATCGGCAACGGAAAAGACAATCGCCGCGCCGCGCAGGCCGCGATCGGCCTTGGGCTCGGAGAGATCGTAATAGGCGTTCAAGCCATCCGGCGACAGGATATTGATACGGGCGTTGCCGGCATCCAGACTGACACCGAAGGCCTCCTCGCGGGTCGCCTGCGCATCAGACGCCAACTGCAACAGCGGCGCGAACGCCTTCGGATCGGAGGACGAGAGCACGATCGACAGGATGCCCAAAACGCCGTTCGCATGCGTTTCCAACGCCTTGCGGTCGCTGGGCAGCGGGTTGACGCGCTGGCAGGCGAAGAGGAAGAAATCGGGCGCGCGTAGATCGGCCGCGAAAGCGAGGCGGAACGCGGCGGTCGCCTCGGAACTATCCGGCATCTTCATCTGCCTGGCAAATTGCAGCATCTCGCCGCCGCTCATGCCATCGGCGAGAAAGCGTGTGTGATCACTGTCGGCATCAGGCGTCCCGAAGACGATCGCCGACAGCCCGTCATCGCCGCAGCGGAAGCGAAAGGCGCGGTCGCGGGCGGTGAAGACGTTGCCATCGCCGATGGCCGCTTCGTAAGTCTCCAGGCTGGCGATGCCGAGCGGCTCGAGATAGGTTTTGTCGGCGAAGAAGACGCAGGCATTCTCGGTGCCGAATGGGTGCCGCGCATCGGCGGCGACGGTAAAACCGAGCTTACCCAGGCGCTCGCGCGCCATCTCGATGTTGACGACCGGCAGCACCACGTGGTCCAGAGGATGGGGGTCACTCATCAGCAAATCCTCCCGAAATCGGCAGAGATGTGCGCTGGCTTTCGCCACAATGCAAGAGGCGAGCCCGGTTAAATCGAATGAAGTGCAAAATCGCGACGATTCCGAGCCAAGTTTTACGAAAATTTAGGCACTTGCGGAACACATATGGAACATATAGTGTCCGTTCTGGCTTTGTTTCACGACTCTGGGGTTCATTTCGATGCTGACACGCAAGCAACAAGAACTGCTTCTGTTCATTCATGAGCGGATGAAAGAGTCGGGCGTTCCGCCATCCTTCGATGAAATGAAGGATGCACTCGATCTCGCATCAAAATCCGGCATTCACCGGCTGATCACCGCGCTGGAAGAGCGCGGCTTCATTCGCCGGCTGCCGAACCGAGCGCGCGCGCTCGAGGTGATCAAGCTGCCGGAAGCCTATAATCCGAGCCTGCAGCCGCGACGCGGCTTCTCGCCGAGCGTCATTGAAGGCAGCCTCGGCAAGCCGCAGCCGGTGGCCGCAGCCCCTGCCCCGAAGGCCGCGCCGAGCGCCGACAACGGCAACTCAGCGTCCGTTCCCGTCATGGGCCGCATCGCCGCCGGTGTGCCGATCTCGGCGATCCAGAACAACACCCACGACATCACCGTCCCCGCCGACATGCTCGGCTCCGGCGAGCACTACGCGCTCGAGGTCAAGGGCGACTCGATGATCGAAGCCGGCATTTTCGACGGCGACACCGTCATCATCCGCAACGGCAACACCGCCAACCCCGGCGATATCGTTGTGGCGCTTGTCGATGACGAGGAAGCGACGCTGAAGCGCTTCCGCCGCAAGGGCGCCTCGATCGCGCTGGAAGCCGCGAACCCGGCTTACGAAACGCGTATTTTCGGGCCCGACCGCGTCAAGGTTCAGGGCAAGCTCGTCGGGCTTATTCGCCGGTATCACTGAGTGGTGACGTCACTAGTTGGTGACGGATCATCGCTGAAGCTGTCGTTGCGCCAGTCATAGGCGCGATGGCGCATCCACGGGCGACCGACGCTTTCATAGGCTGTTTTGACGACCGGCGCCCCCTGCTCGTCGATGCGGATTTCGACGGCGCCCGATCGCCTGAGGGTTTCGCCGGTCAATAGCATTGCGCCGGAACGGCATGTCGCCTGGCGCAGACGGACAGGCGTGATGACGATATCGGCAACGTCGCAGGCAGGACCGAGATAGGCGGCGTTTTCGAGCATCGCGATGATGTAGCCGCTGTCGAGCGCTGTCACGCACCAGGCCGTCTTCAGGCACTGAAAAGCGCTGTCATTTGTGGACGCTGCGGCATCGCGCATCATGGCGCGGGCTTCGCCTTGTTGTTTCAGTGTCAGCCTTGGTCGCGGCTCTCCCCTCTTCGGGATGGGCAAGGCCTCGCCTTCAAGCATGTCAGGCGGCTTGTGTTCTTCGATCGCGAGCGCGCGTTGCCATTGCCCGAAGATGAAGTCGGGCGGGCGTTCGCGGTTGCTGGCGAGGCCGTCGCCTGTGACTGCCGCCACGAGGCTCCCATCCTCGGAGACGACCAGCTCGGGCGCAGGTGCCGCAGGCAGCAGAACAACGACGAGCGTTGCAAGCGCGGCTCCCACAGCGCCGATCCATCGCAGCCGTGTCCGCATCAGCCCCCAGACTAGGAAGCCGAGCACGGCGATCGGGAAATACCATTCCGGTATCCGCCCGATATCGACACTGCCGCCCCAGCCGGAAACCATCTTGGCGATGTCGATCACCAGATCCAGCCCGAAGCCGGCGACGGTCCATAGTGGCGCGTCCAGACCAAAGGGCGTCGCCAACATCGCGAGCATTCCGAAAGGCATGACGATGAAGGAGATAACGGGCATTGCAAGCAGGTTGGCGGGAAGGCCGTAGCCGCTCAGCCGATGAAAATGCTCGATCGAAAACAGCGCCGTCGAGAAACCGCCGATCATCGAGGTCAGCGCGATGCCGCCAAAGAAGCGAAGCGTGACCATGACCGGCTTTATCGCGGGATGCGTGAGAAAAACGCTTTCGCGATGCCGCCTCCTAGTCCAGACAGCAAAGCCCGCGACCAGCGCCAGCGTCGCGGCGTAGGACATCTGGAAGCTGGGGCCCAGCACCTCCGATGGTGACATCAGGATGATCAGCAGCGCCGAGAGCGCGATGTTGCGCAGGCTGATCGAGGGGCGATCGAACAGCACCGCGACCAGCATGATCGCCATCATGATAAAGGCGCGCTCGGCGGAGACGGCGAAGCCCGAGATCATGTAATAGGCGGTCAGCGCCAGAAGCGCGCTGCCGGCGGCGAGCTTCTTGGTCGGATAGGCCTGCGCGAAGCCAGGAAACAGTCCAAAGAACAGCCGCAGCCCGACAAAGCAGATGCCGGCCGACAGCGCCATGTTGAGGCCCGAGATCGCGACGATATGCGCGAGGCCGGATTGGCGCAGGGCCTCCGTCGTCTCGTTGGAGATAGCGCGTCTCTCATCGGTGACAAGCGAGGCGGCGAAGGCGCCGGTATCATCAGGCAGGATGCTGCGAATGCGGTCGCCAATACTGCTGCGCAAGCCGTAGAGCCATTCCACGGCGCGATCGGCGGCAGAGAGATCGGCGATATCGGTCTGCGACGCGATGGGCTGCGGAACGCCGTAGAAGAAGCCGTTGGCGCCGATGCCGTCGAAATAGGCGGAGAAGGCGAAATCGTTCAGTTCGGGGAGCGCAGGTCCGGCTGGCGGCGTCAGGCGCACACGGCCTCTGAGCCATCCGCCGACCGCGACGGGCTCTCCTGCACGCGCGACGAGCGAGACCTGCTGCGGCGAACGCTTGAGCGCGGGCTCGTCCGTGCGCGTTACCCTGACGATGTAGCGCCAGCGGCCGTTGTCATCTCCCTCGCGCCGTTCCACGCGGCCGGTCACAGTCGTGGTCACCGGTGTGTCGAGAACGATGGTATCAGCGCGCCACGTCTCGAGTTGCGCCGCGAACATGCCGAGGACGACAAGCAGGCCTGATATCGCCACGCGGCGGGTCGCGACGCGCGCAGCGCCGGCCAAGACAAAGACGAGACCGAAGAGGATAGCCCAGGCAAGGAGCCGCATAGGGGGCATATCGACGGCGAGCCGGAACCAGGCGACGGCGCCAGCGCCGAGGAAGACGGGCGACGCCAGGAAAAAGCGGCCGTGGTCGAATTCCGTGCTGAATGCCTGTGCTGCGAAGGATGCCTGACGATTGATCCCTCGGCTTGCGCGACTCAGAAAACCCGACGTCGACTGCGTCAATGGCGCGCGCGTCATTATGGCACGGGCATTTTGCCCTGTTACGGCCGGCAAATTGGCAATTTGCGCCGCTTCGGGTGGCATCAAAACGACGTGACTGGCATTCAACTCCGGCATGCAACGACACCCGAAAGCCACCCTGACCTGCAATCAGAATGAGGCCGGTGGAGCCGAAACGCAACTATAATCGTTTGAATTCAAACGGGAAATAAAACCATCAAAAATGTCAGGTTTATCATTGACTTCCGCTATGCGGAGACGACATCGCTGGAGTGCTTAAAAGTTGATACTGCGATGCACAAAATGGCATCACGGTAACTTGGCATTAGGCGCGCGATCATATAGCTATCGCAGACGACGCTTAACCCTATGGCGCTTTTAAGGCGCCAACCGCCAGTTTGGAGGATCAGAATGACGGATCAAAGCGCAACACTGAAACTCGGTGAGAAGACAGTCGACCTGCCGGTCAAGAGCGGCACGATCGGCCCTGATGTCATCGATATCGGCGCCCTCTACAAGAACACGGCTTCCTTCACGTACGATCCTGGTTTCACCTCGACCGCATCCTGTGAATCGAAAATCACTTATATCGACGGCGACGAGGGCGTTCTGCTCCATCGCGGTTACCCGATCGAGCAGCTGGCCGAACAGGGCGACTTCCTCGAAGTCTGCTACCTGCTTCTCTACGGCGAACTGCCGACCGCCGCGCAGAAGAAGGACTTCGACTACCGCGTCACGCACCACACCATGGTGCACGAGCAGATGAGCCGCTTCTTCACCGGTTTCCGCCGCGACGCGCATCCGATGGCCGTCATGTGCGGCTGCGTCGGCGCCCTGTCGGCATTCTACCACGACAGCACCGACATCACCGATCCGCACCAGCGCATGGTCGCTTCGCTTCGCATGATCGCCAAGATGCCGACGATCGCCGCCATGGCCTACAAGTACCATATCGGCCAGCCCTTCGTTTACCCGAAGAACGATCTCGACTACGCGTCGAACTTCCTGCGCATGTGCTTTGCCGTTCCTTGCGAGGAATATGTGGTCAATCCGGTGCTTGCCCGCGCCATGGACCGCATCTTCATCCTGCACGCCGACCACGAGCAGAACGCTTCGACGTCCACCGTTCGTCTCGCCGGCTCCTCGGGTGCAAACCCGTTCGCCTGCATCGCGGCAGGCATTGCCTGCCTCTGGGGCCCTGCCCACGGCGGCGCCAACGAAGCAGCGCTCAACATGCTGCAGGAAATCGGCACGGTCGACCGCATTCCTGAGTACATCGCCCGCGCCAAGGACAAGAATGATCCGTTCCGCCTGATGGGCTTTGGCCACCGCGTGTACAAGAACTACGACCCGCGCGCCAAGATCATGCAGAAGACGACGCATGAAGTGCTCGGCGAGCTCGGCATCAAGGACGATCCGTTGCTCGACGTCGCCATGGAACTCGAGCGCATCGCGCTGACCGATCCATACTTCATCGAGAAGAAGCTCTATCCGAACATCGACTTTTATTCGGGTATCACGCTCAAGGCTCTCGGCTTCCCCACGACCATGTTCACCGTTCTGTTCGCTCTCGCCCGCACCGTCGGCTGGATCGCTCAGTGGAACGAAATGATCGAAGATCCGCAGCAGCGTATCGGCCGTCCGCGCCAGCTCTACATCGGCGAAGCGCAGCGCGACTACGTTCCGGTTTCCAAGCGTTAAGCTCGACGCATCGAAGCTCAAAAAGAAACCCGGTCAGTTTTGACCGGGTTTTTTGTTTTTCAGCACGTCAAGCACGATTTCCGCGGCGTGAACGCCGGGCGGTTTTTCGGTCTGCATCCGCTCCCAGACGAGATCGTAGCCCTCCATCATCGAGCGGCGCGGCAAGGTGTCGGATGAGAGCTTCTCGGCCCAGCGCGTGAAACTCGCGCCGCGCACGACCTCGTTGATATACTCGGGCACGACAGCATAATCCGCGACGAGGTTCGGGATCGCCGCCGTCCAGATCTTGATCTTGCCGGTCATCAGCTTGATGATCCAATCGGTCTTGTAGGCCGAGACGGTGGGAACGCCTGCGAGCCCCAGCTCCAGGATAACCGTGCCGGATGCGGCCATGGCGGCGTCGGCCTCGGCGAAGGCTTTCCACTTGTCGTCCTTGCCTGTCACCACCTCGGGCTTGACCGGCCAGTCCTTGATGATTTCTCGTACCATGGCCTCGCGGCGCGGGGCCGTGGGCAGCACAAAGCGCATGCCATCGTTGCGGGCAGAGAGCTCGGCCACTGCGTCGCCGAAATAGGGCAAGAGCTTCGTGATCTCGGATCCGCGCGAGCCCGGCAGGAGCATGATCGTCTTCGGCTCATGTGCCGGGCGCGGCTTGCTTGCCGCCCTCGCCTTGCGGGTCGCGAGAACATCGACATCGGCGGTCAGGCGATGGCCGACATAGCTTGTCGGCGGACCGCCGAGCTTGCGCATCACCTCGGGCTCGAAAGGCAGCACGGCCAGCACATGGTCGATATAGGGCAGCATGCGCTGCGCACGGTATTCTTTCCACGCCCAGACGCTCGGACAGACGTAGTTGACGACAGGCAGGTCAGGCAGCGCCGTGCGCACGCGCTTGGCGACGCGGTGGGTGAAATCGGGGCTGTCGACAATGACGAGCACGTCGGGCTTGGCGGCAATGACGGCCGCAGCTGTCTGGCGGATGCGCTTGACCAGCGTCGGAAGCTTCGCGAGAACCTGGGTGATGCCCATGATCGACAGCTCGGAGAAATCGAACAGCGATGTCAGGCCCTGCGCCTGCAGCCCCTCGCCACCGACACCGATGAGCTCGACTGGCCCCGCATATTGCTGCTTCAGCGCGGCGATCAGATCGGCCGCCAGAAGATCACCGGAGACTTCGCCCGCGATGATCGCGACCTTCAATGCACGCACGCTCATTCAAGCCCCCAGGATGGCAATCCACGATCCAGACCGCAGACGAAGATACCGGCTTCCTTTGCCGCCGATATGACTGCCGGGCGATCCAGAATCAGCGCGCGCCCAGCCTCGATCGCCACGCCCGCCAGGCCGGCCTTGCTGGCATTCTCGATGGTCGAGATGCCGATCGACGGCAGATCGGCGCGCAGGTCCTGCTGCGGCTTGCAGAGCTTGACGAGCACGCCGCGACGGCGCGACGAGATGCGGCCGGCGGCGCGCAGATCGGCGACACGCTGCAACATGCTGTCCGTTCCCTCGACACCCTCGAGCGCCACGATGCGGCCGCCAACAGAGACGGCGCCCTGCCCGACGTCCAGCCGGCCGAGCGCGTCTGCTGCCGACCCCGCCTTGGCGATATCCTTGACGTCCTCGGCTGATGGCGCAATCGCGCCGAGCGGACCGACCGAGGCCAGAAGATCCGGTGCGATCTCCTGCACGCCGATCACGCGGCGGCCGTTCTTTTCGATCAGCCCGATCACCATGCGCAGCACGGTGTCATCGCCGCCTGAGAGCAGCGTGCGAATGGTCGAGGGGATGCTTGCGAGCGTCTTCAGCGTCGGGCGAACCTCGCGCCATTCCGGCCGCCTGCGTACCGCGCCGGACATCACGACCCGGTCAATGCGATGGCTGTCCAGCATGCCGTCGATGGCGGCGAAATCGCCGACCCCGACAATAGCGTGCTCGAAACCTTCCCATGAGCGGTCGGTCTCGTTTTTCAGCGCGATGATCAGCGGGTTTTCGCCGGCGCTCTTGGCGGCTTCGGCGACATAGGACGGCAGAAAGCCGCTGCCGGCGATGATCGCCAGGCGGCCTTTTGCCGTGTCACTTGTTGGAGACAAGGTTTATCCCTTCTGTCCCCGCGTCGGAGAAGAGAGCGCGCGATCGCTTTCGGCGGCGATGAAGTCGAGGATCTGGACGACCTGCTCGCAATCGGCGAATTCCTCGCGGATGGCAGCGGCGTTGTCGCGCAGATTGCCTTCGGTCTCGAAGATCGCCTTGTAGGCACGGCGCACGATATGGATCGTGGCGCGGTCGATGCCTGCACGCGTCATGCCGACCACGTTGAGGCCGCCGAGAAGACCGGGGTTGCCGTTCAGCATGCCATACGGAATGACGTCGTAGCTGACAGCCGACAAGCCACCGACGAACGCATGACGGCCGACGCGGGTGAACTGGTGCACGGCGCAACCGCCGCCCAGGATCACGCGATCCTCGATAACGACGTGGCCTGCAAGCATCACGTTGTTCGACATGATGACGTGGTTGCCGACGCGGCAGTCATGGGCGATGTGCGAGTTCGCGAGAAACAGGTTGTTGTCGCCAACGATGGTCTTGCCGCCGAAGTCGGCGGTGCCGGTGTTGATCGTCACACCTTCGCGCATCGTGCAATTGTCGCCGACCGTCAAGGTCGTCTCTTCGCCACCGTGATGAACGCTCTGCGGATCGCCGCCGATAACGGCCATCGGGAAAATCCGGCATCCCTTGCCAAGCGTTGTGATGCCGCTGACGATCGAATGCGGGAGCATTTCGGTGTTATCGCCAAGCACGACCCGCGGGCCGACATGGCAGAACGGACCGATCTTGACGTTCTCGCCGATTACGGCGCCGTCTTCGACGACTGCCATCGGATGAATGCTGGCACTGGCTGCGATCGTGCTCATGCGTGATCCTTGCGCACGATCATCGCGCCAATATCGGCTTCGGCGACCAGCGCTCCATCGACCTTCGCATCACAGTGGAACTTCCAGATGTTGCCACGCTGCTTCTGCTTGACGACATGGTACTCCACCCGATCGCCAGGAACCACGGGCTTGCGGAAACGGGCGTTGTCGATGGTCATGAAGTAGACCAGATTGCCGCTTTCGCCTTCCTTCTTGGCACAGATCGCGCCGGCCGTCTGGGCCATACCTTCGACCAGCAGGACGCCTGGCATGATTGGCTGCTCCGGGAAGTGTCCGGTGAAATGCGGCTCGTTTGCCGTCACGTTCTTGATGCCGATTGCCGAATCGTCGCCGTCGATGTCGATGATCTTGTCGACCAGCAGGAACGGATAGCGATGCGGCAGCAACTTCATGATTTCGATGATGTCAGCCGAGGAAAGCGACTTCTTGACTTCTTCAGCCATTCTTTTCTCCCGTTTTCTTGGGGCCCGTCGTCCGCATCATGACTGCCGCGACTTCGCGCAAAAAGTCATGCGCCGGTCGTGCAGGTATGCCGCCGTAGCGCTCCCCAGCGGGGATGTCGGACACTACGCCGCTCATGGCAGCGATCTGGGCACCGTCGTTAATTGTTATATGGCCTCGAATGCCGGAATGACCACCGATCTGCACGCCATCGCCGATAATCGCACTTCCGGCGATGCCGACCTGCGAGACAACGGCACAATGACGGCCGATGCGAACATTGTGGCCAATCTGGACGAGGTTGTCGATCTTCGTCCCCTCGCCGATGACAGTGTCATCCATCGTGCCGCGATCGATCGTCGTGTTGGCACCAACCTCGACGTCGTCTTGCAGGATGACGCGGCCAATCTGCACGATCTTGATCATGCCCCGAGGACCCGGCGCATAGCCGAAACCATCCTGGCCGATGCGCGCGCCATTGTGGATGATCACGCGATTGCCCACCAGCGAGCACAGGATGCTGGCACCGCTGGCGATCGTGCAATCGCGGCCGATCTTGACGCCTGGTCCGATGACGGCGCCGGCGCCGATGCGCGTGCCCTCACCGATCTCGGCATGAGCGCCAATTACGGCAAACGGCTCGATCTCGACATTCGCTTCGAGTCTCGCCGTCGGATCGACGGACGCACGGTCGGAAACATCAGCGCCCACAGACCGCAACCGCTGTGGCGTCAAGGCGTTCGGATAGAGCAGCCCACCGGCCATCGCGAACGCGGCATGGGCGTTTTTCGACACGAGAACAGGCACATGCGCCGGCACGATCGACTGCAATGCCGAACTCACCAGCACAGCGGACGCCTCGCAGGTTACGAGTTCGTCCTTGCTCTTCTTGGAAATGACATAACAGAGATCGCCCGCTTTCGCCCGGCTTACGGGCGAAACGGAACGGATCACGATATCGGCATGATTGGGGTCGGCAAGTTCCGCCCCAAGAAATTGCGCTAGCTCCGAGAGCTTCACACCGTCATGGGGCGGAAAGAAATAGGTTTGCTCCATCGGCAAATCTCCAGAACGGAATTCGATTTTACGGTTCCGGACTGCCGATATCAGAATTGGTTGTTGATGCCAAACTTGAAGTGCTGAACCTTGTCGTAGTCTTCCTTCAGGACCGGGATCGCGTAGTCGACGCGCAGAGCGCCGAACGGCGAGTTCCAGACGATGCCGACACCGACGGAAGCGCGCAGCGAAGCATCTTCGCCGTTCACGAACTCGGAACCGCTGACGTTGACCTTGTTGCCAAAGAGCGTACCAGCGTCCGCGAAGACCGCGCCGCGAAGACCGAAGTCACGCGGGAAAGCCGGAAGCGGGAACGATGCTTCAGCCGAAACGGTGAAGTAGGTCGTGCCGCCGAGCGGATCATCCGGACCGCCGCCAACGCGTGGGCCGATACCCTTGTTCTCGAAGCCGCGGATGTCGCCGTTCGTCAGCGTGAACTGGTCGAAGACATGCAGATCCTTGCCGAAGCCGACGACGTAACCCGCAGAACCCGCAACCGAGCCGATGATGTCGGCGTCGTCAGCGAGCGTGTGATAGTAACGCGCCTTGCCGTAGATCTTGTAGAACTGCGAGTCACCGCCGAGGCCGGCGATTTCGTGCGTCAGGCTGGCGTAGATACCTTCACGCGGCAGAACCATGTCGTCCAGCGTGTTGTAGGTCAGCGTCTGCGACACAGACGACTTTACCCACGGGCTGTTGTTGACGAGGTCCTGGTAAGGCGTGGACAGATCGGAGAGCGATCCCGACGGATCGTACTTCATCTGCTTGTAGTTATAGCGGAACGTCGTCGCCAGATCTTCGGTGATCGGCGCGGTGGCGCGCAGAACGACGTTGTTTTCTTCGTAGTCGTAGTTGTCGTTGCTCGACGTCTCGCTGTGGTTGATGTCGAAGCCGACAGCCAGACGATAGCCGAGGAAGTAAGGCTCGGTGAAGTTCAGGCCGTAGGTACGCGAACCTTCCTGACCACCGCCGGCAGACACCTTGATGTACTGGCCGCGTCCGAGGAAGTTCTTCTCTTCGATCGAGGCTTCGAGCAGCAGGCCGTCGCCGCCGGCAGCGTAACCCGCGCCGATACCGAACGAACCGGTTGCCTGGTCCTGAACGTCGACAACAACGACAACGCGGTCCGGCGAGCTGCCAGGCTGGGTCGAGATGTTGACGGTCGAGAAATAGCCGAGAGCCTCAAGGCGACGCTTGGCTCTGGTGATCATCTGCTGATTGAAGGCGTCGCCTTCACTCATGTCGAACTCGCGACGGATGACGTAGTCACGCGTACGGCTGTTGCCGCGGATTTCGATACGCTCGACGTAGGCCTTTTCGCCCTGGTCGACGAGGTATTCGACGCCGATGGTGTTGTTGTTGAGGTCGCGGTTGCCACGGGGCGTGACACGAGCGAACGGATAGCCGGCCGAAGCCACCTGATCCGAAATCGCTTCCATCGACTTCTGAACTTCCTTGGCGTTGTAGACCTGGCCTTCATGGGTGCGAACGAGACCCTGAAGCTGCGCGCCGTCGACACCCTGAACGGTGGACTGGACAGAGATTGCGCCGAAATCGTAACGCGGGCCTTCTTCGATGTTGAAGGTCAGCGTGTACTTGTTGGTCGCCTCGTCGAACGCAGCGTCCGAAGACACGATGCGGAAGTCGGCGTAACCACGGTTGTAATAGAACTGGCGGAGCGCTTCTTCGTCTGCGTGCAGCTTGTCAGCGCTGTAGACGTCCTTGCGGGTCAGGAAGGACAGGAAGTTGCTTCGCTTGGTGGCAATGACCGATGCGAGGCGGCCAGAGCTGTAGGCGTTGTTGCCGACGAAGTTGATCGAGTCGATCTTCGTGCGGTCGCCTTCATTGATGACGAATGCGAGGTTGACGCGGCCCTGACCGAGCGGAACGACCTGCGTCGTCACTTCGACTTCGCTGCGACCGGTCGCTGCATAAGCGTCCTTGATCGACTGGATGTCGGCCTGGATCTGGGTCTCGTTGTAAGCGCCGGAAGACTGCGTCTTGACGACCGCTGCGAGCTTGTCATCCTTGATCTTGCGGTTGCCGTTGAACACGACCTGGTTGATGAGCTGAGCTTCCTCAACGGTCACAACCAGCGTGCTGCCGGAAACGGAGATCTTGACGTCGGAGAAGTAGCCCGTGTCGTAGAGCTGCTTTACGGAGTCGTCGATGTCGGTGTTGGAGAAGCTCCGGCCGGGCTGGATCGTGAGGTTGGACCGCACAGCTTCGGCGCCGACGCGGTTTGCACCACGGACGTCAACACGCTGAATGACTGCAGCCTCGGCAGCAGAAGCCGAGATGAACACTGTCGCACCCGCTCCCGACGCAACGATACCTGCAGACAGCGCAACCGCCGATACTGCGTTCAAAAATCTTGAACCAGCCTTCATTTCACCCATTACCTTTTTTCTCGTCCCCATCACCAGGCGTCCCCCGATTCCGGTCACGTGTGTCGTTTTACCCGCTTTTGATATACAAGCAAGGGAGCTAGTTAATTTCTGTTTACTTCATTTCAAAGCGTGACGCTTTCGCCACTACAGCTTTGAAACATCGTAAATAAATCGTAATTTTCCCTCGTCCTGCAATCAGCCGATCAGAGCACTAATATCGTTCCACGTGGCAAAAACCATCAGGCTCAGAACCATGGCCAGTCCGATGCGAAACGCAATCTCCTGGGCCGACGATCCCAACGGCTTTCCCCTCACAGCTTCAATCGCATAGAACATCAGATGCCCGCCATCAAGTACCGGAACCGGCATCAGGTTGAGTAATCCGATCGAAACAGACAATACGGCGGCCAGCTGAAGCAAAGCTGCAACGCCCAGCGTCGCCATCTGGCCGGATGCCTGCGCGACACGGATCGGGCCACCGAGCTGGTCGGGCTTCATGTAACCGGACACCAGATTGCCGATATATTTGAAGGTACCGGTGACGATGTGCCAGGTCTGCAGCGTTCCCTCATGCAGCGCTTCAAGCGGCGTGTAGGTCTGCTGGCGGAAGTGTCCGACGTCCTGATTGGTGACGATACCGATCAGGCCGATCTCGATCTTGTTGCCGAACTGGTCGGTCATGTCGGTGCGCGCGGGCACCATCGGGACATCGATCTTCTCGCCGTTGCGCTCGATCGTCACGACGATGCGCTGCATGGGGCGGATGCTGACGTAGCGGCGCACGTCGTCGAAGGTCTGCACCTTGGAGCCGTCGATGGCGATCAACAGATCGCCCGGCACGACGCCGGCCTCGGCGGCAACGCTGCCCGGCTTGACTTCCGCCACGACGGGATCCGCGACCGAGCGGCCGTAGATCGAAAACAGGACGGTGAAGATGGCGATCGCCAGGATGAAGTTGGCGATCGGGCCGGCGGCGACGGTTGCCGCACGCTTCCAGAGCTTGGCGCCGGCGAAGGACCGCGCGCGCTCCTCGTCCGACATCTGCGCGAGCTTGTCCTCATCAGGCTTGCTCGACGCATCCTCGTCGCCGAAGAAGCGGACATAGCCGCCAAGCGGGATCAGCGAGAGCTTCCAGCGCGTTCCATGCTTGTCGGTGAAGCCCAAGAGTTCGGGACCAAACCCGACCGAAAACGCCAGAATGCGGATGCCGCTCCAGCGACCGACGAGGTAGTGCCCCATCTCGTGCACGAACACCAAGAGAGAAAGCACGAGCACGAAAGGAACGATATATCCCGTCAGAAACCCAAAAATTTCGGTCAAGCCTGCCATAAAATCCTTCCGTCAGCCTCTATCGACATTATCCGCCGAACAAGGCTGCGCCCAGCGACGCCATTTCTCCGCCCTTTATCAGCGAAAAAAGCCCGGCAAGCAAGAACGCCGCAAAACAGGCGAAAATGAGCCCGTCAACCCGGTCCATGACCCCGCCATGCCCCGGAATGAGACGGCTGGAATCCTTGACGCCGAAGCGGCGCTTGATGAAGGATTCGAAGAGGTCGCCAGACTGGCTGCAGACGGACAGCACCAGCGCTACCAAGGCCGCCAGCGCTATGCCATCGGGAAATGCCGCGTAAGCGACCAGCACACCTGCAACGACCGCGCAGACGGCGCCGCCGATCGCACCCGACCATGTCTTGCCGGGAGAGATCCTTGGTGCCAGCTTCGGCCCGCCAATGGCGCGGCCGATGAAGTAGGCGAGGATGTCGGTCGCCCAGACGACGGCGAATACGAAGAGCATCGCGTGCAGGCCGGCTGCATCGCTGCCGCGAATATTAGCCAGCGCGATCCCGGTCAGCCCGGCATAGACGATCCCGGCCGGGAACCAGCGCGATACGCCGCGCGTGACGACAAAGCCGACTGCGATGGCAAAGAACAACAGGAGAAGGATCAGCGAGTAGCCGACAGTGCCGGATACAACAGCAACGGCAATCGCCGCCTGCCCGATCCAGCCGATCGCATTGGCAACCGGCTGCTCACTGGCAAGGCGGGTGATCGTCGACCACTCATAATAGATCAGAAGCCCGATCAGGGCCGACAGCAGGCTGAAGGCGAGCCCGCCATACCACGTCGCGGCAAGCACGATGACGGCGAGGATGATGCCCGAGATGATACGAAGCTGCAGTTCGCGTTGCATCAGGTTCCCACCGCCGCCGCGGTTTCGGCAACCAGGCCACCAAAGCGTCGATTACGCGACGCGAAGGTCTCGAGCGCCGCGTAAAGCGTCTCGCGGCTGAAATCCGGCCAGTAATCGGGAATGAAGATGAATTCGGAATAGGCCGCCTGCCAAAGCAGGAAGTTCGACAGGCGCTCTTCGCCGCTGGTGCGGATGATGAGGTCGGGATCCGGGATGCCTGCCGTGTCCAGCCGGGCATTGATGAGCGCCGGCGTGATATCCTGCGAGCGCAGCCGCCCCTGCTCGACATCGCGAGCCAGGCTCGCCATGGCGCGGGCGATCTCGTCGCGCGAGCCATAGTTGAAGGCGATGATCAGCGTGAGCGCCGTGTTGGCCTTTGTGGTCTCTTCGGCGTCGATCAAGAGGTCGAGAATGTCGTTCTGCAAGCTGTGGCGATCGCCGATGATCTTCACGCGCACGTTCTGCTTGTGCAGTTCGGCGAGGTCGCGGCGGATGAACGCCTTCAGCAGCCCCAAAAGGTCCGACACCTCGGTTTCCGGACGGCGCCAGTTCTCCGACGAGAAGGCGAAGAGAGTGAGATACTTGACCCCGATGTCGCCCGCTGCGCGCACGGTCTCACGCACGGCGTCAACGCCCTTGCGATGCCCCATGGTGCGCGGCAACCCCCGCTGCTTTGCCCATCGACCGTTGCCATCCATGATGATGGCAACGTGTTCTGGCACAGTCACAAATGTTCTTTCCAACATTTCCCGTCCGGTTTTTACAGTCCAAGGCGCAGGCGCTTTGCGCCTTAGACCTGCATGATTTCCTTTTCCTTCTCGCCAAGCAAGCGGTCGACCTCAGAAATCGTGTCGTCTGTCATCTTCTGCACACGATCCGACTGCGAGCGGCTCAGGTCCTGCCCTATGACACCGTCCTTTTCGGCTTTCTTAAGGCCGTCCATGCCGTCACGGCGAACATGGCGAATCGCAACCTTACTTTTCTCGGCATAGTCGTGTGCGACCTTGACGAGCGACTTGCGGCGCTCTTCGTTGAGTTCGGGCAGCGGAATGCGCAGATTCTGGCCGTCGACGATCGGGTTGAGGCCAAGATTGGCTTCGCGGATCGCACGATCCACCGCGCCGACCATCGACTTGTCCCAGACCGAAATGCCGAGCATGCGCGGCTCCGGCACGGTCACGTTCGCGACCTGGTTGAGCGGCACGCGCGAACCATAGGCTTCGACCGTGACTGGGTCGAGAATGTTCGCTGATGCGCGACCGGTGCGCAGCGATGCGATATCGCTCTTGAACGCGTTGATCGCGCCATCCATGCGGCGCTTGATGTCGTTGATGTCGATGCCTTCACTCATAGCAGTGCTCCCGTCTCGGTAGAAGCTGCGGCGCGCTTTGGGCGCCGCCACTCTGTCAGTTGTCGGTAACGATGGTCTTCAGACCGCCGCCCCGGAGGATTTCAGCAAAACCGCCCTTCTCGTGGATCGAGAAGACGATGATCGGAATGGAATTTTCGCGTGCGAGTGCGACCGCCGCAACGTCCATGACAGCGAGGCCCTTGTCGAGCACTTCCTTGTGCGTCAGCTGGTCGAAGCGCGTGGCATCGGGCACCTTCTTCGGATCGGCCGAATAGATACCGTCGACCTGCGTGCCCTTGAAGATCGCTTCGGCGCCCATTTCGGCGGCGCGAAGGGCAGCGGCCGAGTCGGTCGTGAAGAACGGGTTGCCGGTACCACCGGCGAAGATCACCACACGGCCCAGCGACAGATGATAAAGCGTGGCGCGCTGCGAGAAGCTCTCGCAAATCTCCGGCATGGCGATCGCCGACAGCACCACGGTATCGATGTTGAGCTTGCGCAGCGAGGTCGCCAGCGCCAGCGCGTTGATGACGGTCGCGAGCATGCCCATGTGGTCGCCCGTGACGCGGTCACCGCCCTTGGAAGCGACGGCCACGCCGCGGAAGATGTTGCCGCCGCCGACGACGACGCCGACTTCCACACCCATCTGCCGCGCTTCGGCTATGTCGGCCGCAATGCGGTCGGCCACCGCTACATCGATTCCAAATCCCTGGCTGCCCATGAGGGCTTCGCCGGAAGCCTTGAGTAGAACACGTTTGTAGACAGGCTCTGACGACATCTTGGCTCCTCGTATATTACCGCTGAGTGCCGGATACACGAAGGGCACCGCGTTGTCACGCGATGCCCTTCTGTTTTCACATATATAGGACGATCAGCTCTTGGCGACAGCAGCCACTTCAGCAGCGAAATCGCTCTCTTCCTTCTCGACGCCTTCGCCGAGCAGGAGGCGCGCCATGCCGACGACTTCGATCTTGGCGCCGGCTTCCTTGGCAGCGGCCTCAACAGCAGCACCGACCGTCAGGTCGGGGTTGATGACGAAAGCCTGCGAGAGAAGAGCAACTTCTTCGAAGAACTTGCGCATGCGGCCGTCGACCATCTTTTCGATGATGGCTTCCGGCTTGCCGGATTCGCGAGCCTGTTCGATGAAGACGTTACGTTCGCGTTCTGCAACGGTAGCGTCGACTTCTTCAGCGCGGATCGCGAGCGGGTTGGTCGCAGCGATGTGCATGGCAACCTGGCGACCGATCGAGGTCAGGACAGCCTTGTCGCCTTCCGACTTCAGGGCAACCAGAACTCCGAGCTTGCCGATGCCGTCGCCGGCAGCGTTGTGGATGTAGGTCGCAACAACGCCGTGTTCGACTTCGAGCTTGGCAGAGCGGCGCAGCGTCATGTTTTCGCCGATGGTGGCGATCGCGTCCTTGATCGTGTCGGCGACCGGCTTGCCGGATGCCGGGTAGGTCGCAGCCGAGATGGCTTCAACCGAACCGTCGGTCGTCAGGGCAACGTTGGCGATGCCACGAACCAGATCCTGGAAGGCGTCGTTACGGGCAACGAAGTCGGTTTCCGAGTTGAGCTCGACGACAACAGCCTTGTGGCCGGCGCCGGCGATGGCAACGAGGCCTTCAGCAGCAGCGCGACCAGCCTTCTTGTCGGCCTTCGAGATGCCCTTTGCGCGGAGCCAGTCGATCGATGCTTCGATGTCGCCGTTGTTTTCCACCAGCGCCTTCTTGCAGTCCATCATGCCTGCGCCGGACTTCTCGCGCAGTTCCTTCACCAGTGCAGCCGTAATCTCGGTCATAAGCTTCCTCTTGTCGGTTCAAACGGTGGCCCGCGAAAGGCGGTGCGGCACCGGATTGAGGCACGAAATGTACCTGTATGTATGACAGCGTGATGAATGACGCGTCATAACGAAACTCAAATGGCGAGAGACTTTTTCCCCTCGCCTGAAATGGTCAAGGCCGCCCAACTTCATGAAAGTCGCGAGCGGCCTTTTCCCAATCTCTGGAAAGCACGGCGGACCAATCGATCCACCTGCTTCTTTTATCAGGCTTCGGCTTCGCCTTCGAGCGCCGGCTCAGCCGGAGCTTCGATCGATGCACCGAGGTCACGGCCCGACGAGCTCTGCTGACGAGCGATACCGTCGATGGCAGCGCGCGAGATCAGGTCGCAGTAGAGGGCGATGGCGCGCGAAGCGTCGTCGTTGCCGGGGATCGGATAGTCGATCAGGTCCGGGTCGCAGTTCGAGTCGATGATCGCGACAACCGGGATGCCGAGGCGCTTGGCTTCGTCGATCGCGATCTTTTCCTTGTTGGTATCGATGATGAACATCAGGTCCGGCGTGCCGCCCATGTCCTTGATACCACCGAGAGCCTTGTCGAGCTTTTCGCGCTCGCGCTCGAGGTTCAGGCGCTCTTTCTTATTGTAGCCGGACTGTTCCGAAGACAGGATCTCGTCGAGCTTGCGCAGACGCTGGATCGAGTTCGAAATCGTCTTCCAGTTGGTCATCATGCCGCCGAGCCAACGCGAGTTGACGTAGTACTGAGCGGAACGCTTGGCCGAGTCAGCGATGAGCTCGGAAGCCTGGCGCTTGGTGCCAACGAACAGAACGCGGCCGCCACGGGCTACGGTGTCGGAAACAGCCTGCAGAGCGCGCGACAGAAGCGGAACCGTCTGTGCGAGGTCGATGATGTGGATGTTGTTACGATCGCCGAAAATGTACGGCTTCATCTTCGGGTTCCAGCGGTGAGTCTGGTGACCAAAGTGGACGCCTGCTTCAAGCAGCTGGCGCATAGAAAAATCGGGCAATGCCATGCCTTGTTATCCTTTTCCGGTTGAACCTCCGCAAGGCGAACAGCACTCTCTTCGAGAATGCCACCGGGCGGAACCATCCGGATTTCTCCCGGACAATCCCATGCCTTACGTGTGGAATGCGGGGGCCATACCCTCCCCGCCCCGGAAAATCAAGCCTTATCGGCAAAATAACCGCTATGCCCGGCCTTTAGGCACATTCCCGACCCTTGGGCGGATCAGTCGGCGTCGCAGGGCCAGCTTGTCGGCGTCGCCATGCCCTGTGGTAGTTTGGTCTTCGAATCGCCGCAGGCCAGTGCCACCTGCGCCTCGTCGAGGCCGGTCGCCTGCGACAGATCCAGTCCGCTAATCCTTGTCAGGAACAGGAAGGCGCGGTCGAACGAGATCGGACCGGTGAAGGTGGCGCCGCTGAGATCGGCGCGCGACAGGTTGGTCAGCGAGAAATTCGCGCCGGTGACATCGGCGCCCTTGAAGGTGACGCGGCCGAGCTCGGCTTTCTCGAAGTTTACGCCCTTCAGCGTCGCGCCGTTGAAATTGGCGCGCTGCAGCTCCGCGCCTGTGAAATTGGCGCCCTCGGCATTCACACCCTCAAAGCCGGAACGATAGGCCTCGACCTTGGAGAAATTGGCCTTGGTCAGGTCGGAACCGGTAAACCAGGTGCGAACCAGCGTTGCCTTCTCCAGGTTGGCGGCGGCGAGATTGGTGTGGCTGAGATTGGTGAGCGTGAAATCGGCGTCGGCGAGATTTCCCTTCTGGAAATCGCCACCCTGCAGCATCAGGTTCTTCTTGCTGCAACCGCCCCAATCAATACCGGCCGTAGCGGTCGAGCCGCAATCGGCCGCGGAGATCGAACTTGTAAACACCGCTGCCCCCACCGAAGCAGCCAAGGCCATCGCGGCCACGATCGATACTCTAAAGCCTGGCAATATATGCACTCCGCTTGCCGTCAATGCTCACTATAGAGCGATGTCTAGCACAGAGCGCGTCGCTTTGCATACGGTATCAAATTGAAACGACGAAATCGTTCAACGCGTGCAATTACTTACAGGCGAGGTTTTGGCGTCCAGAAGCTCCAGCTTGGAGAGCTTTCCGGTCAGGACGAAATCGCCGTAATCCATCGTCAGGTCGCGCGTGATGCCGTTCTCGTAGAGCTTGAACGACATGCGATAGACCGGAAGAGCGTCGGTCTTGGTGTTTTCGTTGAAGTAGGAAATGGTCACCGGCCAGAAGCTCGTCTTGGAAAAGGCACCGGCATTGCCAGCATCGGCCTCGTCGCTGACAGGTGTCACCGCCTTGCCGACAACCGTTGTCGTCGCCAGCGCCTTGTCGCCATCATCCGAGCCATCGAAGACGCGGGCCTCGAACAGGCGGGTGCCGGCCTTGGCGTTCTTGATGACGTCCATCATATGCTCGGTCGGGAAGCGGCTGGCGGCCAGCTGCAGCTCCTTGCTCGATGGCTGCTTCAGATCGACCTTGGTACCGTCGGCCTGGTCCTGGGCCGCACCGTTCACTTCCTTGTCGAGCTGGTCGTCGGTGAAGGACTTGGTGTCGAACGTAAACTTGCGGTCCTTCAGGTTCTCGAACGTGTTGGTCTGCTGATCGCTGACGCGCACGGCGTCGCCTGTATCGATCTGCGTGACAAAGCGGAACTTCGTGGTGTAGCCGGTGCAATAGTCGCCGTCGAACTCGTAGACCATGCGGCCGGACATGCCCGAAATGCCGGAACGTTCCGACGCATCCTTCAGTTCCAGATCGTAGATCGCCCGATGCGCGATCAGGCCCGTGGCCATCACTGCGCCGGCAGCGGGTGTCGCCGCATGAGCGGTTGCCGAAACGCCTGCAAGGAACAGCGCGGCAAGACTCGATCGGACCATAGATAATCTCCTGTTGGACTCACCAACGATGTTATAAGAACGCATCCGGCTAAATCGAGGCTCGATCGTGTCACAAAATTGATTCAAGCCCAGATGCATAGTTTTAGAACTATTCACAACAAAAGCGGAGAAGAAAATGTCCGATCAGATCGCAGCACGGCTCAAAGAGATGGGGATATCCCTGCCCCAGGCTGCAGCACCCGCAGCCAACTACGTTTCCTACGTCATCTCGGGCAACGTGCTGCACATCTCCGGCCAGTTGCCGATCGAAAACGGCAAGATCGCGGTTACCGGCCACCTCGGCCGCAATGTCGACGTCGCCACGGGCCAGCGTGCCGCTGAACTGTGCGTCATCAACATCCTGGCGCAGGCAAGTGCTGCACTCGGCGGCGATCTTGGCCGCATCAAGCGCGTGATCAAGCTGAACGGCTTCGTGGCCTCCGTGCCTGAATTCGTCGAGCAGCACCTCGTCATCAACGGCGCATCGAACCTGATCGCCAATGTTCTCGGCGATGCCGGCAAGCATGCCCGTGCCGCCGTCGGCATGGCAGCGCTGCCTATGAACGCCGCCGTCGAAATCGATGCCATCATGGAAATCGCGTAATGACCTCTGCAGCATGGCTTAAGGAACGTCCCGTTGCCCACCGCGGCTATCACGACCAGAACAAGGTCGTCTGGGAAAACACGCTTTCCGCTTTCGCGCGCGCGGTCGAGGCCGGCTTTGCGATCGAATGCGACCTGCACTACGCCTCGGATGGCGTTCCCGTCGTCTTTCACGATGAGAATCTCGAACGCCTTTGCAATCTGAAGGGCGATGTGCGCGAGCGTACATCGAAGGAACTTGGCATGCTCTCGGTCGGCGGAACGGCCGACAAGATCCCGACGCTTCGCCAACTTCTCGAACTTGTGAAGGGAAAAGTGCCCCTCGTGATCGAGCTCAAGGGCCGCGAAACCGACGATGAAGGCTTCGTCGAGGCGGTGCTGGAAGAGCTCGAGGGCTATGAAGGCCAGGTTGCGCTGATGAGCTTCGACCATTGGCTCCTGAAGGAACTGAAGGCGCTGAACGCGCCCTACCCGATCGGGCTGACGGCTGGCGGAAACAAGCCTGAGGAGTTCCAAGCCCATGAAAAGGCTATGAAACATGGTCTCGACTTCATTTCCTATTTCTATGCCGACCTGCCCAACCCCTTCATCACGGCAGAGCGCGAAAAGGGCATCGTCGTCATCACCTGGACGGTTCGTGACGAGAAGGCGCGCAAGCACACTTTCGAAAACGCCGACCAGATGACCTTCGAGGGCTTCGACCCGCGCGCGTCCGTTTGACGCTCGCTTTTTCAACAAGCCCTCGCTTTTTCATCAAGATATGCGCAGACTGGCAATGCCCCCAAATCATTGAAACGGTCTCGCATTCGCTCCATGACTGATGAACTTTCAATCCGCATAGAGCGGTCTTTCACCGCGATTTCCCCGGAGAGCTGGTCCAAGCTCGCCGGGGCTTCCCGATCAAACACATCGATCGCCTACAACCCCTTCGTCTCGCATGCCTTCCTGTCGTCGCTCGAGGAATCGGGATCGGCAACCGCGGAGACGGGCTGGCTCGGGCACCACATGCTGCTCGAGACGGAAGACGGACGCCTCGTCGGCGCCCTTCCCGGCTATCTGAAGAACCACAGCCGCGGCGAATATGTCTTCGACCACGGCTGGGCCGACGCCTTCGAACGCGCCGGCGGACGCTATTATCCGAAGCTGCAATGCTCGATCCCCTTTACGCCCGCCACCGGCCCTCGCCTTCTGGTCGCCGAGGATTATCCGCGTCTGGCCGTACAGGACGCGATGGCGGAAAGCCTGAAGGAAGTCGTGCGACGGCTTGGCGTATCCTCCGCGCACATCACCTTCGTGCCCGACGACGAGATGGCGGTGCTGGAGAGCGAGGAGTATCTGCACCGCACCGACCAGCAGTTCCACTTCATCAACGAAGGCTATGCCAACCACGATGAATTTCTGGAAACGCTCGCTTCGCGCAAACGCAAGGCGCTTCGCAAGGAACGCCGCGCAGCACTCGAAAACGGCATCAGCATCGACTGGCTGACCGGCAGCGACCTCACCGAGGATATCTGGGACCAGTTCTTCACCTTCTACATGGATACCGGCAGCCGCAAATGGGGGCGGCCCTATCTGACGCGAGAATTCTACTCGCTGATCGGCGAGCGCATGCCCGAGGATATCCTGCTTGTCATGGCCAAGCACAATGGCCGCTATGTTGCCGGCGCCATCAACTTCATCGGTTCCGAAACGCTTTACGGCCGACACTGGGGCTGCATCGAGGATCATCCCTTCCTGCATTTCGAGGTCTGCTATCACCAGGCGATCGACTTTGCGCTCGCCAAGGGGCTGAAGCGGGTGGAGGCCGGCGCGCAGGGAGAGCACAAGTTGGCCCGAGGTTACCTGCCGGTGACAACGCACTCGGCCCACTATGTCGCCCATGCGGGCCTGCGCCAGGCGATCGGCGATTATCTCGCCCGCGAACGCGACGACGTCGAGCACATGAACGAGATTTTGAGCGAGCACAGCCCGTTCCGTCGCGGCGAGCGGCTACAGGAGGATTGACGCCCTCGCCTCAGCCGCGCTACGCGAACACGACACCATCAGGAGAGACAAGATGACGAGCGCGGCCTACGACACCAACAACATCTTCGCCAAGATCCTGCGTGGCGAGATCCCCTCGGTCAAGGTCTACGAAGACGAGCACACGCTAGCCTTCATGGATGTGATGCCGCAGGCGCCGGGCCATGTGCTTGTCGTGCCCAAGGCCGCCTCGCGCAATCTTCTCGACGCCGATCCGGCAGCGCTGGCCAAGACCATCCCCGTTGTCCAGACGATCGCCAACGCGGTGAAGGAAGCCTTCGACGCCGACGGCGTCTTCGTCTGCCAGTTCAACGAACCGGCGGCCGGCCAGACCGTCTTCCACCTGCACTTCCACGTCATCCCACGCCACGACGGCATCGCGCTGAAGCCGCATTCCGGCCAGATGGAAGATGGCGCCGTGCTGGCGGCGAATGCGGAGAAGATCAAAGCGGAGCTTTGATCGATGAAGAAGCGGTTCGCGTCTTCGCCGGACCGCTTTCTGCCTGGAGCAAGGCGATGGCCGCAAGGCCATAGGCAATCACGAAGACCACCAGTCCGCCAATCACGTCCACCAGATTGTGCCCGCCCTGAATGACGATGGCGGGCATCATCATCGCGTTGAGAACGAGAAAGATCGGGCCGATCCAGCGGATTCGCATCATGAACACCGCAGACATCGCGGCCATGACCGTGTGAAACGAAGGAAAGCCGATGACGCCGAGCACGTTCTTCGGCGAAATATAGGTCGCACCGGTCCGGCCGAGTGCCACCAGTTCGGCACCATACTCCGGTCCAACCGCCAAGGGCACGGCATCGGTCACTGCCTTGGGAAGGCTGTAGATCGACGATGCGCCGAATGACGGGAAGAACGACCAGCAGATAATGGCCAGCAGCGCGCCGATGACACCCGTCAGAAGGAAATGCTGCAGAAGCCGCAGCCGTCCGGAAAATCCCAGAACGAAAATGACGACCAGCAGCTGCGGCAGCGATGTCGCATAGACCGCCTGAAGCGCCATCCCGACACGCGGATAATGCGATGCCCATTCGACGAAGCGCGGCCAGTCGAAACCGAAGAACGCGTCGAAACGCGCCAGCGCGACATCGACGGGCTCGCGAGCAATCGGCAGCAGCAGATAGTTGAAGATCGATCCGACGATAGTGAAGAGGATGAAGAGGCCTGCGGCGGTTGCCGTTGCGGCAATGGACGGGTTGTGCCTGACGTGGCGATAGAATTGCCCGAGCACCATCGCGCCAAGGCCGCAGCCAACCATGCCGGCATAACCGACGACATCGATCCCGACGTCCTTCGACCACAGCAAGATGCCGTCAAGCACCGCAAGGGCGGCGATGACAGTGACGATGATGCGCTCGGCCGGCAGAAACACCATGGATCAGGCTCCTAATATCGCCCGATATAGCCGATCGCTTTTAACATTCGCCTAAGTCGATGCCGCGCCCAGCAAGCAACGGACATGAAAAAGGCGGCCCGGGAGCCGCCTTTTCTATTCGCTTTACTTCTTCGGCACCCTTGGCACCGCGCCCTTCTTCGGCGCGCTCTTTACCTCGGGCTCGGCAACCGCTGCTGCCTTCGACTTCTTGACCGTGGCCTTCTTGGCCTTGGCCTTCGTCTTCAGCTCGCCGTCATCCTCGTCGTCCACCTCGGGGTGCACGACCTCGGCTTCCGGCTTCGGCTTGATCGGCGCGGTGTCCGATACGGCTTCCAGGATGATGCCCGGCTTGCCGTCTTCCTTCGGTCCGACGGTGACGTTGACGACGCCGCCCTTCTTCAGCTTGCCGAAGAGGATCTCGTTGGCAAGCGGCTTCTTGATGACGTCCTGGATGACGCGCGCCAGCGGACGGGCGCCCATCTTTTCGTCGTAGCCCTTCTCGGCCAGCCACGAAATCGCATCCTCGTGCAGGTCGAAGGTGACATTCCGTTCGGAAAGCTGGGCTTCGAGCTGCATGATGAACTTCTGCACGACCTTGTGGATGACCACTGTCGGCAGCGGCGCGAACGGGATGACCGCGTCGAGACGGTTGCGGAATTCCGGCGTGAAGATGCGGTTCAGCGCTTCCTCGTCCTCGCCCGTCCGCTTGGACGAACCGAAGCCGAAGGCGGCCTTTGCCATTTCCGACGCGCCCGCATTGGTCGTCATGATCAGGATGACGTTGCGGAAGTCGATCTTCTTGCCGTTGTGGTCGGTCAGCGTGCCATGGTCCATCACCTGCAACAGGATGTTGTAGATGTCGGGATGGGCCTTTTCGATTTCGTCGAGCAGAACCACGCAATGCGGATGCTGGTCGACGCCATCGGTCAAGAGACCGCCCTGGTCGAAGCCGACATAGCCGGGAGGTGCACCAAGCAGACGCGAGACAGTATGCCGCTCCATGTACTCGGACATGTCGAAGCGCAGAAGCTCGACGCCGAGCGAAGAGGCCAGCTGCTTGGCGACTTCCGTCTTGCCGACGCCAGTCGGGCCGGAGAAGACGTAGGAGCCGATCGGCTTGTTCGGTTCGCGCAGGCCGGCACGCGCCAGCTTGATCGAGGTCGAGAGCGCTTCGATGGCGAGGTCCTGGCCGTAGACGACCGAGCGCAGTTCCTGCTCGAGATTGGCGAGAACGGCTTCGTCGTCCTTCGACACGCTCTTCGGCGGAATGCGGGCCATCGTGGCGATTGTCGCCTCGATTTCCTTCTCGGTAATCAGCTTGCGACGCTTGGACGGCGGCAGCAGCATCTGGGCCGCACCGGTTTCGTCGATCACGTCGATCGCCTTGTCCGGCAGCTTGCGGTCGGAGATGTAGCGGGCCGACAGCTCGACCGCCGTCTTGATGGCGTCGTTCGAGTAGCGCAGGTGGTGATATTCTTCGAAGTAAGGCTTCAGCCCCTTCATGATCGCGATGGCGTCGTCGATGGACGGCTCAGCCACATCGATCTTTTGGAAGCGACGCACCAGAGCGCGGTCCTTCTCGAAGAACTGACGATATTCCTTGTAGGTGGTCGAACCGATGCAGCGGATCGCGCCCGAAGACAGAGCCGGCTTCAAGAGGTTCGATGCATCCATCGCGCCGCCCGAGGTGGCGCCTGCGCCGATCACCGTGTGGATTTCGTCGATGAACAGAACAGCGCCCGGATACTCCTCGAGTTCCTTGACGACCTGCTTCAGGCGCTCTTCGAAATCACCGCGATAGCGGGTGCCGGCGAGCAGCGTGCCCATGTCGAGCGAGAAGATCGTCGCATCGGCCAGCGCTTCGGGCACCTTGCCTTCCATGATCCGCTTGGCGAGACCCTCGGCAATCGCCGTCTTGCCGACGCCGGGATCGCCGACATAGAGCGGATTGTTCTTCGAACGGCGGCACAGGACCTGGATGGTGCGGTTGACCTCGGCGTGGCGGCCGATCAGCGGATCGATCTTGCCGGTCTTGGCCTTCTCGTTGAGGTTGACGCAATAGGCCTTCAGGGCGTCCTGCTGCTTCTTGGCACCGCCTTCTTCCTCGGCGCCGCGCGCCGCATTCGGCTTGCTTTCGGCTTCGCCCTCCTCGGCGCCACGCGGCGTGCGGTTCTCCGAAGAGCCGGCGCGCTTGCCGATGCCGTGCGAGATGTAGTTGACCGCGTCGTAGCGGGTCATTTCCTGCTCCTGCAGGAAGTATGCAGCATGGCTCTCGCGCTCGGCGAAGATGGCGACGAGCACGTTCGCGCCGGTCACTTCCTCGCGGCCGGACGACTGCACATGGATCACGGCACGCTGAATGACACGCTGGAAGCCGGAGGTCGGCTTGCTATCTTCATCGTATCCGGTGATCAGGTTGGAGAGTTCATTATCGACGTATTCGACGAGCGTCTTCTTCAGCGCGACGAGATCGACGTTGCAGGCACCCATGACGGCTGCCGCATCGGCGTCGTCGATCAGGGCGAGCAGCAGATGCTCGAGCGTCGCATATTCGTGATGCCGCTCGTTGGCAAAGGTCAGTGCCTGATGGAGCGCCTTCTCAAGACTAGGCGAAAATGTTGGCACGTTCAGATCCTCACTTCTTTTCCATGACGCATTGCAGCGGATGCTGGTGCTGTCGGGCGAAGTCCATCACCTGGCTCACCTTGGTTTCCGCCACCTCGTATGTAAATGTTCCGCATTCGCCAACGCCGTGGTTGTGGACATGCAGCATGATGCGGGTGGCACTTTCACGGTCCTTCTGAAAAAACCGCTCCAGGATGTGGATGACGAATTCCATGGGCGTGTAGTCGTCGTTCAGAATAAGTACGCGGTACAGGTTAGGCTTCTTGGTCTTCGGTTTGGTGCGCGTTATGACCGAGGTGCCGCGATTTCCGTTGTCCCCGTTCCTTTCGCTATCATCCTGCATCCGGACGGGCGTTGCGATCATTTTCATTCGTTCCTCGATCAACCCGGCGGAGCATGGGAGATGTGCTTTACCCGCCGAATGTCTGACTACTAACTTAGTTCATAATAGTGCGATTTTAAGCCCCTTGCTTCACACTGCAATCACAATTCGCCCGCGTCAGGCGCAAAGACACAAAAATAGCGCGCAGATTTGAGACTGCCTGGCGGCAAAACAAAAAGACCGGCTGCAGATGCGTAGCCGGTCTTTGTATTTCAAGAGGTAAGAGACGTGGGCGCTAAGCTTAGGCCGCCGTCTGCGTCGCCACCGGCGCCGGCTTCATTGCCTTGGCGGCGGCCGCGACCGGCGCCTCGTAGGGCTTATAGGCGCTCTTGGCGATGTCGGAGTACATTTCCGTCAGCTTCGTCGCTTCGGCGACGAAGTTTTCGTAGGCCGACTTCACATAGCTGGTCTGCAACTCGAAGACGGCTTCGAAGCTGCGGGCGCCCGAGAGCGTCTCGAAATGCGTGACAGCATCCTGGAAAGACTTCTTGGAATATTCGGTGGTTTCCGTGGCGATCGCCTGCATGCCCTTGGCCGTTTCCGAGTAGCTTTTCAGCACCGCGTCCATGGCTTCCTTGCTCTTGCGATTCGTGTCCTCAAAATTCAGCATGACTATCCTCCTTGTCTTGCATCGATGACCGAAGTTAGCTGCACCGCACACGAAGTCAAGCGACTTTGTGCAATGCAAAACAATCATTGGTTGCGACAACAATTGTAATGCTGGTCCGATTTTCGAGCGACGTACGTCTTTAATTGATTTCGCTAAAATATATCAGGCGGCCGCAACCGTAAGCTTTGAACAAAAACTCGGTTGCGAGCCGCGAATGCTTTCTCGACGACTATCAGTCGAGCAGATCGGCCGGAACCTTGCCGCCATTCTCCGATAGCTTCTTCAGAAGCGCCTTGTGCAGGAACATGTTCATCGTCGCCGAGTCGTTCTTGTCGCCGGTATAGCCGAGCTCGGTCGCCAGTTCCTTGCGCTCGGTCAGGCTCGCATCCATGCCCACCGCCTTCATGAGATCAACGATCGAGCGGCGCCAATCGAGCTTCTGGCCATTCTTCTTGACGGCGGCGTCGAGCACCATCGCGATATCGACCGAGGTCGATGGCGCGGAGGTGGCTGGCGACGTGGGTGCGGGGGTCGGAGACGGGCTCGGGGCGGCTGAAGGCGATATCGGCGCCTGCGCGGGCTCGATCTTCGGCGCGGCGGCAGGCGCTGCCTCGGCGGCGTGCGCTTCACCCCAGATTGCGTGTTTGATCTTGTCGAAAATACCCATGTCCGGTTTCCCCTTGATGGCGCTCGAGCACATGCTCAAGCCCAAGATGGGGCGCAAGACCGGGTGGTCCAGAGCGGGACCAGCAATTTCGGCCAGGCCGCGACGCCGCGGCCTAGGCACAATCGGTGCGAGAAGGACCTCGCGACGGATCAGAGATCGACGTCGAGGATCGCCATCGAGAAGTTGTACGAGCGGTCGCCGTCCTCGTCATCAATGTAGACGACGCCCAGAAATTCCTCGCCCATGTAGACTTCAGCGGAATCGTTCTTGCGCGGACGTGCTTTGACGATCATTTCCGGGTTGAACGTGCGTTTGAAATAGGCGTCGAGTTTCTTGATTTCTTCGGGCTTCACACTGCATCTCCTGAGCGGTCTCAATGGCCGCTTTTTGCATGGGAAAGTTGGGCCTGTAAAGGCGCGGAGCCGGTAGTGACACCGCTTTCCCCGCCGTTCTTCAGGCCATGTTGTCGCTATAAGCGACGCGAAAGCGCCTAGATGTCGGCGCCCATCACCTGATCCATGATCACCTGATCCATGAGCCGGGCTGGTTCCGAACAGCCGGCCGTGCCGACCACCTTGGCGGGTACGCCCGCGACCGTCGTCTTCGGCGGCACCGCCTTCAGCACGACGGAGCCGGCGGCGATGCGCGAACAATGACCGATCTCGATATTGCCGAGGATCTTGGCGCCGGCACCGATCAGCACGCCGCTGGCGATCTTCGGATGGCGATCGGCCCCCTCCTTGCCGGTGCCGCCAAGCGTGACGCCGTGCAGGATCGAGACGTTGTCGCCGATAACGGCGGTTTCGCCGACGACGAGGCCCGTCGCGTGATCGAGGAAGATGCCGCGACCGATGCGTGCGGCCGGGTTGATGTCGGTCTGGAAGACGCTCGACGAGCGGCTCTGCAGATAGAGCGCCAGATCACGGCGGCCGCGATTGAGCAGCCAGTGCGCGAGACGATGGGTCTGCAGCGCGTGGAAACCCTTGAAATAGAGCAGCGCTTCCATGAAGCGTAGGCATGCCGGATCGCGGTCGTAAACGGCCTGGATGTCGACGCGCAGGATGGCGCCCCATTCCGGCCAGTCGGCCAACATCTGGTCGAAGGTCTGGCGCAGCAGGATCGCCTGCATATCGGGATGATCGAGGCGCTCGCAGATACGATAGATCACGCATTCCTCGAGCGAGCGATGGTTGAGCACGGTCGAATACAGAAATGCAGCCAGCACCGGATCGGCTTCGGCGGCAAGACGCGCTTCCTCGCGCAGGCTATCCCAGATCGGGTCCATCGCCTTGAGCGAACCTTGGGTCTCAAGAGGACGAATGTCTGACTTCGCGACCATCGAGGTCTCCTTGTCTTCCGAATGGCACTCCATCCGGGCATTTGTATTCCGGCTGGATCGCGCGATCCGGCCACGCCACTGGCGCTTGAGTGTCACCCTATATAGGGCAAAATCCCGCTGATATAAATGGGTCGACGGAAACAGCTTTTCGCTATTTCCGCCTTTTGGTGAACGATAACCCTTGCGTGCCCCTCGCAGATGTCACCGGGCGGAGAGTTCCGCATAAAAGTCCAGCACGGCCGCCTTGAACACCTTGTCGCCGACGGCAAGCATGTGGTCGCGGCCGGGGATATCGAGCGCGCGGGCGTCGGGCATCAGCGCTGCCAACTCTTGCGGGGAACCGGCGATATCATCCTTGGTTCCGACGGCGACCAGCGTCGGCGCCTCGATCTTTGCCATGTCGCTTCGTTCGACCAGATCGCGCGAGCCCCTGATGCAGGCGGCGAGCGCCTGGCGGTCGCTCTTCGTCTGCTCGGCGAAGGCGCGGAACATGCGGCCGCGCGCGTGGGTGACGCCATCGATCGAAGGTGCGAGAAGCGCATCGGCGATCGGGTCCCAGTCGCCGACACCATCCGTCATGCCGATGCCGAGGCCGCCGAGCACCAGCGAGCGGACGCGATCGGGCCTGTTCAGCGTAGCGAAGACCGAGATACGGGCGCCCATCGAATAGCCGATGAGGTTGGCTTCCTGAATGCCGAGATGATCGAGCAGCGCGATGGAATCAGCCGCCATGATCCAGGGCCGATAGGCTTCGGAATCATGCGGCTTGTCGCTTGCGCCGTGGCCTCTGTTGTCCATGGCGATCACCCGGTATCCGGCCTCGCCCAGCGTTTTCAGCCAGCCCGGGTAGACCCAGTTGACGCTGGCGGTCGAGGCGAAACCGTGAATGAGCAGCACCGGCGGTCCCTCGGGATTTCCCTCGTCGAAATAGGAAAGGTTGAGGCCGTCGTGCACGAAGGTCGAAAAGGCAGGCGTATTCAAGTTCATCGGGGCAGTCCTGTTTTGCCGGGACCATATTTTATCGGGCCGCTGACGGGAACCCCTGCCCCAATCAAAAAGCACGGCCCAAAAGCGCCTCCAAAAACTATCGGGCGCGCCTCTCCTTTGGCTCGACACATTTCCGGCGACGCACTATAAGGTGCGCACGTTTTCAAAGGCATTCGGAGATCCCTCATGGCCGGTCACAATATCCCCCACTTCCAGAACGACGGCGGACACCGTGTCATCGAAGTCGGCGTGAAGGAATTCATGTGCACAGGCGCCTCCGTTCCCTACGACCACCCGCATATCTTCATCGACATGGGCGACGAGAACGAGAAGGTCTGTTCCTACTGCTCGACCCTCTACCGCTTCAACGGCGCGCTGAAGGCCACCCAGACGAACCCGGCCGGTTGCGTCTTCCACTTCCAGGTCGCCTAACTCACACGTCGCTTAATTCACCGAAACACAGATTGGATCGACCATGTCGGTCGAACATGCCGCTATTATCGGAGCGGGCGTCGCTGGTCTGACGGCGGCGCTGGCACTCGCCAGGCATGGCATTCGTTCCGAAATCTTCGAACAGGCGCCTGAGCTGACCGAGGTGGGCGCCGGGCTGCAGATATCGCCCAACGCGTCGCGCATCCTCGACAAGCTCGGCGTTCTCGACCTGTTGACGCCGGTCTGGCTCGAGCCGAACAGCATTCGCCTGATCTCCGGCACGTCACTGCATGAACTGGCCGCCGTGCCATCAGGCCCCGCCGCCCGCGCGCGCTGGGAGGCGCCCTACGGGGTGCTGCATCGCACCAGCCTGCAAGGCGCGCTGCTTGCCGCCGTAAAAGACAATCCGCTCTGCACGCTGCATCTCGGCTCACGCATCGAAAGCGGCGACATCGCTGCGATCGCCCGTGCGGGCGGCGTGATCATCGGCGCCGATGGCGTTTGGTCGAAGACGCGCGATCTCATCGCCGACAGCCCCTCCTCGCGCTTTTCCGGCAACATCGCCTATCGCTTCACCGTCTCGGCGGCGGATGCGCGGGGCGTCCTCAACCGCGAGAGCGTTTCGGCCTTTCTCGGGCCATCGGCGCATCTGGTCGCCTATCCGCTGCGCGAGACCGACAGCTTCAACATGGTGGCGATCACCACGGGCCATGCTGCTACGCGCGAATGGCTCTCACAGCCGACGCAGGCGCAGCGACAGCAGTTGCTCGCCCGCTTCTCGCGCTGGAACCCGGCGTTGCTGTCATTGTTCGAAAAGTCCGGTGAGATGACTTTCTGGCCGCTTTACGAGGCGACGCGCGGCAAGTGGCAGAACGGCCGCGACACGGTGCTGATCGGCGATGCGGCGCATGCGATGATGCCGTTTGCCGCGCAAGGTGCCGCGATGGCGATCGAGGACGCCTACGAACTGGCGTCGTTCCTGGCCAAACGTCCTGTTTCAGAAGCGCTGCCGCTGTTCGAGACGCATCGCGTGCCGCGCGTGAACCGGCTGCGCCAGCGCGGCGCGTTCAACCAGTTCGTCTATCACGCCCGTGGTCCATTCCGGATCGGGCGTGATATCGTTCTGTCGCTGAAGCCGCCGCAAAGTCTCGCGGCGGATCTCGACTGGATCTACGCTTATCGCGCGATCGACTGACAGCGTCGCTGATCAGACCGCCTTGGCGGCGGCGAAGCCGCGCTCGATATCGAGCTTGATATCGGCAACATCCTCCAGACCGATCTGAAGGCGGATCACCGGCCCCTCGGTCGGCGACTTGGTGACGCGGCGGTCGTTCAGGTTGACATGGACCGCCAGACTTTCGAAGCCACCCCAGGACCAGCCGAGACCGAAGATCCTCAGCGCATCGAGGAAGGCATGCGCCTTCGGCTTGAAGGCGGCCGGGCTATCTGCCTTCAGTACGAAGGAAAAGATGCCACTGGCGCCCTTGAAGTCGCGCTTCCAGAGCTCGTGGCCCGGGAAGCTGGGCAGCGCCGGATGCAGCACGGCGGCGACGTCTTCGTGGCCCTCCAACCATTTCGCAATGGTGAGCGCGCTTTCGTAGTGACGCTCGAGGCGCACGCCCATGGTGCGAAGGCCGCGCAGGATCTGGTAGGCATCGTCAGGCGCGCCGCAGATGCCGAGCGTGATGTTGGCCTCGTGCAGCTGCTCCCAGTGCTTGGCATTGGCCGAAACCGTGCCCATCAGAATATCGGAGTGACCGGACGGATATTTCGTCGCCGCGTGGATCGAGATATCGACACCGTAATCGAGCGGGCGGAAATAGACTGGTGTCGCCCAGGTATTGTCCATCGTTACCACTGCGCCATGCTTGTGGGCGATCGCGGCGATCGCCGGGATATCCTGCATCTCGAAGGTGTTGGAGCCCGGCGCTTCCGTGTGCACCAGCTTGGTGTTCGGCTTGATCAGCGTCTCGATGCCAACGCCGATCGCCGGATCGTAATATTCGACGGAAACGCCCAAGCGCTTCAGCATCGTGTCGCAGAAATGGCGGGTCGGGCCATAGACCGAATCGACCACCAGCGCATGATCGCCCGACGACAGGAAAGCCAGGAACGGCACGGTGACGGCGGCGAGACCCGAGGGAACGAGGATCGTTCCGGCCGATCCCTCAAGCGCGTCGATCGCCTCGCAAAGAGCATCGGTGGTTGGCGTTCCGCGTGTCCCGTAGGTGTATTTCTGCGCCCGCTGGTCCATCGCCTTGGCATTGGGAAACAGCACCGTCGACGCGTGCACGACGGGCGGATTGACGAAGCCATGATAGTCGGAAGGGTCGTTGCCGATATGCGAAAGGCGGGTGTTGATGCCGGCGTTTTGCAGCAGGCCGTCTCTATCTGTCATGTCTAATTAAGCCTTTGGAATGAACGCGCTTTGCCGAAGTCTTGGACCTCTCCTGAGACGGGGTCAACCCCACTCACGTAACGTGAAGTCGGCCGAGAGAACCGGCCGGTACGGCATTTATCCAGATATATCAGTGAGTTTGCGCGATTTTTTTCGCCAAACGCTGCCTTTTGGGTAATCAATTGCTCATTTTGTGAGCCCCGCTCAGCAAATTGCCGAAATATCACGCAATCTTTTGGCGCGAGACTTGACCGTGATGACATTTCCGACTGTGATAGACCAACTCGCGCCGGGAGGGTGTCGGGTCTTTTGGGGGGTCAGCATGCTTCTGCGGATGCTCCCACAATAAACAAAAGATAACGGAAAAAGGTTGGGAAAAATGAAGATTAAGCTTCTGTCGGTCGCCATTGGCGCAGCAGTCTTCGCACTTGGCGCTTCGGCAGCTTCGGCGACGACGCTCGGGGACGTAAAAGCAAAAGGGTTCGTTCAGTGCGGCGTCAACACCGGCTTGACCGGTTTTGCGGCACCTGACGCTTCCGGCAACTGGGCCGGTTTCGACGTCGATTTCTGCAAGGCCGTTGCATCCGCCGTCTTCGGCGATCCGACCAAGGTGAAGTACACGCCGACAAACGCCAAGGAGCGCTTCACGGCGCTGCAGTCCGGCGAAATCGACGTCCTGTCGCGTAACACGACGTGGACCATCAACCGTGACACCGCTCTCGGCTTCAACTTCCGCCCGATCACCTATTATGACGGTCAGGGCTTCATGGTTCGCAAGAGCCTGAACGTGAAGTCGGCTCTCGAACTCTCGGGCGCGGCGATCTGCGTACAGTCCGGCACCACGACCGAGCTCAACCTCGCCGACTACTTCAAGGCCAACAACCTGCAGTACAATCCGGTGGTTTTCGAAAAGCTCGAGGAAGTCAACGCAGCCTATGATTCGGGCCGTTGCGACGTCTACACCACCGACCAGTCCGGCCTCTACTCGCTGCGTCTGACGCTGAAGAACCCCGACGAGCACATGATCCTGCCTGAGATCATCTCCAAGGAGCCGCTCGGCCCGGCCGTTCGCCAGGGCGACGACCAGTGGTTCGACATCGTTTCCTGGACGGCTTACGCGCTGATCAATGCCGAGGAATTCGGCATCACCCAGGCAAACGTCGACGAGATGAAGAACTCGCCGAACCCTGACATCAAGCGCTTCCTCGGCTCCGAGGCTGACACCAAGATCGGCACCGATCTCGGTCTCACCAACGACTGGGCTGCAAACGTCATCAAGGGCGTCGGCAACTACGGCGAAATCTTCGAGCGCAACATCGGCCAGGGCAGCCCGCTGAAGATCGCTCGCGGCCTGAACGCGCTGTGGAACAAGGGCGGCATCCAGTACGCACCTCCGGTCCGCTAATCGGCCCCCATATGAAAGCCCGGAAAGGCGGCCAAGCCGCCTTTCCGTCTTCCAAAAAAGAAAAGCCCTAAAAGGGGCACACAGGGGAAAGGCTCGGCATGGCGCAGCAAGAGGCGGCTCACACCACACCCATATCCGAAAACGGCTGGAACTACCGGTCCGTACTCAACGACCCGAAATATCGGGGCATCTTCTTCCAGGTCATCACCGTTGTCGCACTCGTCGGCCTCGTCTGGTGGATCGCGCACAACACCGCGGCCAACCTGGCGCGCAGCAACACGGCCTCGGGCTTCGGCTTCCTGCGCGGCCGCGCCGGCTTCGAAGTCGGCCAGTCGCTGATCAGCTATTCCAGCGATTCGACCTATGGACGCGCGCTTGTCGTCGGTATCCTCAACACCATGCTGGTGGCCATCACCGGCATCATCACGGCGACCATCATCGGCTTCATCGTCGGCATCGGGCGCCTGTCGCACAACTGGCTGATCGCCAAACTGTGCCAGATCTATGTCGAGGTGTTCCGCAACATCCCGCCGCTGCTCGTCATCTTCTTCTGGTATTCCGGCGTTCTCGCCGTTCTGCCGCAGCCGCGTGAATCACTGCATCTGCCGTTCAGCATGTTCCTCAACAATCGCGGCCTGGCCTTCCCTCGCCCGATCTTCGAGAGCGGCATGCTCGCGGTCCTGGCGGCCTTCGTGATCGCGATCATCGCCGTTATCGTCATGGCGCGCTGGGCGCACAAGCGGCAGGCTGCCACCGGCAAGCCGTTCCACACCATCTGGGTGTCGATCGGGCTCATCGTCGGTTTGCCCGTCGTGGCCTTCCTCGCATCGGGACTGCCGATGTCCTTCGACATTCCCGTCGCCGGCAAGTTCAACCTCACTGGCGGCTCGGTTGTCGGGCCTGAGTTCATGTCGCTGTTCCTGGCGCTGTCCTTCTATACCGCATCCTTCATCGCCGAGATCGTTCGCGGCGGTATCCGCGGCGTGCCGAAGGGCCAGTCGGAAGCGGCCGGCGCGCTCGGTCTGCATCCCTCCAGCGTCACGCGCCTCGTCGTCGTGCCGCAGGCCATGCGCATCATCATCCCGCCGCTGACGAGCCAGTATCTCAACCTCACCAAGAACTCGTCGCTGGCGATCGCCATCGGCTTCTCGGACCTCGTCGCGGTCGGCGGCACCATCATGAACCAGAGCGGTCAGGCGATCGAGATCGTCTGCATCTGGGGTATCATCTACCTCGGATTGAGCATCCTCACCTCGCTGTTCATGAACTGGTTCAACGCCAAGATGGCCCTGGTGGAGAGATAAGACGATGTCCGTATCCAAGAACTCCTTCGTCCGAACCACCATGCTGTCGCCCGAACCCGCTCCGGCGGGACAAAAAGGCGTCACCGCCTGGGTCCGCAAGAACCTTCTGGCGACGCCGAAAGACGTCGTGCTGACGCTGCTTGCGCTGGCGCTGATCCTCTGGGCGGTGCCGCACATCGTCAACTGGCTGTTCATCGAGGCCGTCTGGTCCGGTCCCGACCGCACCTTCTGCGCCACCACTGTGCAGGGCGGCGTTCAGCCTGATGGCTGGAGCGGCGCCTGCTGGGCCTTCGTGCAGGCCAAGTATGACCAGTTCATCTTCGGCCGCTATCCGATCAGCGACCGCTGGCGCCCGACCATCGTCGGCATCCTGTTCGTGGCACTACTGGTGCCGATGCTGATCCCGTCGGTGCCGCGCAAGGGCTTGAACGCCATCCTGCTGTTCCTCGTCCTGCCGGTCGTTTCCTTCTGGCTGCTTTACGGCGGCTTCGGTCTCGAGGTCGTCGAAACGTCGCTCTGGGGCGGCCTGATGGTGACGCTGATCCTGTCCTTCGTCAGCATCGCGGTCTCGTTTCCCTGCGGCATCCTGCTCGCGCTCGGTCGGCGATCTAAGATGCCCGTCATCCGCATGGTCTGCGTGGCCTTCATCGAAATCGTCCGCGGCGTACCGCTGATCACCGTGCTCTTCATGGCAAGCGTCATGCTGCCGCTGTTCCTGCCGACCGGCTGGACCATCGACAAGCTGCTGCGCGCACTGATCGGGGTGTCGATCTTCACCTCCGCCTACATGGCCGAAGTCATCCGCGGTGGCCTGCAGGCCATTCCGAAGGGCCAGTTCGAGGGCGCGGATTCGCTCGGCCTCGGCTACTGGCAGAAGACCCGGCTGGTGATCATGCCGCAGGCGATCAAGCTGGTTATCCCCAGCATCGTCAACACCTTCATCGGCACCTTCAAGGATACGTCGCTGGTGTCGATCATTGGCATGTTCGACCTGTTGAACATCGTGCGCCTGAACTTCTCGGACGCCAACTGGGCAAGCGCTGTGACGCCTTTGACCGGCCTGATCTTCGCGGGCTTCGTTTTCTGGCTTTTCTGCTTCGGCATGTCACGCTATTCAAACTTCATGGAACGCCACCTCGACACTGGCCACAAACGATAAGAGCAAGGGGAAAAATCATGGCTGAAGCCCAACCCAAGAAGATGACCGTGTCTGCAACTGATGTTGCCATTGAGATCATCGGCATGAACAAGTGGTACGGTGATTTCCACGTGCTGCGCGACATCAACCTGAAGGTCATGCGCGGCGAGCGCATCGTCATTGCCGGCCCTTCGGGCTCCGGCAAGTCGACGATGATCCGCTGCATCAACCGTCTGGAAGAACACCAGAAGGGCCAGATCATCGTCGATGGCACGGAACTGACCAACGACCTTAAGAAGATCGACGAAGTGCGCCGCGAAGTCGGCATGGTCTTCCAGCACTTCAACCTTTTCCCGCACCTGACGATCCTGGAAAACTGCACGCTGGCGCCGATCTGGGTGCGCAAGATGCCGAAGAAGCAGGCTGAAGAGATCGCCATGCACTTCCTCAAACGCGTCAAGATCCCGGAGCAGGCCAACAAGTATCCGGGCCAGCTCTCCGGCGGCCAGCAGCAGCGCGTGGCGATCGCCCGCTCGCTGTGCATGAACCCGAAGATCATGCTGTTCGACGAGCCGACATCGGCACTCGACCCTGAAATGATCAAGGAAGTGCTCGACACCATGGTCGGCCTTGCCGAAGAAGGCATGACGATGCTGTGCGTGACCCACGAAATGGGCTTCGCGCGCCAGGTCGCCAACCGCGTCATCTTCATGGACCAGGGCCAGATCGTCGAACAGAACTCGCCCGCCGAGTTCTTCGACAATCCGCAGCACGAGCGCACCAAGCTCTTCCTCAGCCAGATCCTGCACTAGGACTGCGACAGCAACGCTCAATGAAAACCCGCCGGGCGAAGGCCGCTGCGGGTTTTTTTACGCGCGAAGGGCACGTGGAAATGAGAGCGCCTCCTCACTCTCGGCGTCATCCTCGGCCAACGTGCCGAGGATCTAAGCACGCCGTCGAGAATGCAACGGTGCTGCTCAAGCCGAGCGAACGAAGCAAAGGCGATGAATGAGTCCGCCGGGTGCAAGTATCCATTCCCGTCGAGCAAATGGAGAGACCGGCAGATGCTCGGTACAAGACCGAGCATGACGACGGAGAGGGTGGCTGGCGCCGGAAACCCTTTGAAACGAAGCCCTTCCCCCGCCTCGCCGTAGCAGCCGGACGGGACGGCGGATGCCGTCCCGGGGACGTTCGGCAATCCGAAATCAGCCCTTCAGCTTGGCATTGCAGAGGCTGTAGAAGCCGCCGCCCTTCTGGATCCACTTCAGGCCGTTGAGCGTGTTGGCGTCCTTGTTGGTATGGTAGGAATCGACGCAGGTGTGCATGCGGCCCTTGCCGGGGGTTTCCTTGGCGTATTTGGGAGCAATCGCCGTCGGGAAGGTCACGCCCTTGGGAGCGTCCATCGTCGGCTTCTCGGGCTCGACGCCGGTCGCCATCGTCACGTCGGGCTCGGCCGTCGCATCAGGCCCGCACTGCGCCTTGCGGAAGTCGTTCCACTTGATGTCCTTGGCGGAACCATCCGCCTGCGCCGACTTGTACTTGGCGCTGCATTCCTTCATCGAGAGCGCCGAGGACGGTGTGGCGAAGGCGAGCGCGCCGAGCAGGGAAACAGAGGCAAGAATTGTCAGATGCTTGATCATGGTCATTCCTCCAAAGCCTAATATGCAGGCTAAGCCACTCTTATCCCGGCGCATTTTGTTGTCAACGCGGCTTTTTCGATGGTTGCGCGAATATTGCGTGACACCAATCCGCGTAGCTCGCAGCTGCCACGCTTAGGCTCACGCCTGCCGTCGCCCCCTACTCCGCCGTCCTTTCACGCCGCCGTGAGCGGGTGTATAGTCGCGCCGCTGGTTCTTCCCTGCATTTTTATGGAGGATGACATGCGCCAACCCGACATGCAAAAAGTGGATGCCCTCGTCGGCCGGCTGGTCGGCGATATCGGCGCCGCCGTATCCGGCTCCCTCGTGGTGCTCGGCGACGACGTCGGATTGTTCAAGGCAATGAGCGACGGCGAGCCCGTGACCGCCGCCGAGCTTGCAAAAAAGACGGCGGTCAAGGAGCGCTATCTGCGCGAATGGCTGTCGGCGCTCGCCGCCGCCGACTATCTGACCTATGACGAAAAGACCGACCGCTTCCGGCTGACACCGGAGCAGGCTCTTGTCTTCGCCGACGAGAACAGCCCCGCCTTCTTCACCGGCGCGTTCCAGCTGGTGCAGGCGATGTGGACGGATGAGCCGAAGGTGGCCGACGCCTTCCGCACCGGCAAGGGACTCGGCTGGCACGAGCACAGCAACTGCCTCTTTCGTGGCACCGAACGCTTCTTCCGCACCGGCTACAACAACAGCCTTGTCACCGAGTGGATACCGGCGCTCGATGGCGTCGAGGACAAGCTGAAGGCCGGCGCCAAGGTGGCCGATGTCGGCTGCGGCCATGGCAGCTCGACCATCCTGATGGCGCAGGCCTATCCCGCCTCGCGCTTCGTCGGCTACGACTATCACATGCCGTCGATCGAACGCGCCCGGATGGCGGCCAAGGAGGCCGGCGTTTCCGATCGCGTCAGCTTCGAGCAGGCGTCGGCGGCGAGCTTCCCGGCCGGGCGTTACGATCTCGTCGCGATGTTCGATTGCCTGCACGACATGGGCGATCCCGTCGGCGCGGGAAAGCATGTGAAGGAAACGCTTGCGCCCGGCGGTACCTGGATGATCGTCGAGCCCTTCGCGCATGATCACCTAAAGGACAATCTCAACCCCGTCGGCCGCGTCTATTACGGCGCCTCGACGATGATCTGCACGCCCGCCTCGATGTCGCAGGAGGTCGGATTGGCGCTCGGCGCGCAGGCCGGCGAAACGCGATTGCGCAAGGTGGCGCTCGATGCCGGCTTCAAGCATTTCCACCGCGCCACCGAAACGCCGTTCAACATGGTGTTCGAGGTTCGCGCTTGAGAAGAGGCCGACTTCCGCGGCCCGGACAGGATCGATGCATCGCCAAACGCTGAAAATAGCCATTAACTATCAATCAGATAGGGAAAAGATCAGCACATCGCCATTTTTATGCGTTTTGCCGCTTGCGGGAATCCAAGTGCCTGATTATAAGGGCGCCACCACGAAGGAGGCGCCCTTCGTCTATCGGTTAGGACACCAGATTTTCATTCTGGGAAGAGGGGTTCGACTCCCCTAGGGCGTGCCACTTCTCTCTTCGTTATCATTGATAACGAACAACTTTTTCCTGATTTCCCCATAAATGACCTAGCGAACGAGCCGTTCGGTCCCATCTGTTATTCGCCGTCTCGTATCAGGCGCGTACCCCTCTGGACACGCGCCCTCTCCCACCCTCAATCGCGATATTGCGGCTCCTCGGCATCGAGCATGCGCTTGATCGCCGCCAGATGCAGCCGCGCCGATTCCGGGTCGCCTTCGCGCATCTGGCGGTAGGCGGCCTCGGCGATATCGGGGGCGACCGGCAGGACCGGGCGGCCGGTGGAGAGCGCCAGCGTCTGTACCTGGCAGGCGCGCTCGAGATAATAAAGATCGTCCCAGGCCTCGGCGATATTGGGCGCCAGCACCATGACGCCGTGATGCTTCATGAAGACGATGTCGGCGTCGCCGATCGCATTGGCGATGCGGTCGCCTTCGCGCTCGTCCAGCGCCAGGCCGTTGTAATCGCGGTCATAGGCGGTGCGGCCGTAGAATTTCAGCGCCGTCTGGCCGGCGAAAATCAGCGGGTCGCCCTCGGTCATCGACAGCGCCGTCGCGTAGGGCATGTGGGTGTGGAACGCGACGCGGGCGCGCGGAACGCGGGCATGGATGCGGGCATGAATATAGAAGGCGGTCGCCTCCGGCTCGCCCTCGCCCGAGACGACGTTGCCGTGAAAATCGCAGATCAGAAGCTTCGATGCCCTCAGCTCGCGGAAGGCGTAGCCATAGGGATTGACGATGAAGAGGTCGTCATAGCCGGGCACCAGCGCCGAGAAATGGTTGCAGATCCCCTCTTCGAGCCCATGGCGCGCCGCCATGCGGAAGCAGGCCGCCAGATCGGCGCGGGCCTGCCAGACCTCCTCGGTGTCGAGTTCCGGCTGGTTGGCGCCGGAAACGCCGGTTGCCGCGTAGGGCTTGTTCAGGGAATGCGCCATATCGATGCTCCATTGCGATTATTTGTCAGGCAGTAGAAATATGCGGGCGGAAACTCAGGCAATCGGCAGGCGTCGGCGGATGATCGCGGCATGGTAGCGTGCTCCCGCCAGAAGGCCAGCGTCGTTGAAATCGAAATCGGGATTATGCAGCGGCGCGGAGCTTTCGCCGTTCCCCATGAAGACGAAGCAGCCGGGCACGTGTTCCAGGAAGCGCGCGAAATCCTCCGATGCGGTCATCGGTTCGGCGGCGACCTTGACGTGATCAGCCTGCAGGACAGTGCGGGCGGCGGCCATCGCCTCCTCCACCAAGGTGGCGTCGTTGATGAGCGGCACGAATTCGCGGGTGTAGCGCGTCTCGGCCGTCACGTTGTGGGCCATCGCCGTGCCATCGGCGATGACGCGCATCTGCCGCTCGATCTCGGCGCTCACTTCCGGGCGGAAGCTGCGGGCATCACCTAGAATGCGGGCGAGCCCCGGCAGCGCGTTGCGGGTGCCGTCGGTGATGAGTTCGGTGACGGAGACCACGGCGATATCGGCGGGGCTCAGCCGGCGCGAGACGATCGTCTGCAGGTTCGTCACAAGCGCGCAGGCGGCGACCAGCACCTCGTTGCCGAATTGCGGCCGGGCGGCGTGGCCACCAAGCCCCGTGAGCACGATCTCGAAATTATCCTCCGCCGACATGATCGGCCCTGTCCTTGTCTCGAAATGCCCGACCGGCAGGCCCGGCATGTTGTGCAGGCCGTAGATCTCCTCGAAGGGGAAGCGCTGCATCAGCCCGCCGTCGAGCATGGCGAGCGCGCCCTTGCCCCACTCCTCCGCCGGCTGGAACAGAAAGCGCACTGTGCCGTCAAAACCGCCCTCCTCGGCCAATAGTTTGGCAGCGCCAAGCAGCATGGCGGTGTGCCCGTCATGGCCGCAGGCGTGCATCGTGCCCGGCACCCGCGAGCGGTAGTCCGCGTGTCCCCGCTCGGTGATACGCAGCGCATCCATATCGGCGCGGAGCGCGATCGCGCGATTACCGGTGCCCCGCGTAAGCGTGCCGACAACGCCGGTCCCGCCGACCCCTTCCGCGACCTCGAGGCCGAACGAACGCAGCTTATCCGCCACGAAGGCCGCCGTCCTTGTCTCCTCGAAGCCGAATTCCGGATGCGCGTGCAGATCGCGCCGCCATGCCGTCATCTCGTCGTTCAGCGCTTTCAGGTCGGTCATGTCATCGTCTCCCGATCATGCAGAGAGGTCGCGGACGACATCAAGCAGGATGTCGGCGCCGGCGACAAGGTCATCGGCATCGGTATGCTCTCTCGGATTGTGGCTGATGCCGTCGCGGCTCGGAACGAAGATCATCGCCGAGGGCGCGATGCGGGCGATCATCTGCGCGTCGTGGCCGGCACCTGATGTCATCCGGCGCGACGACAGACCGCGTCGGCCGGCAGCCTGCTCAATCAGCGCCACGATAGCTGGGTCGAACGTCACCGGCTGGAACCGCGCCAGCCGCTCGACGGAAACGCCGAGACCGTCGCGCAATGCCAGCGCATCGAGAAAGGTGGAAAGTGCCGCCTCCTCCTCGCGCAGACGCTGCTCATCCGGGCTGCGGAGATCGACGGTGAAGCTTGCCAGCGACGGGATGACGTTGATGGCGTTCGGCTCGAAGGCCATGCAGCCGATGGTGGCGACCACGGGAATGTCTGACGCCATCGCGCGCTGGCGCAGGAAAACCATCACCTCGGCGGCGGCCTGGCCGGCATCCGAGCGCATCGACATCGGCGTCGTGCCGGCATGGTTGGCGACGCCTGATATCGTCACGCGCTGCCAGGAGATGCCCTGCAGGGTCTCGACTGCGCCGATCCGCAGCCCCTCGCGCTCCAGCACCGGCCCCTGCTCGATATGCAGCTCGACATAGGCTTTCGGCCTGAGAAAGCCCGGCTCGATATCGCCGGCGTAGCCGATGCGCGAAAGCTCGTCGCCCAGCACCGAACCGTCCGTTCCGACGCTTGCAAGCGCCGCCTCGACGGAGAGCCCGCCGGCATGGACCAGCGAGCCCATCATATCGGGCGCATAGCGCACGCCTTCCTCGTTGGTGAAGGCCGCCACCGCGATCGGCCGCGATGGCGCAAAACCGTTTCGTTTCAGCGTTTCGATCACCTCCAGCCCGGCGATCACGCCATAGCAGCCGTCATAGATTCCGGCGTTGATCACGGTGTCGATATGCGAGCCAAGCAGCACCGGCGCTTCGTCGGCGATCGGCTCTTCCGTCCAGATCCCAAAGATGTTGCCGATGCGGTCTATTCTGACCTCGAGCCCGGCGCCTTCCAACCAGGAGACCAGCAGATCGCGGCCGGCGCGGTCCGCATCCGATCCGGCGAGCCGCGTCAGCCGGCCATCCTCCCGCCCCACCTCACCCAGTTCGCGAATGCGCCCGAGCATGCGCTCGCGATCAATGGAAGCAAGGCTCATGCGGATATCTCCATGCGGTGACCGACCTTATCCGGTGCTATCCCGACCAGCTCCTCGTAGCGTTGCGGATCGGTGGCGCCCTCGGTGTTGATGACGAAGACGCGTGCCGTCTCATCGAGCCCGAGCGCCGCCTTGGCCTCGGGATCAGACAGCGCGGCAATCAGTCCGGCCAGGCCAGCGCCGCCGCTTTCGCCCGAAACGATGGCCGGATCGCCGGCAGCGGGCCGCGCCAGCCGGTTCATCACCGCGATCGCGTCCGCATCCTCCACGGTCATGAAACCATCGGCAAGCCGGCTAAGGATACGCCAGGCGATCGGCGACGGCTCGTAGCATTCGAGCATCGCCATGACCGTCGGCTCTGCATGGGCGATGGTAACAGGCCGCCCCGCTCTTGCCGCCTCGAACATGCAGGCGGCGCCGGCCGGATCGACGACGGTGAAGACAGGCCGGTTCTCACCGAGCTCGAGCGCAAAGTGGGCGGCCACGGCTGCCGCGATGCCGCCGACGCCGCATTGAACGAAGACATGGGTCGGCACTTCCGGAAGCTGTTGCAGCGCCTCGCGCACCAGCGCCGTGTAGCCCTGCATCACAAGGCCAGGGATGCGCTCGTAGCCCGGCCATGCGGTATCGGAGACGATCGTCCAGCCGTTTTCTGTGGCGACGCGGGCGGCTTCCGCCACCGAATCGTCATAGGTGCCCTCGACGCGGACCATCTCGGCGCCATAGCGGGCGATGGCGGTGACGCGCTCGGCGCTGACGCCTGAGTGAACCGAGATGACTGAGCGGGCGCCGACCAGCTGAGCACCCTGCGCCACCGAGCGGCCGTGGTTTCCATCCGTGGCGCAGGCAAAGGTCATCGCGGCGGCCACGGCTCTCACCTCGGGCGTCTGCAATTCGGCCATATCGACCGAGCGGCCCAATCGCTTCGATGCCTCGTCGAGCACGAGGCGGGCGACGGCATAGGCGCCGCCGAGCGCCTTGAAGCTGCCGAGCCCAAGCCTGTGGCCCTCGTCCTTGACGTGGATGGAGGCGACGCCGAGCGCCCGCGACAGGCCCGGCAGGGCGTGCAGCGGCGTCGGCTTATGGCCGTCGCGGTGGCTGAGATAGTTTTGCGCCTGGTCGGCGCCCTCGGGGCCGAGCATGCCAGCGTCGTTGGCGGATAGCGGCTTGCCGAAATCGATGTGCGTGTTCTTCAAAAACATGTCGATCCCTCCTGTGCACAAAGATATATTGCAGGAGGCGCGAAAAAGGCGCTGCAAAACGGCCTCTGTTTTGCAAGTTTGTTTCGTGGAGCCGCCATGTCCGCCGATGGTCTCGACCAATTCGACATCGCCATTCTGAAGATCCTGCAGGAGGACAACACGACGCCGCAGCGGGTGATCGGCGAGGCGGTCAACCTGTCAGCGCCGGCGGTGCAGCGGCGCATCAAGCGGATGGAGCAGAGTGGCGTCATCCGGCAAAACGCGGCGCTGCTCGATCCCGCCAAGGTCGGCCAGCCGATCACCATCTTCGTCGAGGTGGAAGTGGAGAATGAGCGTGCCGATCTGATCGATGCGCTGAAGCAGAGCTTTGCCGGTGCGCCCGAGGTGCAGCAGTGCTATTACGTGACCGGAGAGGCGGACTTCGTGCTCGTCGTGCTGATATCAGACATGGCCCATTACGAACGGCTGACGCGGCGGCTCTTCTTCGACAGCGGCAATGTGAAGAAATTCAAGACCTTCATCGCCATGGACAACGTCAAATCGACGCTGACAGTGCCGCTCTGACGGGAATGGCTCAGCGCGCGATGGCGCCATCAATCACCCGCAGCTGGACGCGGCGCGAGCCCTGATAGTGATTGTCGCCGAGCGAGCCCGCCACATGCAGGTTGGCGCCGCGCGAATTCAGCAGCAGGTTGCCGAGCTGCGTATCGGCGGCGCGGAAGGCGATGCCGTCGAGACGGGCGCCGTCCATGGCTTCCAGCGTCACCTTCACATGCTTCTCGCCGACGATCCTCGAATCGCGGACGCGGTGGGCGGGGATGGCGAAGATCGGCTGCGAATGGCCGGAGCCGTATGGCCCTGCCGTTTCCAGGCGATCGATCAAATCGATCGTCGCGCCGCTGGCGCCGATCGCGCCGTCGATCTTAAGGGTCTCGTTGGCCACCAGCGCCGCCACCGTCTTTTCGGCGCGCTCCGAAAAGAAGCCGCGCAGGCGGCCGAGCTTGTCGCGCTCGACGGTGAGGCCCGCCGCCATCGCATGGCCGCCGCCCTTGACCAGCAACCCCTCGTCCACGGCCGCGCGCACCATCTTGCCCATGTCGAAGCCATTGATCGAGCGGCCGGAGCCGGTGCCCTTGCCATTGGGGTCGAAGGCGATGGCGAAGGCCGGGCGCTTGAACTTCTCCTTCAGCCGCGCGGCGATCAGGCCGACGATGCCGGGGTGCCATTTCTCATGCGCGGTGACGATGACGGAGGCGCCGGTGCCGTCGCCATATTCGGCATATGCCTCGGCCTCTGCCTCCTGCAGCATATGGGCTTCCATCACCTGACGGTCGCGATTGAGCTCGTCCAGACGCTCGGCGATGGCCTCGGCTTCTCCGCTATCGTCAAGCGTCAATAGCCGGCTACCGAGTGCGGCGTCGCTGATACGGCCGCCGGCGTTGATACGGGGGCCGATGAGGAAGCCGAAATGATAGGGCGTTACCGGCCCGGCAAGACCCGCCTTGCGAAACAGCGCCGACAGACCGGCATTGCCCTGGTGGCGGGCGGCGATCAGGCCCTTGACGACATAGGCGCGGTTCAGGCCCTTCAGCGGAACGACGTCGCAGACCGTGGCGAGCGCTACGATGTCGAGCCATTGCAGGAGGTCGATGCTGCGCGCTTTCGGATGGCCGGCCTCGCGCAGCAGCCTCAGTGTGGCAACCAAGACAAGAAAGACGACGCCGGCGGCACAGAGATGCCCCTGCCCCGACAGATCGTCCTCGCGGTTCGGATTGACGAGCGCGTGGCACTGCGGCAGGTCGTGTGTCACCTGGTGGTGATCGATGACGACGACGTCGACATGGCGCTTGGCGGCAGCCGCCAGCGCCTCGTGGCTGGTGGAGCCGCAGTCGACGGTGACGATCAGGCGGGCGCCGTTGTCGATCAGCTGGTCCATGGCGGCGGGGTTCGGGCCATAGCCTTCGAAGACGCGGTCTGGAATGTAGATTTCGGATGTCACGCCGAAATGGCTGAGGAAGCGGTACATCAGCGCCGAGGACGATGCGCCGTCGACGTCGTAATCGCCGAAGATCGCGACCTGCTGGCGCGTGTTGATGGCATCAACGATGCGCTTGGCCGCCTTCTCGCAATCGGTCAGCTTGTAGGGATCGGGCATCAGCGAGCGCAGCGTCGGATCGAGGAATTCGACCGCCTCGTCGACGGTGACGCCGCGGCCGGCGAGCACGCGGGCGATCAGATCCGGCAGGCCGTGCATCTGCGACATGGCAAGCGCCCGGTTCTGCCCGGCCTGATCCAGCCGCGAGATCCAGCGATTGTCGAGAACGGATTTCTCGACACCCAGAAAGGCGCGCTGTACCGGATCGGCCGGGATGTCCATCATGTCACTCCACTGCCACTACAAGGCCGTTCTACAGAGCCGTGACGGCAAACGAAAGACGGCGGAGCACACCTGCGCCCCGCCGCCCACAGAATAGATCACCATACGGTGACGCCGTATCGCCACGACGCGTGCGAGGCTCAATCTTCCTTCGGACGCTCGATGCGGATCACCTGCGGTTCGCCGACCAGATAGCCCTCGGTCTTGATCGCCTCGACGGCCTTGCGCACCGAATCCTCGGTGGTCGCATGGGTGACGAGGATGATCGTCTGGTGGTGCGATGGCGAAAGGTGCTGCTTGGAGCGCTGCACGATGGATTCGAGCGAGATGTGGTTCTCGGCCATGCGGGTGGCGACGCTGGCGAAGACGCCGGTGCGGTCGAGAACCGTCAGGCGGATGAAATAGCCGCCCTCGTGGCTCTGTATCTGCGCCTTGCGGTAGGGCTCGAGCGACTTGGCCGGGTGGCCGAGCACCGGAACCTGCTGGGCGCCCGGGCGGCTCTTGGCGATGTCGGCGATGTCGCCGAGTACCGACGAGGCCGTGGCGTTGCCGCCGGCGCCGGGGCCGACCATCAGGAGTTCGCCGAGAATGTCGGATTCGATCGCAACCGCGTTGGTGACGCCATCGACCTGGGCGATGACGCTGTCGACGGGTACCATGGTCGGGTGCACGCGCTGCTCGATGCCGGTATCGGTGCGCTGGGCAACGCCGAGCAACTTGATGCGGTAGCCGAGATCGGCGGCCGCATGGATGTCGTCGATCGAGATGTTGGTGATGCCCTCGAGATAGATGTCGTCGACGGCGATCTGGTTGCCGAAGGCGAGCGTCGTCAGGATGGAGAGCTTGTGGGCGGTGTCGTTGCCCTCGATGTCGAAGGCGGGATCCGCTTCGGCGTAACCGAGGCGCTGGGCTTCCTTCAGGCAATCGGAAAACGACAGGCCTTCCTTCTCCATCTTGGTCAGGATGTAGTTGCAGGTGCCGTTCATGATGCCGTAGACGCGCGAGATCGTGTTGCCCGTCAGAGATTCACGCAGCGCCTTGATGACGGGGATGCCGCCGGCGACGGCCGCTTCGAAGTTGAGCAGCGCGCCCTTCTCTTCGGCGATCCTGGCGAGCTCGACGCCGTGATAGGCGAGCAGCGCCTTGTTGGCTGTCACCACATGGAGACCACGGTTGAGGGCTGCGTGGACGGCGATATTGGCCGGCCCTTCCGCGCCGCCGACGAGTTCGACGAAGACGTCGATGTCGCCCTTGGTCGCCAGTTCCTCGGGCGTGTCGAACCACTCGATGCCGCCGACATCGATGCCGCGGTCCTTGGTCTTGTCGCGGGCGGAAACGCCGGTAATCAGGATCGGCCGGCCGCACGTCGCGGCAAGCACGTCGCTGCGCTGCTGAATGATACGAACGAGAGAGGCACCAACGGTACCCAAGCCCGCAACGCCGATTTTAAGGGCATCTGCCATGGATCGATCCTGAAATATGTCATGAATGGCAGCCGCCGGAGCGGCTGCCGAAAGAACTGATTGTATCAGCGGTGAGCGTTCAACGAGACGACGTTGTGCATCGTCTCGTCGGCGGTGGACATGAACTTCTTGATGTTGCGCGCCGCCTGACGGATGCGGTGCTCGTTTTCGACGAGCGCCAGACGCACGTAATCGTCGCCCATTTCGCCAAAGCCGATCCCCGGCGCAACGGCAACGTCTGCCTTCTCGACCAGGAGCTTGGAGAACTCGAGGCTGCCGAGATGGCGGAACTTTTCCGGGATCTTCGCCCAGGCGAACATGGTGGCTGCCGGCGGCGGCACTTCGAAGCCGGCCTTGCCGAAGCTGTCGACCATGACGTCGCGGCGGCGCTTGTAGACGCCGCGGACCTCGGCGATATCCGAGCCGTCACCGTTCAGCGCGTGCGTGGCGGCGACCTGGATCGGCGTGAAAGCGCCGTAGTCGAGGTAGGACTTCACGCGCGTCAGCGCTGCGATCAGGCGTTCATTGCCGACAGCAAAGCCCATGCGCCAGCCGGGCATGGAGAAGGTCTTCGACATCGAGGTGAACTCGACGCAGACGTCCATGGCGCCGGGCACCTGCAGCACCGATGGCGGCGGGTTGTTGTCGTCGAAGTAGATCTCCGAATAGGCAAGGTCGGAGAGCACGATGATGTCGTGCTTCTTCGCAAACGCGATGACATCCTTGTAGAAATCGAGCGTCGCGACATAGGCCGTCGGGTTCGACGGATAGTTGACGATCAGCGCCAGCGGCTTCGGGATCGAGTGCTTCACGGCGCGTTCCAGCGGCGGGAAGAAGCTGTCATCCGGCTCGACCGGCAGAGAGCGGATCACGCCGCCCGCCATCAGGAAGCCGAAGGCGTGGATCGGATAGGTCGGGTTCGGGCAGAGAATGACATCGCCGGGCGCGGTGATTGCCTGCGCCATGTTGGCGAAGCCTTCCTTGGAGCCGAGGGTGGCGACCACCTGCGTATCCGGGTTGAGCTTCACGCCGAAGCGGCGGGCGTAATAGGCGGCCTGGGCGCGGCGCAGGCCAGGAATGCCCTTGGACGAGGAATAGCGATGCGTGCGCGGGTCCTGAACCACTTCGCAGAGCTTGTCGACGATCGCCTTGGGGGTCGGCAGGTCAGGGTTTCCCATGCCGAGATCGATGATATCGGCTCCGCCCGCTCGCGCGCTTGCTTTCAAACGGTTGACCTGTTCGAAAACATAAGGCGGCAAACGCCGGACTTTGTGAAACTCTTCCATCTCTTTCCCCACGGAAACGCGGCCACCATGACCGCAAATCGAAGTTCGTCCTAACTTCCGGCTGCTTGCGACACGAACTTCAGAATCGCCAAGGCCGTATTCATCAGACGTCCAGCGCACGGCGATTCTTTGACGGACCGCCTCGGGGCTGACGCTTTATCAGGAAAATTTCATCTTCCGCACCTGACGGAAGGCTTTGCTTGCAAACGCCAGAGAAGGCAAGGCCTTATTTGGTGATTTCGGACAGCGTTTCCGGGCCGTGGTCTTCGGCTAGCTTGCGGTATTCCGCAACGCGGCGCTGGTATTCGGCTTCCGAGATGGTGCCCGCCTTGCGTCGGTTGCTCAGCGCCGTCAGCTTCTGCTGCAGGCCCGAGGCTTCCTCGTCGTTCATCTGAACGTTGGCGGCGGTCAGCGGCGCGCCGAAACCAGGATAGCCGTCACGATAGTGCGACAGACCGCTTTCGGTCGGCGCCTCGCCCTTGGTGGCGTTCATGACCACGGCTGTCGGGGCCGCCTGCTTTGCGGCAAACGCGGCCTTTTCCTCGGGCGTTCGCATGCATCCGGCAAGCGCCATGGCCGCGGCGGCGCCGATAAGGGCGATGCGGGTGACGTTTGCGATGGTACGAATGCCTGTGTTGGTCATGCCAGAGGTTCCAAATCCTTAAGCTGCTTCGACTTGTTAAATTCGCAGCCTGCACAAAGCAATAGCATGAAGGCATGTCTGCGGAACTTGTTTTCTTGATCCGAGCGGATACAACTTGATTTGGATAGAGATGCTGCCGCCGGAGGAACCGCGTGACCGACAGCAACCAGGACAAGAGCGATAAGGGCCAAGGCCCGGGCTTCGAGGCGAAGGATTTCGATCCTTACATGCTGAAGGACCCGGAAACGATGGCGCTGAACTTCGCCCGCGCCCTGGAAAACCTGGGCAAAGCGGCGTCCGCCTGGCTTGGCCCGCGCGAAAGCGGCGAGATTCGCGAAAACACCGCCGACCCCGTCACCGACATGGTCAAGACACTCTCCAAGGTCAGCGAATACTGGATCTCAGACCCGCGCCGCGCCTTCGATGCGCAGACCAAGCTGATGACCAGCTTTTTCGGCGTGTGGATGCGCTCGATGCAGCGCATGCAGGGCGAATCGCTCGAGCCGGAGCCCGATCGCAAGGACAAGCGCTTCGCTGACCAGGACTGGGAGAAGAACCCCTTCTTCGAATTCCTGAAGCAGGCCTATTTCATTACCGCGGACTGGGCCGAAAAACTCGTCACCGAGACCGAGGGTCTGGACGAGCACACGCGGCAGAAGGCCAATTTCTACGTCAGACAGATCACGGCGGCGATCTCGCCGACCAATTTCGTCGCCACCAATCCGCAGCTCTATCGCGAAACGATCGCGAGCAGCGGTGAAAACTTGGTGCGGGGCATGAAGATGCTGGCCGAGGACATCGTGGCCGGCCATGGCGACCTGAAGCTTCGACAGACCGACATGACCAAGTTCGCCGTCGGCCGCGACATGGCGCTGACGCCAGGCAAGGTGATCGCCCAGAACGAGATCTGCCAGATCATCCAATACGAGCCGACGACCGAGACGGTGCTGAAGCGCCCTCTCCTCATCTGCCCGCCCTGGATCAACAAGTTCTACATCCTCGATCTCAATCCGCAGAAAAGCTTCATCAAGTTCTGCGTCGATCAGGGGCAGACGGTGTTCGTCATCTCCTGGGTCAATCCGGATGCGCGCCATGCGGCCAAGGATTGGGCGGCCTATGCGCGCGAAGGGATCGATTTCGCGCTCGAGACCATAGAGAAGGCGACCGGCGAGAAGGACGTCAACGCCATCGGCTATTGCGTCGGCGGCACGCTGCTGGCCGCGACGCTGGCGCTGCACGCCAAGGAGAAGAACAAGCGCATCCGCTCCGCGACGCTGTTCACCACCCAGGTCGATTTCACCCATGCCGGCGACCTCAAGGTGTTCGTCGACGAGGAACAGCTGACGCGGCTTGAGAACTACATGAACGTGACCGGCTATCTCGATGGCTCGAAGATGGCGACCGCTTTCAACATGCTGCGCGCCTCCGAGCTCATCTGGCCCTACTTCGTCAACAATTACCTCAAGGGCCAGGAGCCGATGCCCTTCGACCTCTTGTTCTGGAACGCCGATTCGACGCGGATGGCGGCGGCCAACCACGCCTTCTATCTGCGCAACTGCTATCTGAAGAACGCGCTGACCAAGGGCGAGATGGTGCTCGATGGCCAGGCGGTATCGCTGAAGAGCGTCAAGATCCCGATCTATAACCTCGCAACTCGCGAGGACCATATCGCGCCGGCGAAATCGGTGTTCCTCGGCAGCCAGTTCTTCGGCGGCAAGGTCGATTTCGTGCTCGCCGGCTCCGGCCACATCGCCGGCGTGGTCAACCCGCCGGACAAGAAGAAGTACCAATACTGGACCGGCAGACCGGCCAAGGGCGAATACGAGGACTGGCTCGTCGACGCCGAGGAAGCGGCAGGCTCCTGGTGGCCGCACTGGCAGGCGTGGATCGAGGCCAAGGACGGCAAGCGGGTACCGGCTCGCAAGCCAGGCGGCGATGCGCTGAACGCGCTCGAGGAAGCGCCGGGCAGCTACGTGCTGGAGAAGGCCTGAGCGGCGCTTATGCGCCATCACCGATCGGTGACGTCAATCTACTCGAACACAATCACGCTTGCCGGCGATGGCGGCAGCGGACTGATCGCGATGTCACGGAAGCCCGCCATCGAGGCCATCTCGCGCAGGTTGGACGCCGTATAGGCGTCGCCGCGTGGTGTCGTCGCCAACATTTCTAAGGCGAAGGCTGCGGGAAAATCGGGGGAGACGCGATCCTCGTTGGGGACGAACTCGACGGCGATCAGCTTGCCCTTGGCGCTGAGGCTTGGGCGTGCCTTCTTCAGCAGTTCCGCGCAGCCGGCGATATCGAAGTGATGCAGGAAGTTCGGCAGCATGATGAGATCGTAGTCGCTGCCCCAGTCGACATCGAAGGCGCTGCCGGCGATGAAGCTGAAACGATCGGCCACACCAGCCGCCGTCGCATTCTCCCGCGTCAGTTCCAGCACCGGCTTCCAATCGAGCGCGACGATCCGCGCTTGCGGAATGGCCCTGGCGATCTCGATGCCGAAATAGCCGGGGCCGGCGGCGATATCGAGCACCTTTGACGGCGGTGACGGCCATGCCGCGACGTCGGCGGCAAGCGTCCTGCCCGCCCCGCCGGTAAAGGCGCCCATGGCACGGGCGAAGCGCACCCACACGGGATTGTCAGGCGAGAGGTTCGCCAGCCCCTCGGCGCCGCCATTGCGCACGCAGGCGGCGGGGTCGCTCAGAAAGAGCGAGAGCATCTGCGGTGCCGCGATGAAATCGATGGCCGACCCCATATAGGCGGGCGAATGGCGATCGAGGAACACGGCGCTCGATGGGGTCAGCGCGTAGACGTCGCCACCCTTGCTTAGGAAGCAGGCGACGACGAGATAGTCGCAGAGGATGCGGACGCCGCGCTCGGCGCATCGCATCTCGGATGCCGCCGCCTTGGCCGTCTGGCCCGTTCCTATCACGGTGAAGAGGTCGAGTTCGATCGCCGCCTTCATTGCGGCCGTCTTGCGAACCGCGAACATCGCATCGACAAGCAACGCCGGCGAAATCTCGTTAACGGATGCGGTTTGTGCCGAAGACATTGGCGTTTCCCCTCGGAAGCCTTCGATGCCTTTTCATAGCACATCCGCAATATCTTTTCCCGCTAATATTTATGTCAAAACGGCGACATAGGTCACATTGCACGACGGAGGCCGAGGAACATTAGAAAAAATCGAACAAGATCAACATGGTTAGCGGACAAGGTGACGAATTTCGAAACAGGCGTCGCCGCCGTAAAGGGTTTGGTTACCATAATTCGGCATCATCTCAGCCAACCGGAAATCACGCACAGGCCGCATTTTGGCCCTGTTGCTCCATTACCGGCCCCGGCGAAGAAGTATCCATCTATCTGTACCGCCGGCCTTAGTAACGAGTTGTGAAAGACGAGTGTTATGGCGTTTGCGGTCGATGTGTTTGCCAATACCAGGCCAGTAGGTACGTCCATTTCTCGTTTCAGTCGCTCATTCCGCCTTATGTCCGGGGCGGGTCTCATCGGTGCTAGTTTTGCTGCCTCGGCATGGGTCGTGACGTCGATCGCGACGATGCACGCCGTCGCTCCCGCACCCTACAAGAACGCCATCGGCGATATCGCGCTCGTGCAGCACACCGCCACGGCCGCTCCCAAAGAGCGCAACATTCACGTCAGCAAATTCTCGCGCCTGCAGCCGCTGACGGCGGAAAACCGGTCATCGAAGCGTGAGCGCCTGCTGACGCCCGACGTTCTCAGGGCTGCCTTCGTCGGCAGCTCGGGTCCTGTCATCGCCGACGCCCTGCCCGCACGCACCGTCGTCGCTTCCGCGCAGCCGTCGAAGGTCAAGGACGACGCCGTTGCCGCTGCCACTCAGGTCGCCAGCTCGTCCGATCGCATCGTCATTCCGTCCAAGGCTGAGATCGCCGCACTCGAAGGCCCTGCCCTTCTCGCGCTTGCCGCCATGCCGAAGGCCGCTTCGGATGAGCAGCAGGGCCGCGTTGCCGTCAACGCGCCCGCCTCCATTCCGACAAGGCCCGCAGCTGTCGAAGTGGCAAGCGTCGACGTCGAAAGCGACGCCGGCAAGGGCGACGCCGGCAATGCCTTCGGCCTCGTTCTCAACGACAACAATTCCGTACCGCTGCCGATGGCCCGTCCCGACGGCATGGCCAAGCGCGCGCCGGCAAACGACCGCGCCAGCCGCCCTGCAGAACCGGTGCTTGCCTATGCACGGCCAGATATCGGTGATGATGAAGGCGAAATCCCTGTTGTGCCGAAGCGCCAGGCAAGCCCTGTCGCCCGTGCCGGCGTCGCGGTCTATGACATCTCCGCAAGCATGGTCTACCTGCCCAACGGCGAACGTCTCGAAGCCCATTCCGGCCTCGGCAAGATGCGCGACAATCCGAAATATGTTCGCGAGAAGATGCGTGGCCCGACCCCGCCGCACACCTACCAGCTGACCATGCGCGAAAGCCTGTTCCACGGCGTCGAGGCGATCCGCCTCAACCCGCTCGGCGGCGCCGGCAACATCTACAACCGCGTCGGCCTGCTCGCCCACACCTACATGCTCGGCGCGCGCGGCGACTCCAACGGCTGCGTCTCCTTCAAGGACTACAAGCGCTTCCTTGCCGCCTTCAAGCGCGGCGACATCCGCCAGCTCGTCGTCGTCGAAAGCATGCCCGACAAGCCGCGCTCCACCTTCGCCTCGCTGTTCTCGTCGCGGTCCTAAGACCGCGACGTCGTTCGCTTCACGTCAACTCAGCGGCCGCCTGCGGCCTCGATGATCATCTGGGTGATCTCGTCGGGATGCGAGATCAGCGACAGATGGCTGGATTTGAGCTCGATCGTCTTGGCGCCCATGCGCTTGGCCATGAAGCGCTCCAGATCCGGATTGATCGTCTGATCCTCCGTCGACACCGCATACCAGCTCGGCTTCGAACGCCACGCCGCCTGCGTGGTCTTGCCCGTCAGCAACGCTTTGTGGAACGGCTGCTGCACGGCGTAGAGCACCCTGGCCTTCGCCTCCGGCAGATCGCCGGCGAAATCACGCAGGAACGCCTCTTCACTCAGACGTCCTTCATCGCCATCGAACACGATCCCGGCCGAAGCAGGCGGGGTCGGGTAGGTCTTTGCCAGCGCCGTATAGTCCTCGCCCGCATCGGGCGCGCGGGCGGCGACATAGACCAGCGCCGAAACCTTGGGATGCACGCCGGCCTCGGTGACCAGCATGCCGGAGAAGGAGTGGCCGACGAGGACGGTCGAGCCATCCTGGCGATCCAGCACCTTCTGGACCGAAGCGACGGCTTCAGGCAACGTGGTCAGCGGGTTCTGCACGGCGGTGGCGTTGAAACCGGCAGCCTGCAGGCGCGCGATCACCTCCGTCCAGCAGGAACCGTCTGCGAACAGCCCGTGGGCCAGAACGATGTTGCGCGCCTTGGCGGGCTGCGCCATCGCGGCCATGCCGCGCGTAGAAATGAGGGAAGCGGCAGCGCCGGCGAGAAGCGCTGTCGAGAAAGTCCGTCTGTTGATCATCATGGTCTTTACCTTCGGCTTTGATCCATCCGACCCGGCGACAGGCTGTGGCCCCGCGCATGATCGGCACCGGTCGATCTGCATCGGCCTGCCGGTTCTCTTCCGGGCACCGTCGCGACACCATTGAATGTGTCGCGTGCCTTGGCCAAGACCTGCAGCCAGGACACGATCGCCGGCTGGCGCAGGTGAGGATGACCTCGCTACAGGCATGCCGTTTATGCCTGATTGTCCTGACGCGACCCGTATACGCCGGCGTCGGCGGGTTTGTTACAGGTCGGGTTCGCGACAGGACGACGTTAAGCGCTCAGATTTCCTTCAGGCTCGGCGCATTGTCCAGCCGGCCGATCAGCGTCGCGCTCGCCTCGTTGAGGCCGTTCACCTCGACGGCGACGCCGTGGGCCTTGAAGCGCTGCACCACGCGGTCCAGCGCCGCGACGGCGGTGATGTCCCAGAAATGCGCGTGGGTGAGATCGATCGTCACCGCCATGCCCTCGGCATCGGCGATGTCGAAGGCGTCGATGAAGACGTCGGCGGAGGCGAAGAAGACCTGGCCGGTGACATGATAGGCGATGCGCTCGCCCGCTTCGTCCGTGTCCTTGCGGACCGACAGCAGCTTGGCGACCTTGAAGGTGAAGAAGACGCCGCTCAGCAGCACGCCGACGGTGACGCCGAGCGCCAGGTTGGCGGTGAAGACGGTGACGATAACGGTCGCCAGCATGACGATGCTCGAGGTCTTCGGATGCACCACCATGGTTTTGACCGACGACCAGTCGAACGTGTCGATCGACACCATGACCATGATCGCGACCAATGCCGCGACGGGCACCTGCGAGACCCATGGCTTCAGCAGAACCATGAGGATCAACAGCAGCGCGCCGGCAAACAGCGTCGAGAGACGGCCGCGGCCGCCGTACTTCACGTTGCTGACCGTCTGGCCGATCATGCCGCAGCCGGCGATGCCGCCGAACAGGCTGGCGGCGGCGTTGGCTATGCCGAGGCCGGCGCATTCGCGGTTCTTGTCGCTCGTCGTGTCGGTGAGATCGTCGACGACGCTCGCCGTCATCATCGATTCCAGCAGGCCGACCATGGCGATGGCCAGTGCCGGACCGGCGATGATCTCAAGCGTCTCCAGGTTCAGCGGCACTTGCGGCCAGGCGAAGATCGGCAGCGAATCCGGCAGCTTGCCGAGATCGGCGACGGTCAGCAACGGCAGATGCAGGCCGACGGAGGCGATCGTCAGCAGCAGGATGCAGATCAGCGGCGACGGGATGGCGGTGGTGATGCGCGGGGCGATGTAGATCACCGCGAGGCCAGCGGCCAGCATGGCATAGGCGATCCAGTCGCCGCCGATGATATGCGGCAGCTGGGCGCCGAAGATCAGGATCGCCAGTGCGTTGACGAAGCCGGTGCGCACCGATTTCGACACGAAGCGCATCAGCACGCCGAGGCGCAACAGGCCGAACACGACCTGGATGACGCCGGCGAGCAGGCCGGCGGCGAAGAGATAGGGCAGCCCGTGGGCGTGCACCAGCGGTGCCGCGACCAGCGCCACGGAACCGGCGGCGGCGGAGATCATCGCCGGGCGGCCGCCGGTGAAGGCGATGACGATGCCGATGACGAAGGAGGCGAACAAGCCGACCTGCGGATCGACGCCGGCGACGAAGGAGAAGGCGATGACCTCGGGGATCAGCGCGAAGGTGGCGACGGCGCCGGCAAGCATTTCGCGGGTCGGATTGGAAAACCAATCCCGGCGGAAGGAGGATACGTGCATGTTGGTGATATCTCGCAAAGCGTGGCCCAACGCGCCCTAAGGGGCGGTCGAAATATGGCGTGCAGGTTTTGCGTTGTCTGGCGGATCGGCGGCCAGAAGAGCCACCCGGAATTTCACCGGGTCCGTGGTGAGTGGGTCCGTTATAGCCCGCATTTTTGCCGCGATGCAATATCGCCGGGCCATTTGATCGTCGCAGACATCCAGCGTCGGACGCCGCAAAATCCGTTTCCCTTTTGTACTCTTTGCCTCTTCCATTTCGCGCTGACTCTCTCCATATTCCGGCCATGGCCAAATCTCCGAAAAAGTCCCCCGCCCCCGATGGTTTCGAGGAAGCTCCCCAATCCGCATTCGAAGGCGCGCCCCTAGAGGGTTCCGTCGCCGATTGGGTGAAGCAGCTCGAGGCCGATGCCGAGGCATCCGGTGTCGAGACGCAGCGGCAGATCGCCTCCAAGGCCGGCAAGCACCGCAAGAAGGTGGAGATCGCCGCTTCCAAATCCGCGCGCGGTACGTCCATGGGCGGCTCGACCGACCCGAAGACGCGCGCCGCGGCCGGCCTCAATCCGGTCTCCGGCCTCGACGTATCCCTCGAAGACGCCGCCGCGCTGAAGGCGGGCACGGCCGTGACCGCCACGGTGGAAGCGTTGTCGGCGCTGATCGAGAGCGGCAATCCGCTGTTCAAGGACGGCAAGATGTGGACGCCGCATCGCCCGGCCCGGCCGCCGAAATCCGAAGGCGGCATCGAGATCCGCATGAACTCGGAATACTCACCGGCTGGTGACCAGCCGACGGCGATCAAGGACCTCGTCGAGGGCCTCGACAATGGCGACCGCAGCCAGGTGCTGCTGGGGGTCACCGGCTCCGGCAAGACCTTCACCATGGCCAAGGTGATCGAGGCCACGCAGCGCCCGGCCGTCATCCTGGCGCCGAACAAGACGCTGGCGGCCCAGCTCTACAGCGAATTCAAGAACTTCTTCCCCGACAATGCGGTGGAATATTTCGTTTCCTACTACGACTACTACCAGCCGGAAGCCTATGTGCCGCGCTCCGATACCTTCATCGAGAAGGAAAGTTCGATCAACGAGCAGATCGACCGCATGCGCCACTCCGCCACCCGCTCGCTGCTCGAGCGCGACGATTGCATCATCGTCGCCTCCGTCTCCTGCATCTACGGTATCGGCTCGGTCGAGACCTACACCGCCATGACCTTCCAGATGGAAGTCGGCGACCGCCTGGACCAACGTCAACTATTGGCCGACCTCGTGGCGCAGCAATACAAGCGCCAGGACATCAACTTCGTCCGCGGCTCCTTCCGTGTTCGTGGCGACACGATCGAAATCTTTCCGGCCCACTTGGAAGACGCGGCCTGGCGCATCTCCATGTTCGGCGACGAGATCGACGCCATCACGGAGTTCGACCCGCTCACCGGCCAGAAAACCGGCGACCTGAAGAGCGTGAAGATCTACGCCAACAGCCACTATGTCACCCCGCGCCCGACGCTGAACGGCGCCATCAAGGCGATCAAGGAAGAGCTGCGCCTGCGCCTCGCCGAACTCGAAAAGGCCGGCCGCCTCTTGGAAGCCCAGCGCCTGGAACAGCGCACCCGCTACGATGTCGAGATGCTTGAGGCCACCGGCTCCTGCGCCGGCATCGAGAACTATTCGCGCTATCTCACCGGCCGCAGCCCCGGCGAGCCGCCGCCGACCCTGTTCGAATATATCCCCGACAACGCCCTGCTTTTCATCGACGAAAGCCACGTCACCATTCCGCAGATCGGCGGCATGTACCGGGGCGACTTCAGGCGCAAGGCGACGCTTGCCGAATACGGCTTCCGCCTGCCCTCGTGCATGGACAACCGGCCGCTGCGCTTCGAGGAATGGGACGCGATGCGCCCCGACACCGTCGCCGTCTCGGCCACCCCCGGCGGCTGGGAACTCGACCAGTCCGGCGGCGTCTTTGCCGAGCAGGTGATCCGTCCGACCGGCCTGATCGACCCGCCTGTCGAAGTCCGCTCCGCCCGCAGCCAGGTCGACGACGTGCTCGGCGAGATCCGCGAGACCGCGGCGAAGGGTTACCGCACGCTCTGCACCGTGCTCACCAAGCGCATGGCCGAGGACCTCACCGAATATCTGCATGAACAGGGCGTGCGCGTCCGCTACATGCACTCGGACATCGACACGCTGGAGCGTATCGAGATCATCCGCGATCTTCGTCTGGGTGCTTTCGACGTGCTCGTCGGCATCAACCTTCTGCGCGAAGGCCTCGACATTCCTGAATGCGGCTTCGTCGCCATACTCGACGCCGACAAGGAAGGTTTTCTGCGCTCCGAGACCTCGCTGGTGCAGACCATCGGCCGCGCGGCGCGTAACGTCGACGGCAAGGTCATCCTCTATGCCGACAACATCACCGGCTCGATGCAGCGCGCCATGGACGAGACCGCCCGCCGCCGCGAAAAGCAGGTGGCTTACAACACCGAACACGGCATCACCCCGGAATCGGTGAAGGCGAAGATCTCCGACATCCTCGACAGCGTCTACGAACGCGACCACGTCCGCGCCGACATCTCCGGCGTATCAGGCAAGGGCTTTGCCGACGGCGGCAACCTCGTGGGCGGCAACCTGCAGACCCATCTCAACGCGCTGGAAAAACAGATGCGCGACGCCGCCGCCGATCTCGACTTCGAAAAGGCCGCGCGCCTGCGCGACGAAATCAAACGCCTCAAGGCCGCCGAACTCGCCGTCATGGACGACCCGATGGCGCGCGAGGAGTCCAAAGCCATGGAAGGCATCAAGCGGAACGCCAAGGCCACCCGCGAGTCCCTCAACCCATCGGCAACCTCAACCGGCTCCCTCCCCCCTGTGGGGAGGGTTGGGGAGGGGAAAGCCGCGAACGCCGAGGCCACCTCCCTCTTCCAGAAACCCACCCTCGACGACATGGGCCCAGGCACCGACACCGCCATCCCGTCCCGCACCTTCCGCAGGAACGACCTCGACGAAATGACCGTCGGCCGCACCGAGAAGCCCGTGTCAGGCAAGCTCCCGGAAAAGCCCGACGCCGCCAAGAGCACCAAGCGCTTCTCTCCCCTGCTCGAAGGCCAGCCCGACCGCGACGACCCACGTCCCCTGGTGCGCGGCAAGACGGGTGTCGGCAGCTATGAGGATGCGGGCGATGTGAAACGGCAGAAGCGGACGAAGGGCAAGACGGGGCGGCCGGGGCGGTAGGTGGGCGCGAGCTTGACGCCACTAACCAAACTCCCATAATCGCCTGAACCGGAGGTTCTCCATGAACGCGATTACCGTCCATCTTCCCGACGAAACCGCCGCCCGCCTCGACCGGCTGGCCGATAAGCTGGCGAAGCCTGCGGACAGCGTCGCCGCCGATGCGATCGAGGATTTTGTCGCCCGCGAGGAATGGCAGTTGGCCGAAATCGAGGCTGGGCTCGCGGAAGCCGACCGGGGAGAATTTGCGGGCGAAGATGAGGTGAACGCGGTTTTCGCCAAGTATGGCGTAACGACACGCGGCGCCTGATGCCGCCGATCCGTTACACGAGGCGCGCGCTCGGCAATCTAAGGCATATCGGTGAATGGATCGAGCAGGATAACCCCGCTGCCGCTCTACGCGTCATCGCCCGACTTGCCGCCGCCATCGATCTCCTGCGCGATCAGCCTGACCTGGGACGTCCCGGCCGCATAGCCGGCACGCGGGAACTGGCTCTGGCGGATATTCCCTACATCGTCGCCTATCGGCTGAACGCAGGGCACGTCGAGATCATTGCGGTTTTCCATGCGGCGCAGCGGTGGCCGGAGAGGTTTTAGGCCGTAAGGCACGGGCCTGTTGGCGTCCGCATACATAATACAACAGGGCCAACAAGACGCCGCAGCCACAACCCTAGGCTACTTAGACGCTAAAAATCTCTCTCTAAATGCAGAAGCAAACGTCTCAGACCTAATCGTATCTCTAACTCGCTCTTGCGTAGCAATGCCCATTTCCGCAAGCCGCGCCTGCACAACTCCAATCACTTTTTCAACGAGAGCTTTCAGACTGTCCTCGTCCTTACTAACATCTATAATCTTTTGCGCTATAGCGGCTATCTTGTTCTTTTTCAGAGAGAAAACGTTGGCTCCGTCCAACTCAGACAACCCAACTCCCGCCATGATGTAATATCTAAACGTCTTGTAATCGTTTGGTATGCGCTGATTTCTCCAAAGAAATTCCAATCGATAATAGAGGTACGCTACGGCATGATAAATTCGCACGTCGTGATCATCTAGGAAGATCGAATCCTCATATTCCGATATAATGCCGCGGTAGTCGCGAGCCGCACGGTGTGGTTGGCAAAGGAGGGCGGCAGCTACGGCCTTCATCACCACTGCAGGCTGCATAACTCTGGTTCTTTCAATATCCATTTTTCGATATTGATTATCGCGACGCTCAAAATAGATAATCTCTTCAGCCTCAAGATTTCGGCAGTATTCCTCGAAACTCTTCATGAATGGTCGAAGGGCCCAAAACTGTTCGTCCCTTACTGGATTTTGCCTGTTCGTACCGACTATGATTGAGGAGACAAAATCATCATCCCGCGAACCAATCAAACGGAATGGCACCTGAATCTGGTTAGCCAACTCAAAATTCGCCGGCTCATCTTCCTCACCATAAACCAAATCAAAAATTATATTGCTCGTCTGGCAACCATTAACGATCTGAAAATCCTCTAGCCTGAACTTATCACCAGTTCGATCGATATTCTTCGATACGACTGTAATTCCGTTGTTTCGAAACACGAATTCCAGGCCACCAGAGGATCTAACGTTATCCTTTATGGATACATTTATTTTCGATTTAGAATCATAATCTCTAATGTTATCAAAGAAAACAGATCTATTGACTCCGATTAGGTTCCCAGAGGCATCTCTTAACGTATATAGCTTTAGCAAGTTAGCGGCGTCTATGTATCCAACATAGGCCTCTTCTACATGGTTATTATTCGGCATAACTACGTTTCTAGCGAAGTCGATATCGACCTCCACGGCACTCGTCGCTGCCCTGTAGTATTGCTGTAGATCACTCGCTCCCACAAACTCAACTGACAACGCCGAGTTATCAAATATATTCGTCTCCTGAAGTTGCGACTTGAAATTTGTCCGCAACTTTTCAATTCTAGCCGGACTCTCATAGTTTCCGGTCGCTACGTAATAGCAACTAAGTCTCGGATTTCTTTTGCCGACACCTTTCTCATATATTGCTTCCATTGCATCGATCAGGTCGTCAATCGCGGGGCTTTCTCCCTTTAGCTCCCCATTGAAGAATCCGCTCGCCGCATCGAAAAACTTAGAAATATCGCCGTAGTCATAAGACGTGCCTGTCTTCGCCTGGAAGAATATAAATTCAATAGAAGGGTTGTTGATATTGTCTAATTTCTCCAACGCTTCTTCTCGGTTCTTTACCAACTCCCCTTGAACCACTATGGCTATGCCATCAAGACCGAATTCGTCACCAACGAGATGAACGTCATATGCTTCGATATTTTCGCCAAGCAACCCGGTCATAATACAGAATATTGAGTATATTTCGAACTGCGTATCCTGCTTCTCGTTTAATATCCCGCTGGCTGCTGAGAATTCTCTTAGTTGGGCGCGAATTACGGGGTTCATAGATTCTCCAAATCAGTGCGAATCGGCTAATTGCAATTTTAGAGTGAAAATAAATCCCGCATCAAGCAGGAACTGCGCCGCTATCGATGTATTAGGCGCACTAACAATGCGATGCACTGATATGTGTTTTGTTTTGGAAAATTGGCCCGACGATAATTGCATCATAAAAGACCTACGTCAGTTGTAACAATATTGGCGACTAACGAAACTATTCCCGCTTCGCGCTAATCTATCAAAATCACGCCCAAACAAAAATTTTCCCCACCCTCCCCACCCATGCCATCATCCCCTCACCCCACCACGGATACACCGGCAGGCGTGCCGGCGAGGTGGGGTCGGCGCTGGGTGTTTGAGGAGGACGCAAGCTCTCTCATCCGGGGTTCGCAGAAAATGGTCTCCCTCCGGTGACGGCGGGTTCTATCGCGAGATAGGCCCGAGTTGAGCCCGGACGTGCCTGTGAGGCACACATGGTCTCGTCGCAAAGTTGGGCGAGAAGGCAGAGAGACCGGAGTTGCGTTCATAAACCGCCGAACGGGGTGCTGGAAGGCACCATATTTTTTACTCTATCGCGGTGATTTCCAGCGCCCCGTCCGAGTGAAGCCTGAACCAGCAAACCACGGGTAAAACCAGCCGCGTGACGGCATCGCCGCGCGCCGGAGCCGAAGAGGACCGCAATGCCGCAGCACCCTCATGATAATCCCGGCAAGGACCTTAAGGACCGCCTCGGTCTCGAGTTGATCGTTGCGCTGGCGGCGAGGACATCGGAGATGCTGTCCATGCCGGTCTTAACCTGCCCGATCAACCGCTGCCGCCGCGCTCGCGCCTGCCAGCGCATCGCCGTCAAGGGAAGCAAGCTCGCCTGCGTCCATACGCTGCCCTCGGAATACACACCCTGCTTCACCGACTATCTCGGCTGGGCCGGGATGGCCTGCGCCGATGCCCGCGATGGAGAGCACGGCGCGATGTTCCGGCTCCTTGACCTCCTGCCGCCGGACCTGCGCGGCCATACGGTGTCGGTCGTCCGTGATTGCCTTGCCGGCGACGCCCGGGCGCTCGCCTGCCTCGATGAGACACTTGCCCTTATCGCCGAGAAAGCGCCACCGGTCTTCGAGCACCCGCAGGAGGAAGCGCAGGCCACACCCTGATGCGATCGCGATCGCCACCGCCCCCGGCGCCCCCAGCGCCCCGCCCTGCCCGCCGACATCGCGTTAAACTTGCGTCAACGCCCGCGTGGCATATCTCTCCAGGCGACAGGTAGGAGACTTTTATGGCATTCGTCGGCTTCAAGAACACCCACAATCACACGATCTACGTCAATCCGGCCCAGGTGCTCTATGTCTCGACCTACGAGGAAGACGTCACGATCATCGCCTATGCCGCCGCCGATGCCGCCGGCAAGCCTGCCCTCTCCTATGTGCGTGGGAGTGCCGACATGGTGCAGCACAAGCTCAGCGCCGGCGCGGCCCGCTGATCTACTCGCGCCTACCGGGAATTCTGCTCGCGTTTAGCGGGCAGTCGCCCAACAGTTGGGCATTCGCACGGATTAGGGATGTGAACGTGCCGTTCCGGTACGCATTCCCGGAATGGGTCAGCGATACCGGCCCAGCGTTACCAATCGTCAAGTGTTTGAATCTTTGACCATTCCCGCTTTGGAGCGGCTGATGTCAGAATAATGTCGCTTGCATTTTGCTCCGTTTACTGGCACCAATTGTGTACTCGGGCATTTGCATGCCGGTGACTGGACTGATGTGGCTGAGCCCTTCTTTGAGGGGCGGCGTGGGGGGACCTTCACGCGCGTAGACGTTCTTTCCCCGTTCGTGAACTACTCGACTGACCCTTCGCGTTCTGAGTTAAGATGAGGGAGCGCGAAAGTGAAAGCCGTCCATTTCCTCTCGGGGGGATGGATACCAGACAGACTACAGGGAAAAGGACCTATCCCAATGGCCACCAAAGGCGTCGTAAAATTCTTCAACCAGGACAAGGGTTTTGGTTTCATCACTCCTGATGGCGGTGCGAAGGACGTATTCGTTCACATCTCCGCTCTCCAGGCTTCCGGCATCCAGTCGCTCCGCGAAGGCCAGCAGGTTACCTTCGACACCGAGCCGGATCGCATGGGCAAGGGCCCGAAGGCCGTCAACATCTCGGCCAACTAATACTGGTTTCTGCCTCGGCAGGACTGCGAACGGCGCTCCGCAAGGGCGCCGTTTTCGTTTTCCGGCTTGCTGGCGCCGGGTGGCTCGATCGGCTGCCAATGGGATGGCAGCGTGCGCGGAAGGCGTGATAGCTTAAATGCGCCTCCCCCATTGATCGCAATGGACGAACCCGGCATAGCTGCATTATGAATGACGACAATTTCCGCTAAGGCCCCCGCAATGGTAAACTATATCGAAGCCTCCTCCGCGCCATCCAAGAATACCGGCGCCATCAGGCTCTACGGCGCCGATGCCTTCGCGGGCATGCGCAAGGCGTGCCAGGTCACCGCCCGGTGTCTCGATGCGCTTGATGATATCGTCAAGCCGGGTGTGACGACCGATGCGATCGATCGTTTCGTCTTCGATTTCGGGCTTGAGAATGGCGCCGTTCCGGCGACGCTCAATTACCGCGGCTATACGAAATCCACCTGCACCTCGATCAACCATGTCGTGTGCCACGGCATCCCGGATGCCAAGCCGCTGCGCGAGGGCGATATCGTCAATATCGACGTCACCTATGTGGTCGATGGCTGGCATGGCGATTCCAGCCGCATGTATACCGTCGGCACAGTCAAGCGCGCCGCCGAGCGGCTGCTCGAAGTGACCTATGAATCGCTGATGCGCGGGATTGCCGCCGTGCGCCCCGGTGCGCGCACCGGCGCCATCGGCGAGGCGATCCAGACCTATGCCGAGGCCGAGCGCTGCTCCGTCGTGCGCGATTTCTGCGGCCATGGGGTCGGCGCGCTGTTTCACGACAGCCCGAATATCCTGCATTACGGCCGCGCCAGCGAGGGGCCTGAATTGCGCGAGGGCATGATCTTCACGATCGAGCCGATGATCAACCTCGGTCGCCCGCATGTGAAGGTGCTGGCCGATGGCTGGACCGCCGTTACCCGCGACCGGTCGCTATCCGCGCAATACGAGCACACGGTCGGCGTCACCGCCGATGGCTGCGAGATCTTCACGCTGTCGCCCGGCGGGCTCGACCGCCCGGGCCTGCCACCCCTCACAAAATGAGCCGCTGATGGCAAAAGGACCGGTTTCCCATTCCGAAGACCTGGAGCTGCCTTTCGCGGCGGATGAGGACGATGGCATGGACGAGCGGTCCTTCTTCGCCGAGCAGGCCGGCAAGCCCGCAGCGCTTCGGCCCTCGCCCGCCAAGGAAGAGCATTATCACGGCCACCGCGAGCGGCTGCGCCAGCGCTTCCGCGATCATGGCGATACGGCGCTTGCCGATTACGAGATGCTGGAGCTGATGCTGTTCCGGCTGATCCCGCGCCGCGATACCAAGCCGATCGCCAAGGCGCTGCTCGACCGCTTCGGCTCGCTCGCCGCCGTCTTCGGCGCGCCGATCGCGCTGCTGCAGGAGGTGAAGGGCGTCGGTGAAGCCGTGGCGCTCGATCTGAAGCTGATATCGACCATCGCGCACCGGACGCTGAAGAGCGAACTGCGCGGCAAGCAGGTGCTGTCGTCGTGGTCGTCTGTGATCGAATACTGCCACGCCGCCATGGCGCATGAGACCCGCGAGCAATTCCGGATCCTGTTCCTCGACAAGCGCAACGCGCTGATCGCCGACGAAGTCCAGGGGCATGGCACGGTCGATCACACACCGGTCTATCCGCGCGAAGTGGTGCGCCGCGCGCTGGAGCTTTCGGCCACCGCGATCATTCTGGTGCATAACCACCCGTCCGGCGATCCCACGCCGTCGCGCGCCGATATCGACATGACCAAGATGATCATCGATACGGCCAAGCCGCTCGGGATCACGGTGCACGACCACATCATCATCGGCAAGGATGGCCATGCCAGCCTCAAGGGCTTGCGGCTGATCTGAAATCGCCGCCGCGATTTTCCCCGCGCAGGTCGGATCCGCTATTCTGGAGCGACCCATTCGTTCTCATCGTCGATGGCCGTCTCTATGACGAACCATCCCGCAGCACCGACACCGCCGCCCTTATTTCGTCTCGCTCATTCCTAATATTCGGCCGTAAATCAATCTGCAACATTGACCGGATACCTGTGAACGCGCCATTTTGCGTCGCAATATGATTCCAGCTTTTCAACCGGGGCCTGCTTCCATGTTTCAATACGATCTCGTTGTTGTGGGGAGCGGCCCGGCCGGTCGCCGTGGTGCTATTCAGGCCGCCAAGCTCGGCAAGAAGGTCCTCGTCATCGAGCAGGGCAAGCGCGTCGGCGGCGTCTCCGTCCATACCGGCACCATCCCCTCGAAGACCTTGCGCGAAACGGCGCTTAATCTTTCCGGCTGGCGCGAGCGCGGCTTTTACGGCAAGGCCTACCGGGTCAAGCAGGAGATCAGCGCCGAGGACCTGCGCCGCCGCCTGCTGATCACGCTCGATCATGAAGTGGAAGTGCTTGAGCACCAGTTCGCGCGTAACCGCGTGCAGCACCTGCGCGGCAAGGCGAGCTTCATCGATGCCTCGACGCTCGAAATCGTCAAGGACGACGGCGAAGTCATGCGCGTCTCGGCCGCCAGCATCCTGCTTGCGGTCGGCACCAAGCCGTTCCGCCCTGACTATATCCCCTTCGACAACAAGACGGTTCTCGACAGCGACGAGCTGCTCGATATCGAGGAACTGCCGCGCTCCATGGTGGTGATCGGCGCCGGCGTCATCGGCATCGAATATGCGACGATCTTCAGCGCGCTCGACACCGCCGTCACGCTAATCGATCCGAAATCGACGATGCTCGATTTCATCGACAAGGAAATCGTCGAGGACTTCACCTACCAGCTTCGCGACCGCAACATGAAGATCATGCTCGGCACCAAGGCGGAGAAGGTCACCAAGCTCGATGACGGCAAGGTCGAGCTCATTCTCGACAATGGTCGCCGCCTGGTGACCGACATGGTTCTGTTCGCGGCCGGCCGCATGGGCGCCACCGATGCGCTGAACCTGAAGGCGGCGGGCTTGGAGGCCGACAGCCGTGGCCGCCTGAAGGTCAATCCCGAGACGTTCGAGACGTCGGTGCCCGGCATTTACGCGGCAGGCGACGTCGTCGGCTTCCCGAGCCTGGCGTCCACCTCGATGGAACAGGGCCGCATCGCGGCGCGCGTCGCCGTCGGTGCCGTTGCCAAGGAGCCGCCGAAATACTTCCCCTACGGGATCTATGCCGTGCCGGAAATTTCGACCTGCGGCTTGACGGAAGAAGAGATGAAGGAACGCGGCATTCCCTACGAATGCGGCATCGCCCGTTTCCGCGAGACCTCGCGCGGCCATATCATGGGCCTCGATACCGGTCTCCTGAAACTTATCTTCTCGCTCAAGACACGCCGCCTGCTCGGCGTCCATATTGTCGGCGAAGGCGCTACCGAGCTGGTGCATATCGGCCAGGCCGTATTGAACCTCAAGGGAACGGTCGAGTATTTCGTCGAGAACACGTTCAACTACCCGACTCTCGCCGAAGCGTACAAGATCGCCGGCCTCGATGCCTGGAACCGGATGGGCGATATCAAGTCGGAGCTCTGAGCTTTTCGCGTGACGCCACGCGCATCCGCGTGGTGGTAAGCACTATCAAGCACATCAGCCCGTTTGTTGACAGTCTCCACGAAGGCGTTTCGACGCCTGACAACCTCGTAATAGGCGCAGCTTGTATAATCGGCTGCGTCTGATAGCGTTCATGTCACTGGGGGACTCTCTAATCAGCGAGTGACCGTGCGCGAACAATCCGAGACGACTGACCGGAATTTCCAGCTCATCCTCATCAAGCCGTCGCACTATGACGACGACGGCTACGTCATCCGCTGGTGGCGGGCGATGATCCCGTCCAACTCGCTGGCGGCGCTCTACGGAATTGCCGCCGATTGCGCCGAGCGGCGGGTGCTCGGACCCGGTGTCGGCATCGACATCACCGTTATCGACGAGACCAATACGCGGGTGAACACCTCAGCATTGCTGCGGCAGCTGAAAGCCAACGGCAATTTCGGCATGGTGGCGCTGGTCGGCGTGCAATCGAACCAGTATCCGCGCGCGCTCGATATCGCCCGGCCCTTCCGCGATGCCGGCATTCCGGTGGCGATGGGTGGCTTTCATGTCTCCGGGTGTCTGTCGATGCTCGACGACCATGCCGTTGGGCTCGACGAATGCCGCGAGATGGGCATCTCGATGTTCGCGGGCGAAGTCGAGGGGCGGCTGGACAAGGTGCTGCAGGACGCCGCATCGGGCACGCTGGCGCCGCTCTACAATTTCATGAACGATCTTCCGAGCATCGAAGGCGCCGCTGTTCCGTTCCTGCCGAAGGTCAATGTCGCGCAGACGCTTGGATTGAGCACCAGCTTCGACGCCGGTCGCGGCTGTCCCTACCAGTGTTCCTTCTGCACCATCATCAACGTGCAGGGCCGCAAGTCGCGCTTCCGCACGGCCGATGATGTCGAGAAGCTGGTGCGGATGAATTGGGCGCAGGGCATCCACAAATTCTTCATCACCGACGACAACTTCGCCCGCAACAAGGATTGGGAAGCGATCTTCGATCGGTTGATCCAGCTGCGTGAAAAGGATGGCATTCCGCTCGGCTTGATGATCCAGGTCGATACGCTCTGCCACAAGATCCCCAACTTCATCGAGAAATCGAAGCGCGCCGGCGTCACCCGCGTGTTCATCGGGCTGGAGAACGTCAACCCCGACAATCTGACGGCGGCGAAGAAGAACCAGAACAAGATCACCGAATACCGCAAGATGCTGCTCGCCTGGAAGGCGCAGGGGATCATGACGCTGGCCGGCTACATCCTTGGCTTCCCGGCCGATACGCCGGAATCGATCCGCCGGGATATCGCGATCATCCAGCACGAGTTGCCGCTCGACGTGATCGAGTTCTTCGTGTTGACCCCGCTGCCCGGCTCGGAAGATCACCAGACGCTGTTCCGCAAGGGCGTGGCGATGGATCCGGATCTCAACATCTACGATGTCGAGCATGTCTGCACCGAGCACCCGAAGATGAGCAGGCAGGAGTGGGAGAGCATCTATCAGGAAGCATGGTCGCTCTACTATTCGCCGGAGCATATGAAGACGCTACTGCGCCGGGCGGTGGCGACCGGGGTACCGTTGGCGCGACTGGTCAAGGTTCTGGTGTCGTTCGCGACTACCGTGCCGCTTGAAAACGTGCATCCGCTGCAGAGTGGGCTGTTGCGGTTGAAGCACCCCTCGGAGCGCCGGCCGGACCTGCCACGCGAGAGCGACCTGGTCTTCTGGCCACGCTTCGTCGGCGAGACGATCGCCAAGCATCTGAAGCTTGGCGGCACGATCGCGCGACTGGCGGTCACCGCCTTCATGATTTCACGCGACAAGAATGCCAAGACCTATATGGACCAGGCATTGACACCTGTTGGTGACCACGAGGACGAGACGCTGGAGCTCTTCACAAAGACGGCTGGCGGACAGGCGGCGGTCTCGCATATCAAGAAGGTCAACGAGCTTACGCATGCGCATCGGGCGGGCTGAGCCGGCGTTTCCCGACTTCAAATTTTGAGCACAAAAAACCCCGCTTGAAGCGGGGTTTTTCGTTGGATCGATTGGCCGGAGATTACTCGGCGCCTTCCTCGGAAGCCTTCTTCTTCGGAGCGGCCTTCTTCTTCGGAGCAGCTTCTTCGCCTTCGGCGGCTTCAGCCTTGGCAGCCTTCTTCTTCGGAGCGGCCTTCTTGGCTTCCTTCTCGGAGCCTTCGCCTTCTTCGTCGGCGAGCAGCTCTTCCTTGGTGACCTTCTTGTCGGTGACGTCGAGTTCGGTCAGCAGATGGTCGATGACCTTCTCTTCGAAGATCGGCGCGCGGATCGAAGCGGCCGCACCCGGCTGGCTGCGGAAGAATTCGAGGATCTGCTTTTCCTGGCCCGGATACTGACGCAGCTGCTCATAGATGGCGCGCTGCATTTCGTCTTCGCTCACTTCGACGCCGGCTTTTTCGCCGATTTCGGAGAGAACGAGGCCGAGGCGAACGCGGCGCTCAGCGAGCTTCTTGTACTCTTCGCGAGCCTGCTCTTCCGTCGTGTCTTCGTCTTCGAAGGTCTTGCCGGACTGTGCGAGGTCGTTGGCAACCTGGTTCCAGATGCCGTTGTACTCGGCGTCGACGAGCGAAGCCGGGGTCTCGAACTTGTACATTTCGTCGAGCTGGTCGAGGATCTGACGCTTGACCTTCTGGCGGGTCATCGAGCCGTACTGCGATTCGATCTGGCCGCGAACGATTTCCTTCAGACGGTCAGCCGATTCCAGGCCGAGCTTCTGAGCCAGTTCGTCGTTGATTTCAACGTCGGCAGGAGCAGCAACATCCTTGACGGTGACGTCGAAGGTGGCTTCAGCGCCAGCGAGGTTCTTGGCCGGGTAGTCAGCCGGGAACGTGACGTTGATGGTCTTTTCGTCGCCAGCCTTGGTGCCGACGAGCTGTTCTTCGAAGCCGGGGATGAAACGGCCCGAGCCGAGAACAAGTTCGGCGCCCTGGTCGGTGCCGCCTTCGAAGGCAACGCCGTCGACCTTGCCGACGTAGTCCATGGTGATGCGGTCGCCGTCTGCGGCCTTGCCCTTCTTGGTCTCGTAGGAACGGGCGCTTTCAGCGACCTTGAGAACCTGCTCGTTGACTTCCTCGTCGGAGATATCAACGACTTCACGGGTGATCTTGACGCCCTTGACGGACTTCAGTTCGATCGGGGGCAGAACTTCGTAGGAGAGCGTGAACTCGAAATCCTTCTGAGCCGACAGGATCAGTTCTGCTTCGTCCTTGTCTTCCGTCATCGCGATTTCAGGCTGCGTGGCGGACTTTTCGCCGCGCTCGGCGAGAATGGAGGTCGGCTGTTCGCGGACGATCTCGTTGACGAGGTCGGCCATGATGGACTTGCCGTAAACCTTCTTGAGGTGAGCGGCCGGAACCTTGCCCGGACGGAAGCCGTTGATCCGGACCTTGTCCTTCACGTCGGCAAGACGCTCGTTCATCTTGGTTTCCATGTCCTTGGCCGGGATTACGACCTTGATTTCGCGCTTCAGCCCTTCAGCGAGCGTTTCGATAACCTGCATGTCTTCCTACCTTCAATTCGTGGCGGCCGTGCCCAGACGCCGTTCGTTTCGATGAGCACGACGCCGGAAAGTGCCGGGCGTGGCTTGTTCTCAATTCTTCTTCGTTCTGCGTGAGCGGAACGGCGCTTGGCTCCGGGCAATCGAGGGGCACCGTTTTCGGTCCCTCGCCTGCAAGCCAGCTTTGGTGCGGGTAGAGAGACTTGAACTCCCACGCCTTGCGGCACCAGAACCTAAATCTGGCGTGTCTACCAATTTCACCATACCCGCGTTCTCAAAAACCGCATGCATATGCCTGCACATGAGGCCTTCCGGAGCGCGGCGTCTCTATATCACCCGATTTGGAGGAGGCAAAGGAAAAATGAAGGTCAAATGACAGCGATTTTTCCCGCCACCGCGCGGACTTGCGCCCGCAAGCGGTCAAACTCAGTAAAGCGGCTCCTCATAGGCCGGCTTGCCGTCCACCAGCAGGCTTTTGATCTGCGCCATGCCATTGGCGCCAACGCTTGCAGCAATCGACACCTGCCCATCACGGCGCGCCTCTTCCAGCGCATGTCCGGCGCCCTCAGGAACGTAATAGCGCTCGATACCGTATTCGACGCGGATGGTTTCGGCCTGAGACGTTTCGCCGTAGCTATAGAAGGGCTGGGTGTGGAGCACGGCCGTACCGTCGGCTGGCGGAAGCTTGTCGAAGGATGATTCGGCGATCTGCCAGAAACCGCCCTCGCCCGGCTTGATGCGCACCCAAAGGCTGCGCTCGGCGGCCTCCTTCGGCATGGCGCCCAATATCGAGGAGACGGGCACGGAGGAGATGTCGTAGTTCAGCACCACGTAATCGCCGCGCAGGAAGTCGCGCGGATCGACGGGCGCCGTCTTCAACAGAACCTGCGTTCCGTTGCGCAGGACAGATGCGCGGCTCTGCACGATGTAGCCGAGCACGGCTGTCTGCAGCAGCGCCACGGTGACGGCGGCGGTGACGCAGCGGCGTTTCGAATAGCCCTTGAAGGAGAATATACTCATTGGACCGCCTCCCTGGCCTTGCCGGCAAATCTTCGTTCAAGACGGATGACGATCCAGGCCACGGCCGCGACGAAGAGGCCGGAGCAGAGAAAGAGCCCCGAGGTGCCGAGGATGGAACCAACAGTCACCGAGCCGAGATAGAGAATTTCGACCGCGAAGACCGTGTAGGCCAGATAGCGGACGGCGCCGTTGTCACGCCCCTGCAAGGCGATCGCCAGCACGGAGGCGGCGAGTGTCACGATGCCGAGCGGGAGAACCCATTTGCTGGCATCGAGTTCCACATGCAGCAGGAACAGGCCGATGACGGCAAGCAGGAAGGAATAGAAGGCAGGTGCGGCGCCGGCGCCCCTGATCAGCGAGGACAGGCGCGCAACCGGCAGGCTGACCAGAACGAAGACCGCCATGCCGCCGATGACATAGATCAGCGCCAGCCACAGATCGGAATTCAGCGTGTAGAGCCAGGCGAGCCAGCCAAGCAGCAGCAGGTAGGCCAGATGGCGAACGCGGCCAGCGCCGGTGTAGCGCACCAAGGCCACGACGATCGCCGCCATGACGGGTGCTGCCCATGAATCAAGCGTCATCAGGCGCATGTCGGAGCCGCTGAGATACAGGCCGAAGCTGCCCCAGGCGAGGAAGCCCGCCACGCCCGACACCACGCCCGAGCGGAACAGCACGGCCGAGACCACCGCCATGGCGAACCAGAGATACATGACCGTCTGCTCGTCACCCGACAGATGATACATCTGCCCGACCAGCGAGATGGCGCCGCCGAAGGTGAGCGTGCCGATAACAAGCAGCGCGTTGGCGGCGGCGATCTGGCCACGGACAAGGGCAGCACCGGCGCCGAGATGGACGGACCAGATAAGCGCGAGGATGAAGAACATCCTGACCAGACGCGGTATCGCCTCCCAGTTGGACGCGACCACCAGAAGAATGGCTGCGCCGAGCAGGATGGCCGCGAGGATCATCAGCACATTGCCGAGGCTGAAGCTTGCCGGACGCCCGTCATATTCCTTGAGCAGCGCATCGGCGGTCTGCTCGGTGAGCAACCCCTTGCCGACCCACTGCGACAAATCCCTCTCAAGACGTCCGCGATACATGCCCTACCCCCGAAACGCAAAATTGCGCCTGACTTTTCAACTTTATAGACGCGGTTTGCCGATTGAGGAAACGGCTCCTTGCGATTTCCTTCACAGACCCTTTCGGCAGGGCCGTTAATCGCCCGGCAAGACTTTGCCCTTAGGTTTGCTCATGCCATGCATATTGCGCATGGAGACAACCGATATACTGCATCGCAATATTTCACTCAAAGCCATTGAGCATGCGCGCAGCCGGGGATGTACCCGGACCGGATTACCGGACGCTTTCGGATATGATTTCCGCCGATATGATCGGGATTTGGATCTATCCTCCCTTCCAAACAACCCGATCGACCTGCAACGTCCTCCTCCCAGTTGCCGGTCATACGTATGGACGCCCATCGGATTGCGCATCCGGTGGGCGTCTTCGTTTTGTCCTCCGCAGGGCGGCTCATCCGCGCCGACGCCGCTGGATTGCTCATTTTGCCTATTGATTGACCAGAACGTGGCCAAATCGTGCGGTTTACAGCTTGAGAAATGCAGCAGCTGCATATGTGCGTTGAATTCTTGTCTCTGTTAGCTCTTCGCAGTGCAATATATATTCAGCTCATCAAATAGAGGTCAGCGCCGATAGGCGGCAGCTGGCAGACGCAAGCCCTCGGAAAGGGGACCGACATGAACATTTCTCGCTCTTTCAACAACTGGCGCAAGTATCGTCAGACCGTTACCGAACTGGGCCGCATGACCAACCGCGAATTGCACGACCTCGGCATCGACCGCGCCGACATCCAGCGCGTTGCTCGCGAAGCCGTTCGCTAATATCTGCGCTAGTATCCGGGCGGTTCGCTTCCTCCCAAGCCGATCGCCTCACCAAGACGCCCGCTGCCACCAGGCAACGGGCGTTTTCTTTTGTCTTAACGCCTCATTAACGTCTGGGTTGCGCCACAGCCCAGTATTCCGCCTGCTCAAAAAGTGACACTTGCGCTTTATCTGTGCATCGTACTGCACAATTGCATGGCAGGAGCCTAATAAATGCACTGCACAATATGACCGGGATAACCTATATCAGCGTCAACCACTGAGACGGCAATCGCGCCGCTCACTGAATTGATCTTGAGGAACTACCCATGAACCCGATCCGCATTGCAAAGAGCTGGATTAGCTACCGCCGTACCCTGAGCGAACTCGGCAGCCTCTCCAACCAGGCCCTGGCCGACATCGGCGTAAGCCGCTATCAGATCCACAACATCGCTTCGCGCGCTTTCCGCTAATAGCGGAACGCCTGAAGTACCCAAAACGGCGCCTTCACGGCGCCGTTTTCGCGTTTTAAGTTATTGATTTTATTGCGCATGAGTTATTTTGACATAGGCCGTGTCATAGCTTTTTTTGATCTAATATTGTCGATTTGGTCGCGGTTTGGGACTGATAAGCGGTTTGCTTCCAACTCTCTGGAACCATCTTGGCTCCTACCAGTTATCTTGTTGCAAGGTTTGAAATCCACCTTGCCACGGATGCATCGCCCTATGCGATCCGTCAGAAGCCCGGCGTCGGATTAGTCCGCACCGGGCTTTTCCTTTACGGCGGCCCGGTCGCACCGCCCAAACATCACGATTGCCTAATACACAACTGCCGAATAAAGTGTGCCACGCACTCGGCCAAAATGCGGGCCGGCGCACATAGCTCATTATAGCATTCACGGGCGCGGCTCGCCCATGGCCGAGCTGCATCCCCGATCCCCCAGTGCATCCAAGTGCTCCGATCAACTTTCCCAAGGACAACGTGATGGCTGACCCTAATGCTAAAACTCGTGCCTGCCCGATCTGCAAGGAAGAGATCAAAGTCGCCGCTACGCGCTGCATTCACTGCCATTCCGAAATCCCTCCAGGCGCCGATGGACGCGCCAGGCCGCCAATGATCATGGGCCGGCGCATTCGTGCGAAGGCGCATACGGCACCAAAGGCAACATTCAATGCGGGCCCATCGTCAGCCTGCAACGATCTCGAGATCGATGACGCCGGCGTCTGGGAGTACATCGGCGAGGATGAGGACTACTGCTATTACTGGGGCCCTTCCTGAGACCCAACGGCGATCGGATCATCGCAGTTCATTGTTCACCTACATCTCCAGCGCCCGCAATTTCGCCACCGCGAAATCGACGAAGGACCGGGTCTTGGCCGAGACGTGGCGGCCCTCGGCATGGACGACATGGATCGGCAGCGGTGGTTCCTCGTAATCTTCGAGCGTCAGACGCAGATGGCCGGCGGCAACGTACCGGCTGACCTGGTAGGAGAGCGGGCGGGATAGTCCCCAGCCGGTGACGGAGGCGGCGATCGCGGCGTCGACCGTGTTGCAATAGAGGCGCGGATGGAGCATTGCGGCGGCGCCGTCGGGGGCGAAGTGCCAGTCGAGCGGTGCCGACGAGCCGGTGTTGACGATGGTGGCGTGGTTGGCGAGATCGGCGGGTGTCTTCGGTTCGCCGTGGCGTTCGAAATAGGAGGGCGCGCCGCAGACGACGCGGCGGACACTGCCCACCTTGATCGCCGTCTGGTCGGAATCCTGCAGGCGGCCAATGCGGATCGCGACGTCAATCCCCTCCTCCACAAGGCTGACGATCCTGTCGAACAAGAGCACACGGCCGGTCACGCCCTTATGGATATCGAGAAACTCGGTCATGACAGGCATAGTATGCAACTGCCCGAACTGCACCGGCGCGGTAATCGTCAGCATGCCTGATGGCGTCGCGTGCGAGCCGCCGGCAGAGGCCTCTGCCTCGTCGATCTCCGCCAGAATGCGCTTGCAATCATCGGCATAGCGCCGGCCGGCCTCGGTCAGATTGACCGATCGCGTCGACCGCACGAAGAGGCGCGCGCCGGTGGCATCCTCGAGAAAGGCCACGGCGCGGGTGACGGCGGGCGGGCTCATGTGTAGCTGGCGCGCCGCTTCCGCGAAGCTTGCCGTCTCGGATACCCGCACCAGAACTTTCATGCATTGAAGCCGATCCATATCGCAGCCTTTATTCCACTCGGAGAAACAGTCCCTTTCTCATAATCGAAATTCCATACGAAAACAGGAACAATTATTCTCCCGGGCAATATCAACGGAGACCTGTTCCATGAAGCTCTACTCGCACCCGCTTTCCGGCCATGCGCACCGCGCCTGTCTGTTCATCTCGCTTGCCGGGATCGACGCCGAGATTGTCGACATCGATCTCGCCGGCGGCGAGCACAAGAAGCCCGCCTTCCTGGCGCTCAACCCGTTCGGGCAGATCCCTGTGCTCGATGACAATGGGCTGGTGCTTGCGGATTCCAATGCGATCCTGGTCTACCTCGCCAAGAAGCATGCGGCGGATTGGCTGCCTGAGGATGCCGTGGGCGCCGCCACCGTTCAGCGCTGGCTTTCGGTGGCTGCGGGCGAGATCGCCTATGGCCCGGCCGCCGCGCGGTTGGTCACGGTGTTCGGCGCAAGCTTCGACACCGAAGAGGTGATCGGGCGCGCGCACCGTATTCTGGCGCTGATCGACGCGGAGCTGGCCGGCAAGGCATGGATCGCGGCGGACCGGCCGACGATCGCCGACGTCGCGCTCTACAGCTACATCGCCCGCGCGCCGGAGGGGAATGTCGATCGCTTCCGCTACGGCAACGTCAGCGCCTGGCTGAAGCGTATCGAGGCGCTGCCCGGCTTCCGGCCATTCCAGAAGACGGCGATCGGTATTCCCGACGCGGCCTGATACGGGCCACGCGCCGCCGCCGATCCTCACAAATCCACGAAGGAGAATGTCATGCTTGCCTTGACGCAGACTGAAAAGCCTTCCCCGTGGCATGACGGGGAGATTTCCCTGCAGGAAAAGGCCGGGGTCGCGGCGCGCATGAAAGATGTGGGCGCGCGCGTGCTGCGCGATCACCTGATCGACCAGCACCGCCAGTTCTACCCGCAGCTGCCCTTCATCGTGCTCGGCACGGTGGACGCCGACGGCGACGCCTGGGCGACGCTGCGGGCGAACTATCCAGGGTTCCTCGACAGTCCGGATGTGCGCACGCTGAGCGTCAAGCTCGCGCGTGAGCCCGCCGATCCGGCCGATCGCGGAATGGAGGATGGCGACGCGATCGGCATGCTTGGCATCGAGCTGCAGACGCGCCGGCGCAACCGGCTGAACGGCACGATCGCACGCAGCACGGCGGATCGCTTCGACGTCACCGTCGGCCAGTCCTATGGCAACTGCCCGCAATATATCCAGCTGCGCGATTTCGGTTTCAGCCGCGAGCCTGAACTCTCCTCGGCCGTGCCGGCCGTTGTTGCTGAGGCGCTGGATGCGCGGGCGATGGCGCTGATCTCGAAGTCGGACACGTTTTTCGTGGCGTCCTATGCCGATCGTGACGATGGCGAGCGGCAGGTGGACGTTTCGCACCGGGGCGGCAAGCCGGGCTTCGTACGGATCGGCGAGGATGGGGTTCTGACGATCCCCGACTTCGCCGGCAATCTGTTCTTCAACACGCTCGGCAATATTCTCATCAACGGCCGCGCCGGTCTTGTCTTCGTCGATTTCGACAGCGGCGATCTGATGCAATTGTCTGGTGATGCCGAAGTCGTTCTGGATTCGCCGGAGATCGCCGCCTTCCAGGGTGCGGAGCGTCTGTGGCGTTTTCGCCCGCGCCGTGTCGTCTACCGGGCGGATGCGCTGCCGCTTCGGTGGAATTCGCGCGCCGACGGGCAATCGCCGAACGCGCTGATGACCGGCGATTGGCAGGCCGCCGCCGGACGCATCAGCGCCGCCGAGATGGCGAGCCGCTGGCGGCCGCTCCGGGTGGCAGGCATTGTCGATGAGAGCGCCGGCATCCGCTCGTTTCACCTGGAGCCCGTCGATGGCGGCGGGCTCATCGCGCATGCGGCCGGGCAATATCTGCCGATACGCGTCAATGTACCGGGCGAAGATCGGCCGCTGATCCGGACCTACACGCTGTCGGTCGCGCCGTCCGATAACCGGTACCGCATCAGCGTGAAGCGGGAGGGCGTCGTCTCGCGCCACCTGCACGACCACATTGGTGTCGGCGATATCATCGAGGCGCGGGCGCCGGGTGGTGCCTTCGGCATCGATGCGGCGGAGCAGCGGCCGGCAGTGATGCTGGCGGCGGGCATCGGCATAACGCCGCTGCTCGCGATGTTGCGGCATGTCGTTTATGAGGGGTTCCGCAAGCGCGGGATGCGGCCGGTCTGGCTGTTCTATTCCGCGCACAGCAAGGCCGAGCGCGCCTTTGACGATGAGATTGGAGCGCTGGTCGCGGCCTCCGGCGGGGCGGTCAGGTTGGTCCGGCTGCTTGGAGATGTCTCGGGCGCGGTCGAGGGGCGGGACTATGAGGCGCAGGGGCGGATCGACATGGCTCTGTTGCGCGCCGTGCTGCCGTTCAACGATTACGACTTCTACCTCTGCGGCCCGCCGGGCTTCATGCAGTCGGTCTATGACGGGCTGCGTGGCCTCAACATCGCGGATGGCAGAATCCATGCCGAGGCGTTCGGCGTGGCATCGGTTGCGCGATCGGGTGGCGTTTCGGCCGAGGCTGCCCCGGTGCAGGCTCGGGCGGCGGCGGATGTGCCGGTGCCTGTCTACTTCACGCAATCGGCCAAGGAAGCGCGGTGGGAGCCTAAAGGCGGCACGCTGCTGGAGCTTGCCGAGGCGCGCGGGTTGCAGCCGGAGTTCAGCTGCCGGCTCGGCAATTGCGGCAGCTGCCGGACCAAGGTGCTGTCGGGCGCGGTGGCTTATACCAGGGAGCCGACGGCCGAGGTTGCCGAGGACGAGGCTTTGATCTGCTGCGCGGTTCCGGCCAAGGGCGAGACGCGGCTGGAGCTCGATCTCTAGAGAATGGCGGGGCGACCGGGGTACAGCAGGTGCTGCTCAAATATCCGGTTTCCCGCCAATATCCAGTTTGCTGTCATGGCGCGGCGTGATAATCAGCCGCGCATGACAAAGACCTCTTCCCATTCTCCCATCCACGTCGTCGGCGGCGGGCTCGCGGGCTCCGAAGCCGCGTGGCAGATCGCAAACGCCGGCGTCCCCGTCATCCTGCACGAGATGCGCGGCGTGCGCGGCACCGATGCCCACAAGACGGATCATCTGGCCGAACTCGTCTGTTCCAACTCGTTCCGCTCGGACGATGCGACCGCCAATGCCGTCGGCGTCATCCATGCGGAAATGCGCATGGCGGGATCGCTGATCATGGCCTGCGCCGACAAGCACCAGGTGCCGGCCGGCGGCGCGCTGGCTGTCGATCGTGACGGCTTCTCGGAAGCCGTCACGCGGGCGGTGCACGATCATCCGCTGATCACTGTCATGCGCGAGGAGATCACCGGTCTGCCGCCGAAGGAGTGGGATCTGGCGATCGTCGCCACCGGCCCGCTGACGGCGCCGTCGCTTGCTGGCGCCATCCAGGCGGAAACCGGCGCCGATGCGCTCGCCTTCTTCGACGCCATCGCGCCGATCGTCTATCGCGAAAGCATCGACATGGATATCTGCTGGTATCAGTCGCGCTACGACAAGGTCGGCCCCGGCGGCACCGGCAAGGACTACATCAACTGCCCGATGGACGAGGCGCAGTACAATGCCTTCGTCGACGCGCTGATCACCGGCGACACGGTCGGGTTCAAGGAGTGGGAAGGCACGCCCTATTTCGACGGCTGCCTGCCGATCGAGATCATGGCCGAGCGCGGCCGCGAGACGTTGCGCCATGGGCCGATGAAGCCGATGGGGCTCACCAACGCGCATAATCCGACGGTCAAGGCCTATGCCGTCGTGCAGCTGCGCCAGGACAATGCGCTCGGCACGCTCTACAATATGGTCGGCTTCCAGACGAAGCTGAAATACGGCGCGCAGACCGAGATCCTCAAGATGATCCCGGGATTGCAGAACGCCGAGTTCGCCCGTCTCGGCGGCCTGCACCGCAACACCTATATCAACTCGCCGACGCTGCTCGACGGTTCGCTGACGCTGAAGTCGCGGCCGGGCCTGCGCTTCGCGGGCCAGATCACCGGCTGCGAGGGCTATGTCGAAAGCGCCAGCGTCGGCCTGCTCGCCGGCCGGTTCGCAGCTGCCGAGCGCAAGGGCGAAACGGTATCGCTGCCGCCTGCGACGACCGCGCTCGGTTCGCTGCTCGGTCATATCACCGGCGGGCATATCAGCAACGACGAGGAACCGGGCAAGCGTTCCTTCCAGCCGATGAACATCAATTTCGGGCTGTTTCCGGAGCTTGAGCCGGGCTCGATCGTCAAGCCTGAGGGCGTGAAGCGCTTCCGCGGCAAGGACAAGACGATCATGAAGCGGCAGCTGATCGCCAAGCGGGCGCTGAGCGACTGCGCGACGTGGCTTGGCGAGACATTGCCGGTGGCAAAGACGGCCTGATCAGGCCGCTTTGCTCACAAGCCAAGACAGGTCAGTGGGTGACCGGCCCGTTGGCCTTCTTCCAGGCGTCGATACCGCCCTCGATGTGGCAGGCGGATGCGATGCCGGCATCGTGCGAGGCCTGGACCGCCATGGCGGAGCGTTCGCCGAAGGCACAGTAGAAGACCAGGCGCTTGGTGGTCGATACGCCGAGTTCATGCAGAACGCCGCCGGCGCTGATGCTTTCTGCAAGCGCCGGATAGGGAAAATGCAGCGATGACGGGATAACGCCATGGCGCTGGCGTTCGCTATCCTCGCGCAGGTCGATCAGCGCGACGTCGGGCCTGCCCATCAGATCGAAGACCTGCCGGACGCTCAATGACCATCCGTGACTGTCGACGTCGTGATGATCCATGCCGATCTTCATGTTGGCCGGCACCGCCACGTCCATCATCTTCGGATTGGCGAGCTTCAGATTGTTCATCAGGTCGGCATATTCGTCGGCCGAGCGCACCTGCAGGCGCGGGTTGAAGGCCTTCTCTTCGCCGATCGTCGAGACCGTGTCGCCCTTGTAGTCGTGGGCGGGGTAGACGAGCGTCGTGCCGGGCAACTTCAGCAGGCGGCCGAAGATGGATTCGAACTGGGCGCGCGGATCGCCGTTCTGGAAGTCGGTGCGGCCGGTGCCGCGGATCAAAAGCGTGTCGCCGGTGAAGACACGGTCGGGAAGGACGAAGCTGTAGCTATCGTCCGTGTGACCGGGCGTATAGATGACATCGAGCGACAAGCCCTCGATCGTCAGCCTGTCGTTGTCGGACAGGCGCATCGAGACGACATCGGCCTTGGTCTGCTCGCCCATGACGGTCGTGCAATGGGTCTTGTCGCGCAAGGCGCCAAGACCGGTGATGTGATCGGCATGCAGATGCGTGTCCACGGCCTTGACCAGCTTCAGGTCGAGTTCGTGGATGAGCTGCAGGTAACGATCGACCTTTTCAAGGACCGGATCGATGATCAGCGCCTCCCCGCCCCGCCTGCTTGCCATCAGGTAGGAGTAGGTGCTGGATGCGGGGTCGAAAAGCTGACGGAAGATCATCTTCGCCTCCTGTGCTTAGCCCTTCGGCTGCGGCACGATGCGGATATAGGGCTTGGGCGACACCCAGCCGTCAGGGTACTGCTTCTTTGCGTCCTCGTCGGAGACCGAGCCGGCGATGATGACGTCGCCGCCGTTCTGCCAGTTGGCCGGCGTCGCGACCTTGTGCTTCGCGGTCAGCTGCAGAGAGTCGATGACGCGAATGACTTCGTCGAAGTTGCGGCCGGTCGTCATCGGGTAGACGAGGATGAGCTTGATCTTCTTGTCGGGGCCGATGACGAAGACGTTGCGGACCGTCTGGTTGTCGGCCGCGGTGCGGACTGTCGGATCACCCGACACGGCTGCCGGCAGCATGTGGTAGAGCTTGGAGACGTTGAAATCGACGTCGGCGATCATCGGGTAGTTGGGGCGCGTACCTTGCGTTTCCTCGATGTCGTTCATCCAGCCGTCGTGACGATCCAGCGGATCGACGGAGAGGCCGATGATCTTGACGCCGCGCTTGTCGAACTCCGGCTTGATTTTCGCCATGTAGCCGAGTTCCGTGGTGCAGACGGGCGTGAAATCCTTGGGATGCGAAAACAGAACCGCCCAGGAGCTGCCGATCCAATCGTGAAAATTGATCGTGCCTTCGGTCGTCTGCGCTTCGAAATCGGGAGCAATGTCGTTGATCGCAAGCATACTTACCTCCAATAAGTTGTAGGAAAATTCATGAGGTCTCGCGGCGTGCGCGAAACATGCTCCACTTTGAGGACTAAGGCAATATGACACGAAAGAGGTAGCGCGGTCGGAAAAACGTCAAAAGCCCGGCGCATGGCCGGGCATTGATCGAGTGAAAATTGGGGGCAGTTTACCGGTGGTTGGCGGCGGTCGGGTCTGCCAGCGGCAGCTCGCGGTCGGGTTCGGCGACGTAGTTGCCGAGCAGCCAGAGGGCGACTTCGGAGGCTTCCTTCGGCGAGGCGAATTCGAAGGTGCCGTTCTGGTGGGGCGTATCGAGGAAATCGACCGTCAGCCCTTTTCCGGTTTCAGAGCTTTGAACGCGCACCCTGCCCGGCTGAATGACCTGGCAGGAGTAATGGCGCTGCATGCTGCGCATGAAGCCGGCCTTGTTGTCGTGCAGGCGAACGAAGACCACCTGGCCGTTGGCCGTCGCCTGCAGCGAGCGGATCGCTTCGGTCGGGAAGGCGCGGTTGAACTCGATGATGGCAAGGCCGGTATCGTGCAGGCCCTGCTCCTCATGCTTCGCCGACATGCGCACGGCGATGAAGGCCACGATGACGAGCATCACGAAAAGAGTGGCCCAGATCAATATGCTCACGTCACACTCCATTCAAAGCAAGCGATGATGACAGCTATAACGCGCGAGGCTTGCGCGAGTTTGAACGAGCCTCAGATTTTCTTGCGCATCAGCGCCACGGTCATGCCGATCTGGCGGCGCCATTGCGGTTGCTGCGCGGAGCGATCGAACAGCCCCGCCCCCAGCTTCTGCGCCTTCGACAGAACCGGCGCGGCAAGCGATGCGGGCAGGAAGGCGGGGAAGACCGCCTGCGGGATGGCGACCTTGCGCGCTTTCGCGAGATGGTCACGGCCAAGCCCGGCGAAGGCCTCGATGGCGGCCGAGATGCGTGCCTTGTCTTCGCCAGCGAGAAAGGTGTCTCGGTCAAGCCCGGTCGCGGCCAGGATCTCGAGCGGGATATAGATCTGCCCGCGATGGCGATGGAGCGGCATCAAGAGCAGCAAGCCCGCGATCGCCTGGGCGACACCGGCATGGCCGGCGGCTTCGGCCGACCGCGCCGCCTCCTCGGGCGACAGGATCAGGCTTGCGAGCTGGATCAGCGCCGAGGCCGTCTCGCCGGCATAGCCTTCCAGCGCGCCGCGCGATTCCATCGGATCGTCGTAGAGGTCGAAGATGCGGGCGTCGATCATATCCGACAATGTCTTGCGCGGCAGGCGATGCGCCTCGATTGCGGCCAGCAGCGCGGCAGCCACCGGGTTGGCCTCGGTGGAGCCGTGCGCGGTTCCCTCCAGAAGATCGCGCCAGTATTGCATGCGGACTTCGCCGGGAAGCGGCTCATGCACGAGATCGCGGATGCGGGCGAGTTCGGCGTTGAAGGCGTAAAGCGCCGCCAGCGCGCCGCGCTTGTCTTCGGGAGACAGGAGGCAGGCGAGATAGCGATCACGATCGCTGTCGCGCAGCATCGCCAGGCAGATGTCCTGGTTCGTCGAGGATTGATCGGCCATGCGTCAGACCGCGATCAGCGCCGCTGCGACGGCGCGCGATTCCATCAGCATGATGTTGAAGGTGCGCACCGCCGCACCCGTGCTCATCGAGTCCGAGGAAATGCCGGCGCCCTTCAGCGCGGCTTTCAGCTCCGCCGGGATCGGGCGCATGTCGACGCCGGTGCCGAGCAGCAGGAATTCGATCTCGGATGCCTCGTTCAAGACGCGCTGCAGGTTTTCGATCGACAGCGGCATGGTCGCGTCCATGTTCCAGCCGTGGATGCCTGACGGCAGGCAGAGGATGGAGCCGCGATGCGACATGTCGGCGAAGCGGAAGCCGCCGTTCCCGTAGGTATCGATCGGAGCGCGACCGGGAAAATGCGCTTCGCGTATTTCAATGCCTCTTGCCATATTCTCACACTGCCGGCTTGCCGGGCTGGGCGGCCGGTTCCGGTACTTTCTTGTCGTTATCGTTATCGAGCGCATCCGGGCGGAGCTTGAAGACGATCAGCACCGGTGCAGCAATGTAGATGGAGGAGAACGTGCCGATGGCAACGCCAGCCAACATGATGAAGGCGAAGGAGCGGATGACCTCGCCGCCGAAGATTGCCAGCGCGAGCAGCGCCAGCATGGTGGTGGCGGCGGTCAGCACGGTGCGCGACAGCGTCTGGTTGATCGACGCGTCGATCAGGATCGGCAGCGGCATCTTGCGGTAACGTTTGAGGTTCTCGCGCATGCGGTCGTAGACCACCACGGTATCGTTGAGCGAATAGCCGATGATCGTCAAAAGGGCGGCGACGCTGGTCAGGTTGAACTCGATGCCGGTGAGCACGAAGAGCCCAAGGATCAGGATGATGTCGTGCAGCGTGGCGACGATGGCGCCGACAGCGAACTGCCACTCGAAGCGCATCCAGATATAGACGAGGATGACGATGAGCGACGCCAGCACGCCGAGCGAGGCGGCGCGGGTGAGTTCACCGGATATGGCGGGGCCGACCACTTCGACGCGGCGGAAATCATAGTCGTTGGCGAGTTCGTCGCGTACCAGCGTGACCGCCGACTGTTCGGCATTCTCGCCGCCGCCCTGCGCTTCCAGCTGGATCAGCGCGCCGGCGGGATCGGCCAGCCTGCGAGCAAGGATGTCGCCGATCGGCAGATCGCCGAGGCGGGCGCGGATATCCTCGATATCTGCAGGGCCCTGCTTGGCCTTGACCTCGATGATCGAGCCGCCGGCGAAATCGATGCCGAGATGCATTCCGACCGCGGCGAAGCCTACCATGGCTGCGACGCAAAGGGCGGCCGAGGCGGTGAAGACGTAGCGGCGAATGCCCATGAAGCGGATGTTGGCGCGATCGAAGATGCCGGTGTGGACATCCTTCGGCAGATGCCGGGGATGACGGCGATGCAGCCAGGTTACGACGATCCAGCGGGTGAGCGTGACCGCCGTGAAGATGGTGGTCAGGATGCCGGCGGCGAGCGTGACGGCAAAGCCGCGCACGGCGTCGTTGCCGAGGAAATAGAGGATGGCGGCGGCAATGAAGATGGTGACGTTGGCATCGAGGATCGTCATGATCGCACGGGAGAAACCGTAGTCGATCGCCTCGAAGAAGGGCCGGCCGGTTTTCGCTTCGTCGCGAATGCGCTCATAGATCAGGACATTGGCATCAACCGCCATGCCCATGATGAGCACGATGCCGGCAATCCCCGGCAAGGTGAGCGTGGCACCGATAAGGCTCATCACCGCGAGGATGAGAATGAGGTTCAGGAGCAGCGACAAAGCGGCGATCAGGCCGAGGCCGCGATAGAAGCCGAACATCAGGCCGATCACCAGGATGGCCGCGACGATGCCGGCGACGAGCCCTGCCCGCGCCGATTCCGCACCGAGCGCCGGGCTGACCGTGCGCTCCTCGACTGTCGTCAACGTCGCCGGAAGAGCGCCTGCGCGCAGCATGAGAGCCAGGTCGCTGGCGCCTTCCTCGGTGTAGCTGACCGGGATCTCGCCCTTGCCGTCAAGGATCGGCGCGCTGATCGGGAGCGACGCCATGACCTGGTCGTCAAAGATGATGGCGAGGTGGCCGCCGGCGTGTTGCTGTGTCTTCTCCGCCAGGCGCTTGGTGCCTTCGGCGTCGAGCGCATAGCGGATCGCCACCGTGTCGGCCTGCGCATCCGCGAAGGATTGGACATCGACGATATTGGCGCTGGTGATGAAATCGGTGCGGTCCACGAGATAGGGAACCGGCGGATCATCCAGCGAATAGAGAACCTCGGAGCTCGCCGGCCAGCGGCCGTTGACCGCGTCCTGTCCCGACATGGTCTCGTCGAGCATGCGCACGGAGAGCTTGGCGGGCTCGTTGAGGATATTCTTCAGGCGCTCGGCATCGATGACGCCGAAGACCTGGACATCAAGACGATCGGCACCCTCGGGCTTGATCGCGAAATCCGGATTGCCGAGGCCGGCAATGCGGCGGCTGACGATATCGACGGACTGGGCCTGCGCGTCTGAAATGGCGGCGTCGATGGCGGCATCCGCGATCTCGATCGTGAGGTCACCGCTATTGGTCTGCTTGAGCGTGACGCCCTGTGTCGAGGTCAGATTTTTCAGTGCGGCGACGGCGGCGTCGACCTGCGCGGGGTCGGTGATCTTGACGGTGACCGTCTGGTCGTTGCCCGTAAGCCCGGTGTAACGGATATTGGCCTGGCGCAAGGAGCGGCTGATCTCGCCGACGGTGGCGACCAGCTTCTGGCGCGCGACATCGGCGCGATCGACTTCGAAGACGACATGCGTGCCGCCGCGAAGATCGGAGCCCAGCACGACGCGGTGCTTGGACAGCCAGGAAGACAGCAGGCCGGATTGGCCGACCGGCAGAAAATTGGGGGCCGCGATCAACACGGCCACCAGTACCACAAACCAGATCAGAAGGGTCTTCCAGCGGGAAAAATGAAGCATTTTCTCTCGACTATGTCAGATCCGGGTGATCCGGTTCGTGGGATATGCGTGATGATTATGCCGCGTCTGCCTTTACGGGCTCGCCCTTGACGCGGATCTCGGTGACGCCGGTGCGGACGACGCGAACGCGCACGCCATCAGCAATTTCGACTTCGATTTCTTTTTCGTCAATCACCTTGGTGACCTTGCCGACGAGACCGCCTGACGTGACGACCTGGTCGCCGCGACGGATCGCCTTCAGGGCTTCGTCACGCTTCTTGGCCTGGGCGCGCTGCGGACGGATGAGCAGGAAATACCAGACGACCATCAGCGGCACGAACAGGATGATCATTTCGAAGCCGGAACCGAACGGCGACGCCGCGCTGTCGGTGGCCTGGGCGAATGCCGGGGTGATGAACATGCTAATCTCCTCAAACTTTTCCGGAGGCGGATTGTCGCCTTTTTTCTCGGTGGCCGGACTATAATTATGGTCTTTGCGATTGCAACTGAAACAGCCGAAAACCGTACCGATTCCGCTGCCTCATAACCTTTCCGCTTATAAAACACCATGCTACCCGGCTAGGAAAAGCGATTGGCACACAGCCGCATACGCCCCAAGGAGGAAACGCCATGGCCGAAGACGTCAACAGCATCATTCTCGGCGAACTGCGCCGCCTTGCCGATGCCGTGGAACGGCTGGCGGGACCGCCGCCCGCCATCAACGACTGGAACGCGGCCGATTGCTTCGTCTGGGCCCCCGCCCGCCAGCATCTGCAGCCTGTCCAGCGTCCAAACCGCGTGGCGCTGGCGCTGATCCGCGGCGTCGATCGGGTGCGCGACATCCTACATGAAAACACGGTGCGTTTCGCCGAGGGCTATGCCGCCAACAACGTGCTTCTGTGGGGCGCGCGGGGCATGGGCAAGTCGTCGCTGGTGAAGGCCGTTCACGAAGATGTCAGACGCGAAAGCGGCGTTTCGCTGAAGCTGGTCGAAGTGCACCGCGAGGATATCGCCAGCCTGCCCGCGCTGCTCGACCTGTTGAAGGATACGCCGCACCGGGTCATCGTCTTCTGTGACGACCTCTCCTTCGACCATGACGACACGGCCTACAAGTCGTTGAAGGCGGCGCTCGACGGCGGTGTCGAGGGACGGCCGGACAATGTGCTGTTCTATGCGACCTCCAACCGTCGCCACCTCCTTCCGCGCCACATGATGGAGAACGAGCAGTCGACGGCGATCAACCCGTCGGAGGCTGTCGAGGAGAAGGTGTCGCTGTCAGACCGTTTCGGGCTGTGGCTCGGCTTCCACAAGTGCAGCCAGGACGACTATCTGACGATGATCGACGGCTATGCCGCCCACTTCAAGCTGCCGCTCGACCGCGAGACGCTGCATGCGGAAGCGCTGGAATGGGCAACGACACGCGGCGCGCGCTCGGGCCGCGTCGCCTGGCAGTATATCCAGGATCTGGCGGGCCGGAAGCGGATCGCGCTCGACAGAGCCTGATGGCAGCTTTCACCGTCACCTGAAACGACAAAAGCCCGGCGTCCGCCGGGCTTTTGCATTGTCCTCGATACACAATACCTATTCGAGGAAACTCTTGACCTACTCGAGGCCTAACCTACTCGAGGCCCAACCTACTCGAGGAAAGTCATCGGGTTCACCGGCGTCGCGTCCTTGCGGACTTCGAAGTGAACCTGCGGCTGCTTGACGTTGCCGCTCATGCCTGACACCGCGACCGTCTGGCCGCGCTGGATCTTCTGGCCGCGCGTCACGCTCAGCGTGTCGGCATTGCCGTAGACGGTGACGGTGCCGTCGTCGTGGCGAACGAGAACCGTGTTGCCGAGCTCCTTGAGGCCGTTGCCGGCGTAGATGACGACGCCGTTTTCAGCGGCCTTGATGGCCGTGCCCTGCGGAACCGAGATGTCGATACCGTCATTGCGGCTGCCGTTGACGTTGGCGCCATAGGCGGCGATCACGGCGCCACGGACCGGCCAGCGATACTTGCCGATGCCGGTTGCTTCAGGTGCTGCCGATGCCACTTCCTTCTTGGCGGCGTCGCTGACGCTTTCGGTGGCGACCGGCGCCTTGTAGGTGGCGGGCTGGGTTGCAGCCGTTTCCGGCGCGGATGCCGGCTGTGCAGCGGGCTTGGGCTCGGCCTTCGGCTGGATCGACGCCGTCTTCATGGTGTCGGCGGAGCCGCTGCCGTTCGGGATGTTCAGTTCCTGGCCGATGCGGATCGAGCCGGCCGTGAGGTTGTTGGCGGCCTTGATGTCGTCGATGCTGTTGCCGGTCGCCTTGGCGATCTTGGCAAGCGAGTCACCCGACTTGACGACGTAGGTGCCGCCCACGCCCTTCGGGCCGGCGCCGACGGGCGCCTTGCCAGACTGGTCGGCGCTTGCCATCGACTTGTCACGCGAGGCGTTGGAGCCGTTCGGGATGACCGCGAGGTTCTGTTCCTGGCCACGAGCCGGCTGCGGCGCCTGACCACCCTTCGCAAGGTCGTTCGACTGCGCGGCGGCCTTGGCGGCGTTGCCGCCGTTGAAGGTCGGGATCAGGATGGTCTGGCCGGGCCTTGCGGCAGCTGCACTCTTCAGGCCATTGGCGCGCAGGATTTCCTTTTCCGGAACGCCGTAGCGGTTGGCGAGGATCGCGACGCTTTCGCCGGGACGCATGGTGACCGAGGGAGCGTTGGTCGAGGACCAGCCGGAGACCTTCGGGGTCGAGCCCGTGACGATGTTGTCGGCGTTGCGCTTCGGCGGAACGATGACTTGGCTGGAATGCTGCGGCGCGTTGGCGGCCGGGAACGGCTGAGCGAGAGCGACCTGCTTTTCGCGAGCAGCAGATACGGGGGCCTGCGACACGGCGCCGGGAGCGGCAAGCTCGGAGCGCTGGACGGAAACCGGAGCCGATGCCATGCGAGCACTCGAGCCGTAGGTCGACTGCTGGCTCGGATAGGACTGGTTCATCGCCTGATTGTTGTTGGCATAGTTGGGCTGCATCGCGCCGCCCTGCATGTCCGCCTGCGGCACCGGATCAGCCTGAAGGCCGCTCATGCTCCGCCGAGGAATGGAATTTGTCGTCATCTGGTCCTGACCGGACGAAGAAAACAGACCGCCGAAACGTGTCACATCGGAACTGCAACCTGATGCAGCACTCGCCAGGAGAGCCACGATCAGGGCATTACCGGCAGACTTCCCGAACTTAGGCGAAACGCTGAAACGCATGACACTCGACCCACTGAATAACGCAACCATTTGTGGGTATGATTAAAGCGCGTTAGCATTACCAACCGGTTAAGGCGGAAGCATCGGCTTGCGTTTTTTGACAAATCGCTAACCATAGCGACGACGCGATCAGAGTTGCGAGGCGACGCGCGGAACAATCGGCAGGTACGGGGAGTTGAATAGCTCCTCGCGCTCGAAGCGGCTGCCAGTCTTCGTCAGGCGCACGAGACGACATTCGGTCTCGGAGATGATCAACGGCGCGATCATCGAACCGCCGGAAACCAGCTGGTCGGCATAGAAGCGCGGCATGCTCTCGAAGGCGGCGGTGACCAGGATACGGTCGAAGGTGCCCTCGCCCTGCAGGCCGGCACTGCCATCGGCCTGGCGAACGATGATGTTGCGAATGCCGAGCGTCTCGAAACGCTTCTGGGCGTTCGAGGTCAGCGTCTTGTAGCGGTCGATGGTGAGCACGCGCTCGGCCATGCGGGCAATCACAGCCGTCATGAAGCCGCTGCCGGTGCCCACTTCCAGCACACGCTGGCCGGGCTTCACTCTCAGGTGATGCAGGACGCGGACGGCGAAATCGACGCCTTCGAGGAAGGAGCCGCACTCGATGGGGATGGTGCGGCTGGAATAGGCCTGCTCGGTAAACTGCGGCGGCACGAAGAGCGAGCGCGGCGCCTGCTCGACCGCCGTCAGCAGATCAAGATCGGACACGCCTTCGGCCCGCAGCCTCAAAACGAGTGCCGCAAACTCTTCCTTCTCCACCAGACGTGCCGCCAATGCGATTTACTCCGTACCCGAAAGCGCCCGCGCCACGCGGTCCTGTACGGAATAATCGGTCAGATCCAGTTTCAAAGGTGTTACCGAAATCTTGCTATTCTTGAGCGCGTTGACATCGGTGCCGTCAACGAAGGCGCCAGCACGCTCGCCGAACTTCAGCCAGTAGTAGGGAAAGCCGCGACCATCGGCGCGGGCATCGACCTCCAGATTGAAGGCGAGCTTGCCCTGCGCAGTCACTTCCGTCCCCTCGACTTCGTCAGGCGCGCAGTTCGGGAAATTGAGATTGAGGAAGGTGCCCTCGGGGAGATCGACCGACATCAGCTTATTGAGCAGCGCTGGCGCATGCGTCTCGCAGACTTCCCAGGGCAGGATGCGCTGGTCGCCTTCGCGAATGTAAGCCTGGCTCAACGCAAAGGAGCGCACGCCCTGCATGGTGCCTTCGATGGCGCCGGCAATGGTGCCCGAATAGGTGACGTCGTCAGCGACGTTCGAACCGGCGTTGACGCCTGACAGCACGAGATCGGGCTTGATCTCCATCACCTGCTTGATGCCCATGATGACGCAATCGGTCGGCGTGCCGCGCAACGCGAAATGCTTGTCGGAGATCTTGCGCAGGCGCAGCGGCTCCGACAGGCTCAGCGAATGGGCGAGACCGCTCTGATCGGTCTCGGGCGCGACGATCCAGACGTCGTCTGAGAGTGTGCGCGCAATCCGCTCCAGCGCCGCAAGGCCTTCCGCGTGAATGCCGTCGTCGTTGGTAAGCAGAATGCGCATGGTCTCAAGCCGCCTTTTCGATCTTCGTCAGGCCGCCCATGTAGGGCACCAGCACGTCGGGGATGGTCACCGAACCATCCTCGTTGAGATAGTTTTCCAGAACCGCGATCAGGCAGCGGCCGACGGCGGTGCCGGAGCCGTTCAGCGTGTGAACGAAGCGGTTGGTCTTGTCTTCCTTGCCTCGATAGCGCGTGTTCATGCGCCGCGCCTGGAAATCGCCGCAGACCGAGCAGGACGAGATTTCGCGATAGGTGTTCTGGCCGGGCAGCCAGACCTCGAGATCGTAGGTCTTGCGCGAGCCGAAGCCCATGTCGCCGGTGCAGAGCGTCAGCGTGCGGAAATGCAGGCCGAGGCGCTTCAGCACTTCCTCTGCGCAGGCCGTCATGCGCTCATGCTCGGCGATCGAGCTCTCGGCGTCGGTGATCGAGACCAGCTCGCACTTCCAGAACTGGTGCTGGCGCAGCATGCCGCGGGTGTCGCGGCCGGCCGAGCCTGCTTCCGAGCGGAAGGACGGGGTCAGCGCGGTGAAGCGCAGCGGCAGCTTGTCATGCTCGAGGATCTCTTCGCGCACGAGGTTGGTCAGCGTGACTTCTGCCGTCGGGATCAGCCAGCGGCCATCCGTCGTGCGAAACATGTCCTCAGCGAATTTCGGCAGCTGTCCCACGCCGAAGACCGCTTCGTCGCGCACCATCAGCGGCGAGCTCACTTCCGTGTAGCCGTGCTCGCTGGTGTGCAGGTCGATCATGAACTGGCCGAGCGCCCGCTCCAGCCTTGCCAGCGGGCCGGTCAAGACGGTGAAGCGCGAGCCGGAGAGCTTGGCGGCGGTTTCAAAATCCATGTAGCCGAGGGCTTCGCCGATTTCGTAGTGTTCCTTCGGCGTATGGTTCCAACGCGGCTTCTCGCCGGTCACGCGGGTGACGACGTTGTCGGCCTCGTCCTTGCCGACGGGGACGTCGTCATGGGGAACGTTGGGGATGCGCGAAAGGGCGTCGTTCAGTTCTTCGGAGAAGGCGCGATCGTCTTCCTCGGCGGCCGGCAGCAGGACCTTGAGGTCGGCGACCTCGGCCTTCAGCTTCTCGGCCAGCTCGGTGTTCTTCTGCGCCATGGCAGCACCGATCTCCTTGGAGGCGGCGTTGCGGCGGGACAGCATGTCCTGGACCTTCTGAACGGCCGTGCGGCGCTTTTCGTCGAGCGCAATCAGGCTTTCGGACAGGGGCTCGGCACCACGCTTGGCAAGTGCCGCGTCGAGGGCTTCGGGATTCTCACGGATCCATTTGATATCGAGCATCGTCGTTCCAGGTCGTTACAAAAAGGATGACCCGGCCAAAGCCTGACCGGGCCTCGACCGGATATTGGAAAGCGCTCATCGAGGAATTGCGGTGACGCTAGACGTTGTCCGTCTTGGCAACGTCCTGGGACCCTTCAGCCTCGGTGGCCGCATCGCGAGCACGCTGGCGTTCCACGAGTCGCGCCGCGTAGATGGCAATCTCGTAGAGAATGATGGTCGGCAGCGCAAGGCCGATCTGGGACATCGGATCGGGCGGGGTCAGCACCGCTGCGACGATGAAGGCCATGACGATCGCGAACTTGCGCTTTTCACGCAGCCAGTCGGATGTCAGCAGGCCGACACGAGCGAGCAGCGTGGTGATGACGGGAAGCTGGAACACAAGGCCGAAGGAGAAGACCAGCGTCATGATGAGGCTGAGATATTCAGAGACCTTCGGCAGGAGCGAGATGGCGACATCGCCCTCGCCCGGCGCCTGCTGCATGGTCAGGAAGAACCACATGACCATCGGCGTGAAGAAGAAATAGACGAGTGCCGCGCCCATCAGGAACAGGATCGGAGAGGCGATCAGGAAGGGCAGGAAGGCCGAACGCTCGTTCTTGTAGAGGCCAGGGGCCACGAACTTGTAGATCTGCGCGGCGATGATCGGAAAGGCGATCACGAGACCGCCGAACATAGCCACCTTCACCTGCGTGAAGAAGAACTCCTGCGGCGCGGTGTAGATCAGCTGCGCCTTGGAGACATCGAGATGCGCCCACTGGACCGCCCATTTATAGGGGAAGACCAGCGCATTGAAGAGGTGCTTGGCGAAAATGAAGCAGACGATGAAGGCAGCGAAGAAGGCGCCGATCGACCACATGAGCCGCGTGCGCAGCTCCATCAAATGCTCGATCAACGGCTGCGGCTTGTCTTCGATATCACCGCTCATGCTTCATCTTTCTTTTTCTTCGCCGCCGGCTTCTTCGGCGCGGCCGTGGCGACAGCTGCCGGCTTGGCGGCGGCCGTCTTCTTTGCGGGAGCAGCCTTGGCTGGCGCAGCGCTTGCTGGAGAAGCCTTTGCAGCGGCACGCTTCGGCTTTTCGGCCGGTGTCACCGCGACGGCGGCTACAGCGTCCGCCTTGTCGGCGGCCTTGGCGCGGGGCTTGCGAGCGGGCTTTGCCGCGGCAGCCTCGGGCACGGCGGCCGATGCTGATGGCACCGGCGTCGGAGCCGGCATGACCGCAGGCGTCTCGGTCGGTGCGACTTCCGGCGCCGGCATAAGACCAAGCGGCGCTTCCGTCTTGCTATCGACCGATGTCGACCGCTGGAGATCGGCCTTGATCTCGTTGCCCATCTGGCGAAGCGGGTTCATTGCCTCGCGCAGTGTGTTGACGGGATTGAGCTTCTGCGCGTCGCTCAGCGTCTGGCGCACGTCGTCCATATCAGCTTCGCGCAGCGCCTCGTCGAACTGGGCACGGAATTCGCCGGCGACCTTGCGGGCGCGCTGCGTCATCTTGCCGAAAGCACGAAGCATCGGAGGCAGATCCTTGGGACCCACCACGACAATCAATACGACCGCGATGACAAGCAGCTCGGTCCAGCCAATATCGAACATTCAAGGCTCCTGAACGGGAAACGCGGGGGCGGCGCTGCCCGGACGTGGTTACTTCGTTTCGTCGGCCTTGTGATCGACGGTCTTGCCTGCGGTAGTCGTGCTCGAAGCTTCGGGCGCGTCCTCGTCGTTCATGCCCTTCTTGAAGCTCTTGATGCCCTTGGCAACATCACCCATCAGTTCCGGAATCTTGCCGCGACCGAAGAGCAACAGCACGATGACCAGAACGATCAGCCAGTGCCACATGCTAAAAGAACCCATTACGCTAACTCCTGTTGTGATGCTCTATTGATGTAAGAATACCCGACATCAAATCCAACATCTAATTCCCCGTAGATAGACGCTTAATGTCACGGTATCGACCATCGTGACAAGATAGTCCCCGGTCGAAAAGTCGTGAAGACAATTGTTTTCGCTTCCAGTGGCGAAACAAAGACACGGAGCCGGCTATTCCTCGGACGCGCCGCCGGGCGCAAGAAGGCCCAGTTCCTCGAGATCCATCTGCGTGATGGGGTCTTCGTCTTCGGTCAGCTCGTCGTTCATCGACGGCGACGGAATGTTGAAATTGGCCGGGATCCGGCCCGAGAGCAGCCCTGCCCCCTTCAGCTCTTCAATACCAGGCAGGTCGCGCAGTTCCTCGAGCCCGAAGTGATCGAGGAAGTCGCGGGTGGTGCCGAGCGTCACCGGACGCCCCGGCGTGCGGCGGCGGCCGCGAAAACGCACCCAACCGGCTTCCATCAGCACATCCAGCGTGCCGCGCGAGGTCTGCACGCCTCGGATATCCTCGATCTCGGCGCGCGTCACCGGCTGGTGATAGGCGATGATGGCGAGAACCTCGAGTGCGGCGCGCGAGAGCTTGCGGACCTCGTTTTCATCGCGGCGGATGACGAAGGAGAGGTCTGCGGCGGTGCGGAACGCCCAGGCATCGTCGACCCTCACCAGATTGACGCCGCGATGGGCGTATTCCTGCTGCAGCCGCAGCATGATGGCGCGCACGTCGAATGCTTTCGGCAGGCGATCGCTGATGAAAGCTTCCGAGACGGGCTGGGCGGAGGCGAAGACCAATGCCTCGGCGATGCGCGCGGCCTCGCTCTCGTCATGGACGGTGTCATCGCCGGTGCGGTCGTTGTCGCGCTCGGCGTCGCCATTTTCCAGATCGATGTCTTCCAGATCGCTCAAGCCGGCAGCTCCTGTTCGACGACCTGCAGTGTCGCATGATTTGGCCCGCGCCGCATGTAGATCGGCTCGAAGACACCTTCCTGGCGGATTTCGATCTTGCCTTCACGCGCGAGCTCGAGCGACGCGGCAAAGGCGCTGGCGATTGCTGTCACCCGATCTTCGGGCGAGACCATGTAGGTCAGGATATGCTGTTCGAGCGCCGTCCAGTCGCCGATCTCACCGATCAGGCGGGTCAGCAATTCACGCGCTTCGGTGAGCGACCAGACGGTACGGCGCGCGATCGTGACCTGGGTCACCGCCTGACGCTGGCGCAGCGAGGCATAGGCGGTCAAAAGATCGTAGAGGCTGGCGTCGTAGGCGGATTGGTGGCGATCGGGGATATGCTCGGGCGCGCCACGGGCGAGCACGTCGCGGCCGAGGCGATTGCGGTTCACAAGACCGCCGGCCGCCTCGCGCATCGCTTCCAGGCGCTTCAGGCGAAACGCCAGCGACGCTGCCATCTCCTCGCCCGAGGGGCCGTCATCCTTCACCTGCTGCGGAATGAGCAGGCGCGACTTCAGGTAAGCGAGCCATGCCGCCATGACCAGATAGTCCGCCGCGAGCTCGATGCGGATGCGGCGGGCGCTATCGATGAACAGCAGATATTGCTCGGCGAGCGCCAACACGGAAATGCGGGATAGATCGACCTTCTGTGTGCGGGCGAGATGCAGCAACAGGTCGAGCGGGCCTTCGAAGCCGGCGACGTCGATCAACAGCGCCGGATCGGTCGAGGCGCGGTCGGCGCTGCCGTCCTGCCACAGCTTGTCCATCGGCGTTGCCGATGTCTGCGGGCGCTCCTGAGCCTTTGTCGTCGTTGTCACGTCGTCTCGTTCCTTTCGCGATCAGACCGTCGCAAACATCGCATCGAATTCGGCGCGGATCGCAGCCTCGTCGGCGCCATCGGCCGTCGGGAACCCCTGCTCCACGCGCTTGGCACGTTCGAGTGCCGCACCCTGGAGCAGCGGCACGTTGGCCACGACCTCCAGCATCTCATCCATATGGCCATTGCAATGCAGCACGATATCGCAGCCGCCCGCAATGATATTCGCCGCCCGCTCGCCAAGCGTGCCGCTCAGTGCGTTCATCGAACTATCATCGGAGAGCAACAGGCCTTTGAAGCCGATGTGTTCGCGGATGATCCCGTCGATGACCTTGCGCGAGGTGGTGGCCGGATTATCCGAGTCGATCGCGGTGAAGACGAGATGGCAGGTCATCGCCATCAATTCGTCCTTCATGGCGATGAATGGCGGGAAGTCATGGGCTTCGAGTTCTTCGCGCGAGACGCGGACGACTGGAAGCTCATGGTGGGAATCGGCAAAGCCGCGGCCGTGGCCGGGCATGTGTTTCATCACCGAGAGAACGCCGCCGGCCTTCAGGCCCTCGGAGGCGGCGATGCCCATGTCGGTTACGGTCTTCGGGTCCATGCCGTAGGCACGGTTGCCGATGACGTTGCTGCTGCCTTCGACCGGGACATCCAGGACGGGCAGACAATCGACGTTGATGCCGAACTTCGAGAGATCGAAGGCGTGCAGGCGCGACATCAGCCAGGCTGCGCGCTTGCCCTTTTCAGGATTCTCTCGATAAAGGTCGCCCAGTTGCTGGCCGGAGGGATAATGCGGCAGGATCGGCGGGCGGATGCGCTGGACGCGGCCGCCCTCCTGATCGATCAGCACCGGTGCGTGCCAGCCGACGCTTTCGCGCATCTCGGCCACGAGGTCAGAGATCTGCTGCGGTTCGGAAATATTGCGGCCGAACAGGATGAAGCCCCAGGGGCGCTCGCCCGCGTAGAAGGCCTTCTCTTCGGGCGTCAGGGAAAGGCCGCTACAGCCAAGGATCATCGCTTTTGATTCGGTCATACCCGAATCATAGAGACGCCCTCGCGAAATGCGAGCAGCGTCAACTGCCATTCACAAAAAAGAAGGGCACAAAGGGAGCTCCACAAACGAAAAGAGCGGCGGGTAGGCCCCGCCGCTCTTCGATCATTCCGTTTTCGAGACTTACTTCGAAATCAGGCAGGAGCCGCCGGCTGCGCGATACTTTTCGCAGATCGCGGCTGCTTCGTCCTTGGAGCCGGCGGTGATGCGCAGGCGGTAATAGGTGCCCTTGCCTGCGATGTCGGCCTTGCGGATTTCGTAAGGCATGCCAGCCAGTACGCCGCCGAACTTCTTCGACAGGCTTGCATAGGACTTCTTGGCTTCGGCTTCAGACGGCAGCGATGCGATCTGGACGCCGTAGCTGCCAGGAGCCGCTGTCGTCGGCTGTGCCTGTGCCGCTGCCGGCGGAACCGCCGCGACTTCCTTCGGTGCCTGGGCGGCTGGTGCCGGTGCGGCCGTTGCCGGTGCGAGAGCCGAAGCGCCCGGACGCGATGCCGGGGTCGGCGCGGTGTCGGTCTTGGTGCTAGTTACGGCACGGACCGGCGGGTTGACGCTGTCAGGCGTTGCCGCCGCGGCCTTGGCAAGCACGTTCTCGGAGGTCTGCTTTGCGGTCGGCGTAGCACCTTCGACCGGCGTCGAGCGAATGTCGGCGGAGGCCAGCTGTTCGATCGTCGGAGCCGAAGCCGATGCACCACCTGCGGCGATCTTCTGCGTCTGCACCGAGGTGGGCTTCGGCAGCGAGGATGCAGCAGGCTCCGGCGCCGGCTCGTCGCGGGCGACCAGCGTGCCGTCCGGCTTGACGATCATGGTGCGGACCTTGCGGGCCGAGACCGACGGCGAACGATCGGCATCCGACGGAGCGGCAGCGGCCGTATCGGTCGCGCTGTCGTTCGGCAGCAGGCGCGGATCCTCGGTGTCGCCGACGGGCGTCGCCATGGATGGCATCGGCGCGTCGTTGTCTTCAGGCAGCGTTTCCGGCGTCAGCGTGCGCTGAACGACGTCAACCGGTTGCTCGTCGCTTGACACCAGCGACTTCTGCTTCGGGGCTTCGGTGGCGGCGCCACCAACGCTGTCGTAAACAGCCTTGTCCTGGTTCGGAACGGTCTTGCCACCCGGGTTTTCCGGAACGACCTTGACCGGGTCCTTGTCGGCCACGATGACACGCGGTTCGCCGGTGGCGATACCGAGGCCGCCGTCGCGCGCCAGGAAGGAATAGCCAGCATAAGCGACGCCGCCGAAGATGACGATGGCAGCGGCTGCCGCCAGCATGCGCTTCATCGAGCGGGCGCGGCTCATATCCTCGGCGTCGCTCGCCGACTGGATCTGAACTTCCGACACCGTCTCGCGACGCTGCTGCACGGGCTCGTTGACGCTGCGGCGGAAATCTTCCTCCAGCGCGCGCTCGAATTCATCGAAGCTCTGGGCCTGCGGCTGAGCCGGCTGCGGCCGTGCAACGGAAGCCACGGCGGCGACAGAAGCCTGGGCGCGGGCACGGATGTCCTGAGCCTGCTTTGCGGGTGCTTCGACGGGCTTGGCTGGCGTCAGCAGGTTGGCGATTTCCGAATCGACGTCGAAATCGAAATCCGACATCGCGGGAACGGGTTCGTGCTTTTCGACCGGCGGCAGCGTCGGGACGTGCATCTCGACCGCTTCCATCTGATACTCCGCATCGGAGATCATCGACGGATCGAAGGGCAGCTCTTCCGTCGTGTCGACGGCAGGTGCCGGCGCACGGTAGGACGGCGCTGCGGGCTCCGGCGAACGGTAGACCGGTGCGGCTGCCTGGTAAGCGGGCGCCTGGTAGGCCGGTGCCGGGGCGGACGGCTGATACGGTGTGGGTGCCGGCTGCGCGGCAGGCTCCGGCTGGCGGACTGCCGGCTGGTAGGCCACCGGTGCAGCAACAGGCTGAGGCTTCGGCTGCTCGATCTCCTCGGCCACGACGGGCTCGACGAAATCGAGGTCGGCGAGTTCAAGCTCGATGCCTTCGAGATCCAGCTCGAAGTCATGGCCGGCGAACGGGTCTTCGACGTCAGGTGCTGCCTTGGCGGCGACCGGCAACGGCTCGGGTGCATAGCGAGGCGCTACGGGCGCTGCCGCTACGGGAGCGACGGCCAAAGGCGGCTCGGGCACATAGGCCGGTGCAGGGATCGGCTCGTGGACGACCGGGGCGACCGGCTGTGCTTCCACGGGCGCGGCTTCGCGAGCGGTAACCGGGTACTGCGATACATCGGCCAGGAGGTCATCGATATCGAAGGCGATATCGTCGACTTCGGTGACAGCTTCCGTCAGCGCGGCATCGGCCTTGACGTCGCCACCCTTGGCGGCAGCGGCCAGATCGAAGGCGCTGTGGTCGACGACAGGTTCGACGATCGGCTCAGCGACGGGCTGCTCGACGACGAATGACGGCTCATGACGGTCGATTTCAGCGGGGAAGCTTGCGGCGGCCGGCGCTTCGAAGCGCGGAGCAACAGCTACCGGCTCGACGACAGGTGCCTGGGCGGCAACAGGCGTTGCGGCCGGCTCTTCGCGGCGAGACGTATGGAAATTGGCGATCGGCAGGCGGATGCTTGCGGCTGACCACTGCGGGGCCTTGGCAGGCTGAACCGGTGCCGGTGCGGCGCTGATCGAAAGCTCGAGCTCCTCGATCAGATCGCGAGCGCCGCCGGAGACAGGCTCCGCAGGACGCGAGACGCTGGCCGCCCAATCGGCGGACGAGAGGATCGCGCGGGCATCGGGCTGCTCGATGACAGACGACTGCTCGACGGCAGGCAAGGCCTCGTCTTCGACCCGTTCCGAGACAACCGGCGCTTCGTAATGAACCGGCTCGGCCTCGTAGCGCGGCGCCTGCTCGTAGTGCTGTGCGGGCTCGTAGTGCGGCTCGGGCTCGTCGTAGGTAACGGGCTCCGGCTCGGCATAGACTACGGGCTCAGGCTGAGCGTAAGCCGTCTCGATCGGATGAGCGACGACTGCAGGCGCGGTCGGAGCGTCGTAACGCTCGAACTCGCGCAGCAGTTCGTCTTCGAGATTGAAGGCAGGCTCCTGCCTTGGCGCCGCTTCGACGGTGTTTGCCGCTACACGGGGCTCAAAACCGACGATACGTGCAAGCTCCGCAAGGGGATCATCGTCAGCAAAGAGGTTCGCATCGTTACGCGTGTCATACGCCCGCTGTTTATCTGCCATACTCATCCACTCGCAAATGCAAAGGTTTCGTGCCAGCGCATTGTGGGTAAATGGTGACGCTACCGCATCTCTTCCGGCGCAGCCGTTCCTGCGATGGCAAGACCCGACTTCAAAACGGACGCAACGGCGTACACCAGCCCTAGTCTGGTAATACTAGACTCTCGGCTCTTATCGTTAATAAATCGTAAGTCTACCTGATCCTTGCCCTTATTCCAATGAGCATGGAAAGAACTGGCAAGATCATAGAGGTAGAATACGACACGATGCGGCTCTTGCGATTGAGCCGCTGCCTCGAGCAACCGAGGGAACTCGGCAACCTTCGCAACCAATTGTAATTCCGCAGGATCCGAGATTCCGGACACGGCGTTCGCGAGGATCTCAGGCGACACGTCGAGATCCGGAAACGCCTCCTTCGCCTGCCTGAATACAGACATGCAACGGGCGTGCGCGTACTGTACGTAAAAGACCGGATTGTCTTTCGACTGCTCCGTTACTTTGGCGAAATCGAAGTCCAACGGCTCCGAGCTCTTTCTATACAGCATCATGAACCGCACCGAATCGCGGCCGACTTCCTCGACCACATCGCGCAGCGTCACGAAGTCGCCCGAGCGCTTCGACATCTTCACCGGCTCGCCATCGCGGAACAGCTTGACCAGCTGGCACAGCAGAACGGTAAGCTTGGCCTTGCCTTCCGACACGCCGCGCGCGACCGCTTCCAGGCGCTTGACGTAGCCGCCATGGTCGGCGCCGAGCACATAGATCATCTCGCTGAAGCCGCGATCGAACTTGTTCTTGAAGTAAGCGACGTCGGCGGCGAAGTAAGTGTAGGAGCCGTCGGACTTGATCAGCGGGCGGTCCATGTCGTCGCCGACCTCGGTCGAGCGGAACAGCGTCTGTTCGCGATCTTCCCAATCTTCCGGTAGCTGGCCCTTCGGCGGCGGCAGCGTGCCCTTGTAGACGTGGCCCTTGAAGGTCAGGTCGTTGATGGCCGTGCGGATAGCGGCAGCGCCATTGGCGTGCAGCGTGCGCTCGGAGAAGAACACGTCGTGATGGACGTTCAGCGCCTCCAAATCCTCGCGGATCATAACCATCATCGCGTCAATGGTGCGATCCTTGACCAGCGGCATCCACTGATCCTCGGGCATGTTGTGCAGCTTGACGCCATAGTCACGCGCCAACGCTTCGCCGACGGGCACGAGATAATCGCCCGGATAGAGGCCAGCCGGGATCTCGCCGATCTTTTCGCCGAGCGCCTCGCGGTAACGCAGGAAGACGGAGCGCGCCAAGACGTCGATCTGCGAACCGGCGTCGTTGATGTAGTATTCCTTGGTGACGTCGAAGCCGGCGAAGGACAAGAGATTGGCCAGCGCGTCGCCGACGACAGCGCCACGGCAATGGCCGACATGCATCGGGCCGGTCGGGTTGGCCGAAACATATTCGACGTTGACCTTGCGGCCCTCACCCATCGTCGAGCGACCGTAATCGGTGCCAGCAGTGATCATCGAGGCCAGCAGGCGCTGCCAGTAGCCGACGGCGATCCTGATGTTGATGAAACCAGGGCCCGCGACGGATACTTCGGCGACGTCTGGATCTTCCTTCAACTTTTCGGTGATGATTTCGGCCAGCGCGCGCGGATTGGTGCCGAGCGGCTTGGCAAGCACCATCGCCGCATTGGTCGCGACATCGCCGTGGCTCGCGTCACGCGGCGGCTCGACGGCAATGCGTCCGAAATCCAGCTCGGATCGCTTTTCCTTGACCAGTTCGATCTGTTCAAGGGCGGTTTTAATCCTGGCTTCGAAATCGGTAAAAAGGTTCATCGCACTCTTCCATGCATAGGCTGTGCCACACGGCATCCGCCCGGCCTTTGCCGAGCGACCGCTGCCTAGCGCAAATCGGGAGTCTGGTCAAACAATCGCCTGTGGGCGCTGATGGCGTAGGTATCGGTCATGCCGGCGAGATAATCGCCAACATGGCGCGCCTTCGGCGCCTCTGCCAGCCCCGCGATGTGATCCACCCAATAGTGGCTCTGCATCTCCTTCGGGTTGGCCATGTAGGCCGAAAACAGGTCGGTGACGATCTGGGCTGCGCCTGACCGGATGCGCATGATGTCGGGATGGCGGTAGATGCGCTTGAAGAGCATCGCCTTGATCTGCCTGTCGGTCTCGGCCATGCCCTCGGAAAACGTCGCGATCACGCGGCTGGCGTGCCTGACGTCGTCGGCGCTCTCGGGGCGGATTTCAGCCAGACGCTCCTGGGCGACGGAAATCACGTCCTCGACCATGCGGGTGATCTGGCGGCGCATGATTTCGTGGGTGAAGCGGCTCGGCTCCAGCGTGGGGTAGCGCTCCCTCACCTCGGCCATCAGTCCAGCCAGGAACGGAATATCCTCGAGCATGTCGAAGGTGAGATAGCCCGAGCGCAGGCCGTCATCGATATCGTGGGTGTTGTAGGCAATATCGTCGGCGATCGCGGCTACCTGCGCCTCGAGGCTGGCGTAGGTGTCGAGCTGGAGATCGTGGATCTCGCAGTAATCGAGGATCGGCTGCGGCACGGGGCCGCGCGTGCCGGTACCATCCTTGGTGAGCAGCGGACCGTTGTGCTTAACCAGGCCTTCCAGGCTCTCCCACGTCAGGTTGATGCCGTCGAAATCGGCGTAGCGGCGTTCGAGCTTGGTGACGATGCGCAGCGACTGGGCATTGTGGTCGAAGCCGCCATAGGGCAGCAGCACCTCGTGCAGCGCGTCCTCGCCGGTGTGGCCGAAGGGCGTGTGGCCGAAATCGTGCACGAGGGCGACGCCTTCGGCCAGATCCTCATCGAGCTTCAGCGCCCTTGCGAGCGCGCGGGCGATCTGGGCCACCTCGATCGTGTGCGTGAGGCGCGTGCGATAGTGATCCCCATCCTGGGCGATGAAGACCTGGGTCTTGTGCTTGAGGCGCCGGAAGGCGGTCGTGTGGACGATGCGGTCGCGGTCGCGCTGGAAGTCCGAGCGCGTGGGGCTGGAATTCTCGGGATAAAGCCGCCCACGCGTCGTCCACGGGTCAGCCGCGTAGATTGCCCTGTCGCTGTTACCGAAGCCTAATGCACGTCTGTCGATCGTCATTCTTCACCGTCACTCGCCATGTCCAGGTTCACGCCCATTGACGCCGCCATATGCTCTTCATACCTATAGAGAGCATAAACGGCAAAGAGACGACGTATCGACCACTTTGCCGCGGGCCGCGCTTTCATGATATAAGGCGCGATAGCATTGAAAAACAGCCGTTTATATTGATGGCTGGACCACTATTCTCTCCGGATCTTGACCCCGGCAGGAGCAGGCATGACCGAAGCAAGTGTAACCCTTTCCGACGCGGCTGCGAAGCGAATCGCCACTATTGTCGGCAGCGACCCCGGCAAGAGCGCGCTGCGCGTTTCCGTCGAAGGCGGCGGCTGTTCGGGTTTTTCCTACAAGTTCGACCTGACCGACGGCATCCAGGACGACGACGTGGTCGTCGAAAAGCACGACGCGAAGGTGCTGATCGACAGCATGTCGCTGATCTACATGGCGGGCTCTGAGATCGATTTCGTCGATAACCTGCTCGGCCAGTCCTTCCAGATCAAGAACCCGAACGCGGTTGCCAGCTGCGGCTGCGGCACCAGCTTCTCGATCTGACCACCCTCTCCCGCTATCCACACCGAACCGGCCGAAGATTGCCTTCCGGCCGGTTTAACGTCTTGTCGCTTGTCTCAAGACCACGCTAGAAGAAGACGTCAAAGCGGAACGGGACAAAAGAGTGAAGATCGCGACCTGGAACATCAACGGCGTCAAGGCGCGTATCGACAATCTCACGCAGTGGCTGAAAGATTCGAACCCCGATATCGCCTGCCTGCAGGAGATCAAGACGGTCGACGAGGGATTTCCGCGGCTGGAGATCGAGGCTCTGGGCTATCATGTGGAGACGCATGGGCAGAAGGGCTTCAACGGCGTCGCCATTCTTTCCAAGACCAAGCCGGACGAAGTGACGCGCGGACTGCCGGGCGATCCGCTGGACGAACAGGCACGTTTTCTGGAAGCCGTGTTCTCAATTCCCGGCAACCGCGTTGCCCGCGTCTGCTGCCTCTATCTGCCGAACGGCAATCCCGTCGATACCGAGAAATACGGCTACAAGCTCGCCTGGATGGAGCGGCTGCGCACATTCGCGGCCGAGCGGCTGGCTTACGAGGAAATCCTCATCCTTGCCGGCGACTACAACGTCATCCCCGAGCCGCATGATTGCTTCGACCCCAAGGTGTGGGAACACGACGCTCTGTTCCTGCCGCAGACGCGGGAGGCGTTTCGCAGGCTCGAGAGCCTGGGGCTGACGGATGCGGTACGCGCGACGACGGACGCGGTGCCGGCGTATACGTTCTGGGATTATCAGGCCGGCGCATGGCCGAAGAACAACGGCATTCGCATCGATCACCTGATGCTGTCGCCGGAAGCCGCCGACCGGATGACCTCGACGGCCATCGAAAAACATGTGCGTGCCTGGGAGAAGCCTTCCGACCACGTGCCTGTGGTCGCCTATTTCGATTTCGCGGCCTAAGGGCTAGGCGGCACCAATCGAGGCCGGATCTCGGCGATCCGGTCTTACATCGCTCAGTCGGTGTTGCTGCTGGCGATCTTGTGCGAGAGAGCGATGGCGTTGCGGCGGTCGCTTTCGCTGGCAACCGAGAAGGCCTGCTCCTGCAGCGATTCCATCCAGTTGCAATCCTTGGGCTTGCAGCGATCGAGTGCCGCCGTCATCAGCGCCAGACCGTTGGCCGACTGGCCTTCCTGGAACAGGATATTGCCGAAGACGGACATGGCGCCCGGGTGACCGGCCTTGCGGGCCTGGTTCAGCCACTTCTTGGCCTGCTGCGTGCTGGTGGCGCCGCCATCGCCGGCAAGCATCATCTGCGCCAGCTGGAACTGCGCTTCGGGAACGCCGAAGGTGGAGGCGACCTGGAAATAGATCTGGCGCGCCTGGGTGAGATCGGTCTTCACGGGGCTGCCCGGAATGCCGTGCTTGTAATAGCCGGCGAGCGACAGCAGTGCGTTGACGAAGAAGCCGGTATCCTCGGAGCCGGGCTCGACGCCCTGCTGAGCGATCTCGCTATAGATCTTGAAGGCCTCGAAATCGTCCTGCGCGACGCCGTCGCCATCGGCATACATGTTGGCCAGCGCCCAGCGCGATCCGGTGTGGCCCTTTTCGGCGGCGTATTTGTAGGCTTCGACAGCCTCTTCCTTCTGGCCGTTCTTATAGGCCTTGAAACCGAACTTGAAGAGATCGAAAGGACCGGATTCCTTGTTGACGCCCGACTTGATGTCGAACGCGCTTGCCGGACAACTCATCGCCGCGCAGCAGGCGACGGAGAGCCCCATAAGCATCAATCTGAAAGGTCTGAACTCGAACGTCAGCATTTCACTCGATTTCTTTCGTTTCCACCCATACGCGCCATCTCGAACATCCCGCCCGTTCGGCCCGCAGATAAAGTCCCTTCGGCGAGCGATCCCGCGGTGGGTTCCAAGACCCGCTTGCCCGCGTCGCATCCAGCCATCTGCTCCCCAAAGAGAGCCTTCATTCCCTTCGCACCGACCGCATCCGCCCGCTTCCCGGCGCGAACTGACGGCGATGCCTTCAACCTCATTACAGCGAGCCCGCGGAGCGGCATTTCGCCTTCAGAAATGTCGTAGTCACCAATTGTGACAAAACGCGAGACGTCGTTACCGAAAGCCGGTCCGGATCTAGGCAACACCGTCGAACGTGAGGAAGATGAAAGGCTTGAGAAGTCTGCGATCGAACGGCGCTTTCCGGCTGAAACACCCTGTAAAACAGGCGAAACAAGCGAAGCGGCGGCAATTGCGCCACACCTCAAGTCCGTCTCTTTCACACTCACCGAAAAACGACCCATCTTACTCTTTTACGCGCACCCTATGCCTGTCATTCCCTCGCCCGAGATTACCGCTGCGCCTAGTTTGTGGCGGGAAATGGACAATTCGTGATGGAGCCCATCATACGCCAACACTCAAAAAAAACTGTTGCTGAATCGTCACAAAATGACACGTGACGAAAGCATGCTTAATGGCACCCAGACAAAGAAAAGCCCGACAGTTTGCCGGGCTTTCACTTGCACTGATCTTGGCAGGTCAGAACTTGACCTTGATGCTGGTGGAGATGGCCGCCACAAGATCGTTGCCGAAGTCGTAGGAGACGTCGTCACCATAAGTGACACCATCCTGCGTGATGGCACCCGAGGAACCGCTTGTCAGAATGCCAAGCGCGCCGGCGAGCCGCCACTCGATGTTCTCAGTCGGGCTATATGCGGCACCGACGCCAAGCGTCCAGCTGTCCGTCTGCGCGCCGTAACCATGGCTCGTGCCCCGGTCCCACGTCAGGCTGACTGCACCGCTCCACTGATCGTTGAACTTGTGGCCAATGCCGCCCGTTACCGTCCAGCCATCCTGGTAAAGCAGATCGAGCGAGGTAAGCTGCGTACCGCTGGTCGCGCTGCAAGTACGCCCTCTGGTCGCCGTTGGGCAAAGAGATATGGACTGAAGCAAGCTCCAATTGGTCCACTTCACCGATCCAAAGGCCAGCCAGTCCGGCGCGATACCACTCTGCACCTTAAACTCAAGCGAATCGGGCGCTTCGGCCGAGCCAAATACTGGCGTTACGCGTCCGTAGGGAGCGCGGCTATAAGGCGCGATCCCGCCGATCGCCTGCGTGAGGTCGACGGTACCCGTCAGATTGTCGTACTTGACGCGGCTGTTATAAACCAGGCTCGCGCGAAGCGCGTATTCCGGAATCTCATAGGCAACACCTGCACGCCAGCCCCAAGCCTGGTCTTCCAGGTCAAGCCGGCCAATGCCGGTACCGGTGCCGCCCAACAGCGCCGGATTGAAAACGTAACGTTCCTTAAAGCCTTCGACTTCCTGATAGAACGTGCCACCGATAACGCGGAGCTGCCCCGGACCCATGTCGAACTTGTAGGAGCACGTCGCGCCATAATTGTGCGTTGTGATCTTGGTTTCGATATTGTTCTGCGCACCAACCCAGTTCGCACCCGGATTGGTGTGAGCGCCGAAGGGCTCCGAGTAATCGACCAAACAGTCGAGATCACCGATGCCGCCTTTGATGCCACCATAGGGGATGGCATAATTCTCAGTGTCGTCGGCGGTGGTCGATCCGCCACCACGACCATTGCTCCCCAAGCCATCGCTTGGATCGGTATCCTTGGCGTTCTTCAGCTTGCGCTGCGGCATGACATAGATCACGCCCGACTGGACGGAGAACTGCGATGCATCGAACAACTGATCGATATTATAGCCGCCACGATCCAGACCACCCGCGAGGGCAGGCTGGGTGAGCGCCGAAATCATAACAAGCGGCAGGGCTGCCGCCAGAACCTTACGAGATGCCAAGGTGTCTCCCCCACTGAGGCAATTGCGATGGTGGGACTGTGACGGCGAGAGGTTAAAATGGCAACTTCGTGACCGGGCGCGATTGAAAAGTGAGCTAATGGATGCTTTACGTAAAAAATTGACGAGCACGTCAAAATTTCCCCAATTTAGAAAATGTATCTCAAAAGATCCTGGAATCGATCAGGCGATAGGGCGATCGTTCTATACGAACACAGATATGTTACCTTCTGACAACAGTTCGATTTTTAGGAAAAACTTCGTGGAAAAGCTGAAAAATGGTGTCGCTCCGGCCAAGTTGTGGCGGCGGAAGGCGTGATTAGGGTTAATTTTTCGAAAAAAGGCGCCCGATTCTTCATCGGGCGCCTTGGAATGAAATACTATTGAAAGTTGATTTTACGAGGCTTCATCTACACGCGAGAGCGCGATCTTGAGGCTCGCGAGCTGGACCGTCAGCTCTTCCAGGCGTTCCCGTTCGGCCGCTACGACCTCCGGGTTGGCGTTGGCGACGAACTTCTCGTTGGAGAGCTTGCCGTTGATCCTTGCCATTTCGGCCTCGGTCTTGGCGATTGCCTTTTCGAGGCGGGCCTTCTCGGCACCGAGATCGATTAGCGCGCCGAGCGGCAGGCAGACCGTCGCTTCGCCGGCCACGATCTGGGCCGCACCCTTCGGCGCCTGGTCGGCCAGCGAAATGCCATCGACGCGCGCGAGGCGCTTGATCGCCGCATCGTGGCGCGACAGCCGGTCACGCGTCAGGCTGTTGGCGTTGACGAAGACGAGCGGGGCTACGGCCGACGGCGGTACGTTCATTTCGGAGCGAACCGAGCGGATATCGGAGACGAGGTCGATCAGCCAGTTGATCTCGTCGGCTGCCGCGTCGTCGGCGTAGGACGGCGACGGCCATTCGGCGTGGCAAACCAGGCCATCACGCTCGCGTCCCTCGCCTGCCGTATGCGCCCAAAGTTCTTCGGTCATGAAGGGCATGAAGGGGTGCAGCAGCTTGTAGATCTCTTCGAGCACGTAGGCGACGCAGGACTGCGCCTCCTTCTTGGCGCCTTCGTCCGTGCCGCCGAAGATCGGCTTCAGCAGTTCGAGATACCAATCGCAGACCTGGTTCCAGACGAAACGATAAAGCACGCCGGCGGCATCGTTGAAGCGATAGGCTTCGATTGCCTCGGTGAGATCGCGTTCGGTGCGGGACAGTTCCGTCAGGATCCAGCGGTTGACCGTGAGCTCGGCGGCTTCAGGAATAAAATGCGGGTCGTTGACGACGCCGTTCATCTCGGCGAAGCGCGTGGCGTTCCACAGCTTGGTGCCGAAGTTGCGGTAGCCGGCGATACGGGCCGGATCGAGCTTCACATCGCGGCCCTGGGCCGCCATGATCGCCAGCGTGAAGCGCAGCGCGTCGGCGCCGTACTCGTCGATCAGTTCCAGCGGGTCGATGACGTTGCCCTTGGACTTCGACATCTTCTGGCCGTTCTTGTCGCGAACCAGCGCGTGGATATAGACGGTGTGGAACGGTTCGACCGGAACGCCGTCCTCGTCCTTCATGAAGTGCAGACCCATCTGCATCATGCGAACAACCCAGAACGGGATGATATCGAAACCGGTGACCAGAACGTTGGTCGGGTAGTAGCGTGCAAGCTCAGGCGTCTTTTTCGGCCAGCCGAGGGTCGAGAACGGCCAGAGAGCGGAAGAGAACCAGGTGTCGAGCACGTCTTCGTCGCGCGTCAGGATTTCGCCCGGCTGGAAGTTCTCGAGCTTTTCCTCGACCCAAGCCTTCCACGGTCCCTCATGAGCGATGTAGTGCTGGATGGCGGCCTGTAGCGCCTCTTCCTCGGTCTTCTCGACAAAGACCTGGCCATCGGGACCGTACCAGGCGGGAATTTGGTGACCCCACCACAGCTGACGGGAAATGCACCAGGGCTGGATGTTTTCCATCCACTGGAAATAGGTGTTTTCCCAGTTCTTCGGCACGAAATTGGTGCGGCCTTCGCGGACCGACGCGATCGCCGGCTGGGCGAGCGTCTTGTTGTCGACCCACCACTGGTCGGTCAGGCGCGGCTCGATCGGCACGCCGCCGCGGTCGCCATGCGGGACCACGTGCTTGTGCGGCTCGATCTTGTCGAGCAGGCCTGCCTCTTCGAAAATCTCGACGATGATCTTGCGGGCGGTGAAACGATCCTGGCATTCCAGACGGTCCCAGGCGCCATGAAGTGCCGCCGGATGATCGAGACCTTCGAGGAAGTCCTCGTTCTCCTTGATGGAGATCGAGGCATCGATGTTCATGACGTTGATGGCGCGCAGACCAGCGCGCTTGCCGACCTCGAAGTCGTTGAAGTCGTGCGCAGGCGTGATCTTGACGGCGCCTGTGCCGGCGGTCGGATCGGCGTAATCATCCGCGACAATAGGGATCTTGCGGCCGACGATCGGCAAGATGACATGCTTGCCGACGATCGACTTGTAGCGCTCGTCTTCAGGATTAACCGCGATGCCGGTATCGCCGAGCATCGTTTCCGGACGGGTCGTTGCGACGACGATGTAGTCGCGCGTCTCGAATTCCGTCGGCTTGCCTTCCTCGTCGAAAGCGATCGGGTACTGGTAGGTGACGCCTGCTTCCAGCGGATAGCGGAAGTGCCAGAGATTGCCCTTGACCTCCAGCTGCTCGACTTCCATGTCGGAAATCGCGGTCAGGAGCTTCGGGTCCCAGTTGACGAGACGCTTGTCCTTGTAGATCAGGCCTTCCTTGTAAAGGCTGACGAAGACTTCGAGAACGGCCTCGGAGAGGCCCTCGTCCATGGTGAAGCGCTCGCGCGACCAATCACAAGAGGCGCCGAGGCGCTTCAGCTGGTTGAAGATCAGGCCACCCGACTCGTTCTTCCACTCCCAGACCTTCTCGATGAAGGCTTCGCGGCCCATGTCGCGGCGGCCCGGAAGCTGCTGTTCCATCAGCTTGCGCTCGACGACCATCTGCGTTGCGATGCCGGCATGGTCCATGCCCGGCTGCCACAGCACGTCCTTGCCGCGCATGCGCTCGAAGCGGACCATGATGTCCTGCAGCGTGTTGTTCAGCGCGTGGCCCATGTGCAGCGAACCCGTCACATTCGGCGGCGGGATCACGATGGTGAAGCTTTCGGCGCCCGGCTTGGCGTTCGCGCCCGCGCGGAAAGCGTCCGCCTCGTCCCATTTCGCGGCGATCTTCGGTTCAACGGCTGCGGAATCGTAGGTCTTTTCGAGCATTTTTGGACCAAATCTGGAGGTTTTCTGGATGCGGGTTGTAAATAGGATGCCCGCCAGCAAGTCAATAAAAAAGCCGCCCCGGGGACCGGAGCGGCTCTTTGTAAAAAGCGGCGGATCCGATCAGCGGCGCGGGCCGCGCGCCACGCGCTCGATCTCTTCGCGCACGAGGCGCTCGACCAGCGTCGGCAGGTTGTCGTCGAGCCAGTCGCGCAGCATCGGGCGCAGCATGTCTTCGGCGATCTCGTCCAGCGAGCGGCGCTCGGCGCCATCGATGGCGGCGGCCAGTTCCTCGAAGGAGCGGGCAATCTGCAGGCCGGCATCCTGCGACAGCAGCGACTGCTGGGTTTCGTCCATCAGGCTCGGCAGAAGGCGATCCGACAGCGGCGCGGAGACCGGCTCGGCGTAGATCGGTTGTGCCGAGATCGGCGCGGCTGACATCGGCGAAGCGGCAATGGGCGGAGCGATCGCGACCTGCTCCTGAACCGGCGCTGCCGCGGGCTGAGCGGTCTCGACTTCTGCGACCGGCTGATGAGGCGGCATTTCGAACGCCGTTGCGGCCGGTTCGTCAGCCAGCACGGGCTCGGGTGCGCGCTGCGGCGCCGGAGCAGCCTGCTGCACCACCGGGTGCTCCTCGACTACCTGCTGCGGCTGGGCGTCCATGACGGGAGCCGGTGCCACAGGCGCCGGCTGCTGGCGGAACTCGAGGGGCGGTTCGCGCTGCGGCTGAAGCGTGTTGCGCTCGGAGGCGGCGCGAACGCGGGCGGCGACATCGGCGAGCGACATGGCGGCGCGCGGCGCTTCCTGAGCGGGTGCGGAGCCCGCGGAATTGGCGGCGACGAAGCGCGGATCGGTCTGCTGCGGTGCGGGATCGGGGAATTCCACGCCGGCATAGGCCTGATCAACCGTCAGATGAATGTCGGAGCCGTGATCGTCTTCATCGTCACCGTAAACAGGCGGCAGCGATGCGGAGAGTGCCCTGCCCGCGCCCGGCTCATTGCTTTCGATGATCTGGCGGATCGACGCCAGGATTTCTTCCATGGACGGTTCACGCGCTACGCTTGGCTGAGCCATATCTATCCCCGTTATTCTCAAACAACGACCGGATTGCGAGGTGTCGGCATCCGAATCACCCAGACTGTAGGATAGCCGATCGGGGAAAAAAATCATCGCGAATCAAATGACTGCCGCTTTGCACAGTTTTCTCAAAGGTCAATGACTGCTTCGAAGGTCCGCCTGAAACAGAAACGGGCGCCAGTGGCGCCCGCATCATCAAGAACCCACGTCGCGCGTTGCTTAGAAAACGAATTCACGTGCCTTGGCGAAGCCCGGCAGCGGCTTGACGGAAGCGTTGAAGAAGACGTTTTCGGAGACCGCGCCGCGCTCGCTGACAAACACCGTCGCACGCGCCGAGCCGCCATATCCCTTGATGGTGACAAGGCGACCACCTTCACGCAACTGCGAGAAGAGCGAAGCCGGAACTTCTTCCACCGCGCCGTTGACGAAGATCAGGTCGTAGGGTGCGCCCTTGGCGCTGCCGGATTCAAGCGATCCCGTGACGACGGAGACGTTGGCGTAATCGGCAAGGTTTGCCGTTGCCTCGGCGGCAAGCGCTTCGTCTTCTTCCAGAGCCACGACGGAACCGGCGAGCTTGGAGAAGAGTGCGGAGACATAACCCGTGCCGCAGCCGACATCGAGAACAACGTCATGCTTCGTCACGGCAGCAAGCTGCAGCAGCTTGGCGAGCGGCGACGGCTGCATCAGGAAACGCGCCGGCTTGCCTGCGGCCGCCGGACAGATTTCGACGTCGGTGTCGATGTAGGAGATTGCCTTCGACTTTTCCGGAACGAAAGCCTCACGCGGCACGGCAAGGAAAGCGGCCTGAACGGAGTGAGAGGTGACATCCGTGGTGCGGATCTGGTTGTCGACCATGTTGGCGCGTGCCGTCTCGAAATTCATAGTGTCCTCTCGCCCAATGAAAAGCGCTTATTGCTCACCCGTGTCTTAATCGCAGGGCAACCGGCTTTCAAGGCTTCGTGAGCGACTGCAGCAAGAATTCGGACATCACGGCCACTCCCCTTAAGCCTTCTCAAAAATCCATGGTGACGTTCATGAGATTGTGATAATATTGCAACCGGAGGAATAAGGAGGAGAAGATCATGTCAGTCATAGCTGAATATTTCTCGCTGTTCGACTTTTTCATCGTCGCCGCGCTGATCGCCATCATGTGCTGCGGCTTGCTCGGAAAAGAGACAGGCTGAGAGTTAAACATCGTCTCCCGCAACCAAGACGTTCAGGTGGCCGTCAGCTTTATTAGCGATGACTTTAACCAATAAGAACGATGGCCAGCGGGGTGTCATGGCGAAATCAGCTCTCTTGGGTGGTCTCTTTATCGGGGGCCTATTCGCGATCATCGTGATGATACCGCTCGTACACGCGAGCGTGCCTGGTGTCGCGACCAATGGTGTGTCCCCGCTCGTTTCGTTGCAGCGCGCCAACTGACCAACTTGGTAGCAGGCTCGGCAGCGGGCAGTCGGACCTGTTATGCGGCAGGTTTGCGCGAACCATGTCCGTCGCGAATTTTGTCGTCTGAAATCCCTCAGGTTTTTGAACAACCCCCTTGCGCTTGTTTTCTATTCATTCTAAATGCCGCCCACGCTTTCGAAAGTAAGCGTCGTGAGGCCTCGTGGCGGAGTGGTGACGCAGAGGACTGCAAATCCTTGTACCCCGGTTCAATTCCGGGCGAGGCCTCCAATATCTTCACACCACATTTTTATCTTGCTGAAAAAGCACCGGAATTTTTCCGGTGTGGCAGTTTGGACTTGAACCGTTCCGCCACACCAAATCGAGGTGTGGCAATGCGTTCCCGGTTTGGCCGATCGGCAACTATCGATTCGACGCGAGATTTATCGCCGGCCCGATCGCGGCCACCATCTCTGAGAATCCCTGCAGGACTACCAATTATTCAGAATTATCAAGCGAAAACAATGAAAGTGGCTTGATGTGAGGGGAATTTTGGGGCGATTGATTTCTTTTGGGAATTTTATCCGGCGCCCCTCACTGCTAGACTGAACGAATGCCCTATCAACCCCTATACCACTGGCGCCGCACGAAGCTGGACGAGCGCGACAAACCTCGCGATTCCGACTGGTCGGGCTATGACGGGGAGATCGGGATAGGGAGGATACAGTTGCAGCCGCATGGGCCGACGAAGGGGAAGTGGATGTGGAACCTGCATGGCCCGATGAAGATCAGGAACAGGGTGTTGCCGCATTCGGGCTATGCCGATGAAGGCCGCGAGGCTATGCGCAAGGTCGAAGAGCGATATCATGACCTGATGGCGGCGAACGGAATGAAGGGGAGCAAGCAATGATCGCCACGCTGCTGGTATGTGCTAGCCTGACCGTCGTCGACGGCGATACTGTCACATGCGACGGCCAGAACTTAAGACTGCTTGGAGAGGGAGTGCCGTTCCAGAGTGGCATCGATTCGCCGGAGATCGGAAGTCATGCCAAGTGCATGAAGGAACGCAAGCTGGCGCTGTTGGCCAAGGGAAGGCTGAAAGAGATATTGGCCGAGGTAGGCCTTACGGTCGAGTTCTATGGGGTAAAGGACAAGACCCCTGCCCGCCGGCCGCTGGTGAACATCTATCGGAACGACGGGTCAGAGGTAGGGCAAACCCTGCTCAAGGAAGGGTTCGCCAGGACGTGGCGGCCGGGGCACCGCAATGACTGGTGTGCCTAGAGGGAGTTGCCTCGCCCCAAATGGCCTTTTGCTATGCAGCCAGGGGGCGAGGCAAGTTGGGTAAATCGAACGGTAGGAGTTCACTATCCACTTGTGGATCTCTTACGGGACCACTCAGCAAGAACGAAATGATAGTTCGGGCGGCTGACCTGTCCTTCCTAAGGACTTTGTCAGTTTTATTGCCGGGCGGAAGCTTGCTAGTGAGCACCCACTCGAGTTGAAAGTGCGCATGTTCGCCATGCTCAATCTTCCAAGTTAGCCTAGAATGGTAATGCTCAAGGGACACCTTCGAAAGCGGGCCGTACTCGATGTCATAGAACCCGAGATAGTGTACGCGATCTTCGCCTAGAGGCTCAGCTCCGTGCTTTTCTGCGAATATACCGTTCGCCACACCGGCGGCCCTTCGCCCGTATCCGTGGGCTCCCTCCTCGTCTTTGAGCAGAAAGCGCGATGCTAGCGAAAGCGCATACATTCTCCCATCGCGATATACATCGCCGAACTGGAGCAACGCAGCTTCGTCAAACGACCCATTCTTGGCGCACCTTGGATAGAGCACGGCCCTACACACCGTATCTCCTTCAAGCATCTTCATCCACTAACGAACCGGGAAGCATTGAATGCTGGGCGCCCAATTCAGTGAGGAGCGCTGAAAGCTGCTGGGTCTCATCCTCAGGAAGCTCGTGATCACACCGCATGAATGTTCTGCGACTGATATCCATGAGATCAGTATCATCGGCATCCACTGTCAGCAGTCGTTTGATCATCCCTAAATCCCACGTAAGAACGGCAGCCTCCCCATCTTGCGGGAATAATTTGGGCGGGGAAATATTGAGATTTGAAGACAGGACGCCGAGCAAGGCTGAGGCGCGCGACGACGCCTTCGGATCCAGGTACAACGGATGCTCTTCCGGCAGCATACAAAGCGTTAGAAGTGCTTCCTGAACCGCAGAAAATTTCGCGCTGCGAACGCTATTTGGGCGGGCGTAAGAGACAAGTTCGGCAGTGTAGTACGAGAGCGGCTCAACGCTCGCGGAAGACGACGATGACGACGGTGCCACCTGAACTGCACTGCTGGCTGCAATGCCCGCTTTCCAATTCGCTACGCGCGGGAAAAGCGCTTTCCCTTTTACCTGTCTCATCTCAGCCCTCCAGCGAACCAGTTTTCCCGGAGGCAGCGATCCTCAGCGCCTCCCCAGCGATTTGACTGAATATAGTGTCGGTATCGGCCTTGCTGAAGGTCCGTCCGTCGATGATCGTATTAATATCAACCATCAGACTGGCCCCGAACTGAGCGACGGTTACTGGTGAAGGAACTCCGCCGGGTTGGAAGCTGACTGAGAATGTTTGAAGTGTGATACTTCCATATCGAAGAAGCCGATTTATTTCGATCTCGGGTGAGGCCAGCTGTTTCCGGCGATTGATTTGAAAAACCAGATCCGAGTATTCGCCGATGTTGGGGGAGAAACCGATCCTCTCTTCGATGGTCGCGCGGGAAACGCTCAAGCTTTCGGATGGCTCAAACAAATTGATGATCAGCGCCAAACGGATTGGCGAAATGTCGCCAACGTTTGCGGCCGCTGCAACAGCGGTGCGAACCGCCTTTTCAGTTTCGACAAGAAGGAGCCCTTCCGCGTTTTCCTGACCGTCCATAGCCGGCGTGAGGACTAAATCCATTCGGCCGGGCTGGATCTGCACGCTGAATTCGAAGCCTTCATGGGGGCCATTAGCCACGCCAAGGAATGGATTCGTCGGATTTGGCACACGATTACTTTGATAGCTTACCGGCTCAGAGCCAGTGAGTTCCTCGAACACCTTACTAGCCCGTACGTTCTCCACGGAACTTAAGAACCATACGAGCTGTATACTTTGCGATTTCCACATGGTCATTCTTATCAGCAAGAGTTTTCCGCAAACTGCATCATTCATTCTGCGATTGCAATGGAGGAAAGGTGCGCCACTCACGTGACCTCACGCCAGCAAGGTTCGGCTGCGCTGGGTCGCGAGGCTTGCGCGCGCGGCTGCGGAGCGGCTTGTCGCTCGACTGGAGAGGCTTGGCTCGAACCATGGCGATTAGCTCGCTTTACGGATCTCCGCCATATCGTCGGGAAGAACGTGCATGCCGGCCGCGTGGGCGGCGTCAACGAAGGCGACGCGGGCGGCGGATGGCTCAGCCGCCATCACCATGGCATCGATCGATCTGGCTAGCGCGCTGTGAAACCCCGGCTTCGTTTTGTCCGGCCATTCCGACACGAGGAATGATACCATCTCCTCAACGGTCTCGGCGGGAGCGTACTGCCCGATGCCACGTATCTCAACTTCGAGCGGCTCGATCGGGGTAAGCGAAAAGCTGGCCATAACGCATCACCTCGGCTGACAGTGGATGCGAATGAACTGGTGACAAAGTGATTCGTTCCGAGTCAAATCAAGGAGTTATGGAGGCACCACACCACGCGCGCGGCAAAGGTGAGTTGTTTCGCAAGGGCGAACCGTCACTCTCCCGACTGGTTTTGCTTCTCGATGCAGGCCACAATTGCCTGCCCTGAATTGGTTGATCCTCTAGCAGTAAGCAGGTGCGGCTTGTCTGCTATGCCATCATCAATGGCAATCTGCTTCTTAGCCGCTGCAAAAGCTTCTACAAACTGCTTTGCCTGATCATCGATCAACGTGACCTGAGACACAGCGAGGCTGTTCCCAACCGATCCCGTCTCTCCGGCTGCACTGAATAGTAGCTTGCCGTCGAAAGCGAATTTGACAGTCGGTGTTAGGCCAGAAAGCCTTGTGTCGTAGTCGAAGCCAGGGATTGCTCGAACGATGAGGCCTTTTTTGGCAGTGTCGCACAGCACGATTACGCCTGAGCGGAGCGATGACATGAAGTCTACAGAGACGCTCTCTCCGCCCGAGAACGGATCAGACTCTCGATCGACGGACCAAGTTTGAAACCCGGCGTAACTTGGCATCGCCAAAGTCAACGAAACGGCGACCGCCATGGATATGACTCGAAGCACTTTCCACCCCCTTGTTACAGGGGCGTAATCTTGCTGTGGCTGAACTGGAAAGCAACCGCAAATTTCAAATAGCGTTACCAAGGAGGCCGTTGAGCCGCGCTCCTTTAGGATCATCGCTTCCGTGCCATCTCAAGGATAAGCTTGTCGAGAGACCCTGCTAAGCCTTCCACTTCGTCCCCCAGCGCCTCTACCCTTCGGCAAAGCATGTGCACGCCATCTTTCGCCAAGACGCGCTGTGCTTCCAACTCATGCGTGAGGCGATCAACTGCTGCCGTGGCGTTCACCAAAGCCGTCGGATCAACGATGACAGCCGCTACCTGAGCGGCCGCGCCGCTCTTAACTGGAGATGCTTTCTCGCCGACTGTCAGCCCCAGCCAGCGCACGGCGATGATGACTGCGAGCGTCGCGCCCAGTGTGACCAAAGCAACCGGCGGCAGATCAACCAGCTTTTCCATTCCTTATTTCCCCTTGGTCATGAGCTGCACGGTGGATGTTGACAAGTTCGCCGACCGCAAAGAGCGGATAGATGGCGAGCCAGGTGCTCAAGACATTCGAGGATGCATAGCAGTATGTAATGCCGACCCAGATGAGACAGCCTATGCCTGCTGATACCTGCCGGATCATCGGAGTGACGTTCTTACGAGCGCCGTTGACGATGAGGCCACCGACACGCAGCGCGCCGAGCAGCACCATGATCCAACCAAGCAATGCTTCATTCCGGAATATATCCCTGAACCCCGACCAGGCAGGCTGATCGAAAAGATGGTCGCTCAGTATAAGGACGACGCCCCACGCAGCCGTGTGGCTGGCATAGAACCATTCCATCATGCGTGCGCCGAACCGGTGTTTGACGCGTATCCACACGCCAGGTCCGACGTAAGGCTCCGAGGCCATCAGTTCGACCCTCCGTGTTGCTGAAGTTCGGCGAGACGTCGATTGTAATCTTCGGCCCAGGCACCGCAGTCGACCGCCTTCCGATCCCGGTCATCGGCCGATACCTGCCAACGCCAATTGTGGATGACCCACGGCTCGTCCGCATCGACCACGCGATCGACCTTTGCCGTACACGAACCAGGAAGGACGAGTTTCGGGGGCTGCGCCTTCGTCTGCCCGACCGCCACCGCAGCGGCGTTCAGCCTGATCTGCGCCTTTGCATCGTCTGACGCCGTTTGGCAACCGACCAGTCCCATAGCCAGCGTCACGCCCATCAGTGTTTTGCTTGCCATGCCCGGTCCCTTTCGTTGGGTCGCGACAGACCCGTGTCAGCCATGGCTTCAGCCAACAGCCTCGCTATCGTCGCCTGGTCGGCAGTTTTCTGCCGCTCAGCAGCAAACGCTCTCTCATCGGCCTGGGCCGCCGCCTCGTCAGCCATCCGGCGCAGTGCGCGCTCGCGATCCAGCGTCGCCTTCAGCGCTGCCAACTCGGTCGACGAGGAAAGCTTTTCGATGCGTCCGTCGCAAACGGCCTTCTGTTGAGCAAGTGCAGCCGTGACCACATCCTGAACCTTGCCGTTGACGAGCTGGCCTACAATTGGCATCCGGATGCCCTCATAGGCGAAGAGCATCACGGCAAGGCCGATCGCGAGCCCGAACAGGATAGCGGCAGGGATCTTGATGATATCGGTGAGTTTCCCGAACATCAGATGCCCTTCATGCAGAGGGAGATTTCATCCTTCCGCCTTTCGAAAAGACCGCGGATGACCCGCCCACCCGCCTTGTTGAACCATCCGATCGCCTGACAACCAGCCGCGACCTGGCCGGCATTGAGCCGCCGCACGGCCGTGCTGTTGCCGGCTGTGCCGACACCGATGTTATAGGCCAGCGAGGTATAGGCCGTATCGCGCGTGGCGGGCAGACGATCCCGGATGGTCGCTGGCGTGAAATAGCGATGAAGACCGTCGCGATACTCGGCCACCTTCAGGCGCATTAGCGCCAGGCATTCCGCCATGCTCATCGCCGGCATGCCGATATAGACCTTCATGCCGGCCGCCGTGGTCAATCCACCGCAGATCGTCGGCACGCCGACCATATCGAGATAGGCGACGAGCTTCACCCCTTCCTTCTGAAGAATGAATGGAACCGCTATATCGAGCGTTTCAGCCTCGCTCGCCGGCGCCGCACGCACGGTCGTAGCGAGCAGAAGCGCCAGCAGCGCAAGGACCACGACAACGCCGACGATACGAAACCACTCCCGGATTTTCGACACGCCCTGCTCATAGAGACGGCCCACGATACCGGCGGCCAGCAGCAGTACGCCGAGCCACCAGAAAAAGACGGGATCGGAATCTTCTCCCGTCCATTTGTATTTAAGCTCGGGAAAGATGAGTACCGCCAGGCCGGAGACCTGCATCCAGAAGCTCAAAGAGATCGCGACTACGCGCCGCCAGTTGGTAACGAGCATGGAAAACTCTCCTATTTCGGAAGTTCATATGTTGGAGTTCAGCGCTGACGGAGCGCAGGAAATGTGGTTCATTCCGACCGGGCACCCTTTGCAAAGCGTTCGGCTTTATCTAATAAGTGAAGCCGAAGGTTGTGCAGGGGCAGGTGCATGGACGGGAAGTTGGATTTCATCAACACGCTTCGAGGCGTAGCTATTCTACTGGTGCTGACGGTTCACGCGGGCCAGCATGTCGAGGGCTTTGACACTCTTACTTACTGGGGCGCCCGAGGCGTGCAACTCTTCTTCACCGTGTCGGCGTACACACTGGCCGCATCCTGGGACCGCAGGAACGACGGCGCATTGCCCTTCTACGCTCGCCGCTTTTTCCGGATTGCCCCAGTCTTTTGGCTTGGCATCTGCTTCTACCTTTTTCTTTACGGATATGGGCCTCGACCAACGGCGCCATCGGGCATCGAATTTTGGCATGTTGCGGCAACAGCGACCTTCATGCACGGGTTCTTTCCCACCACGATCAACCTGATCGTTCCTGGCGGATGGTCTATCGCCGTAGAGATGGCGTTCTATGCAATCTTCCCGCTGGTGATCCTCGCCCTTCGTAACGTTCGCTCATCATTGATTGGGTTGGCCATAGCCTACATCGTTTCGGACGCTTGGCTCAGATACTCCCAACTCGCCGTTTCAACAGCATTCCCTGGAAGCGACCCGGCCACGATGGCAGATTTCTGTTTCTTGTCGCTTCCGTCCCAGGTCACCGCGTTTGCGGCAGGGGTTGCGGCATACCGCATCCGAGCGGCCGCCAAGTCGGATCTAAAAGGACCGTGGCTTGCAATGGCGAATACAGGACTTGCGCTTGGCATTATGGGCACTGTTAGCGTGATGATTTTCCGTTTGCACGACCTGCCTCTCTACGGCTTGACGTTCGGGGCCATAGTCTTGGCGATGAGTTTTGGAGCCGGGAGACCACTGTCAAACAAGGCGCTCTCCGCTTTTGGGGTAGTTAGCTTCTCCATGTATATTTCGCACTTCTTCCTGCTCGACCAGATTACCTCTTTCGGTCAGGCGTTAGGATTGCAGGGAACGTACCAGTTTGCCTTCGTATGGATAGGCACTGCTGCCGCCTGCCTCATCGTGTGCAGCGCTATCTACAGGCTGATCGAGGTTCCATCGATGACCCTTGGCAGGGTTGTTGCCAAGGCGATATCGCAAACGAATGCGAAAGAGAGTTTGGCTGTATCCTAACTTCAATTAGGCCATCTCTTCGAGAACAACTGCCGCCGCCTCCAAAGGATAACCCATTATCGCGTCGGCTCTTTCAGCGCCGACGATAGCCGTGATGATCGCCTTGAATTTAGTAAAAGCGTCCGTCCCCGTAGTGAAGGATGTCGCCTTATTGATCATGTTGCGGGTTTTCGCTGGCGCGGCGTCGACGCCATCCTGAATGAGCTCTGCTTCGCTCTCCGTCATTCGGTCCCACGGCAGGTCAGCAGGCAGCGTATATTCGGTCGGGATCACCGGTGGCGGCTCGACATTTGTAAGCCCTTGCTCAGACGGGTCGCCAATGAATGAGATATAAACAAGGGCGCCCGTCGATACGATCCACCAGGTCTCGCCACGATGATCCTCGAGTTGACCCCAAGCTTCCTGATCGAGGTTCCAAACGCGCGCGTACCCTGCGACCGCGACCGGGGGCGCCACGATGGTTGCGTGGGCAGGTATCACGACAACGCCCGGCTCGAGCGGACTTTCATCCGCTTCGGACGCAGTGAGAAATTCGAGAGTGGCGGGATGATAGTGATAGATTTCCATCTCAGACCTCAAAATTTGATGCAGAATGCGGTCGCAACGTTACGTCCACGCGTTTCCGCGCTGACCCTTGGCGCGCCATTTGCAAAGTCCGTGACTGGCTGCTGAACGCCAACACTGTCGGTATTCAGACCGTTGTTCGCCGTATTGGTCGCGGCGGGCTGCGGGGCAGAACCGACGCCTCCTGCTGACGAGAGAATCAATCGGTGCCAGTGACCTTGGAAGGTGTCGTGCTGATATGAGCCGAACACACGGCTAAGATCGACGCCACGCGTATCATCCCACCCGCGAAGATGCTCGCCCCGGAGATCCGGGACGTTGAAGGTCGTTGATCCATCCCCCAACCCCCAAAGGCTACGGGTGTATGAGTGGGTTCCCGATTGAGCACCTGTCGTAGTCACGGCCGTGCCCAACTGCTGGTTTGCCTGGGTGCTTGCCAAGCGGAAGGTGTTGGCATCGACATAGATGACAAAGAAATCCGACGTCGTGTTCAAACCTGTCGGCAGCGCACCGGTGGTACTCAGACGGAGGCGCTCGCCACCGACAAAGCCGTGGCCGGCTCTTGTTATGACCGCAGGAGCAGCGATCGACACCGTGAATGTCTGCGCGCTGAAGCCCTGGTTGGTGACGAGCTCGGCAAACAGGGCGGCATAGGTGGTCCTGGAATATGCTGCTCCGTTCGCTTTCAATGCCCCGGCCGGCGCAATGGGGGTTGCCATCGGCATGATGAGGCCGACGGGGACCTGATTACGCAACGATGCAATCAGCCCCGCCACCGTTCCAAGCTTTAGTGCCGCGCCGGTCATGTACAGAAGTTTGTCGGTATCATCGAAACTGTTGTCGATGGTTCCCGCCCCGAGCTTCCCGACGAGATCGTACAGGTCGAGAATGTCGCCAATCGACAGACGTGTTGCTGCCCCAGCCCCGTTTACAGCGGGGACAACGTGGTTGCGCGTAGCTGCATCCGGATTGAGCTCATTGATGAGTACGATATCGTCCATGACTACAACCATGCCTGATAGAAAATGTTTCCGCCGTCGCCCTGGTTCGATGTGCGCCGATAGAAGCAGCCAATCGAGTAGCGGTCGTTCACCTCGACGCCGGTATCAACCTCACAGTTCGCAGTGTTGTGATCCAGGATGGCTGTGGTGGCCTTCGTTGCCACCAAGGGCCGGCGTGCCCAGTTCAACGTCACGGGAGTGGAGGCGGCTCCGCCAAACGGCGTTGCATTCACTGTCACCATGCCGTCAGCGCTCATCCGGTTCTTGTTCACCAGGCTCGTGATGGTCGGGCCGTTGGACGCATTCGTGACGACGCGTGCGACAAGCATATTGTCGTAGGCGCTATCGAAAGCAGCGTTACCTTCGGCTAGGCCGCCGGGGTTGTATGTCCCGTCGGCGAGATCCTTCAGCACGAACCCCGTGTCCGGCGCCCAGCGCAAGTGATAGGTCTTGCTGGCCATCGTCACGAAGTCGGTCTGCACCGTCGTCACGAGGAATATGCCACGGTGGATGAAGTTGTATCCCGCCGGCACACGCACCTGACCGGCACCAGGTGAAATAATCGGGATGATGCCATCCGAAGCCTGCACTTCTGGAAAGATCGGCAGGCGAACGCGAGCCTGCGTCATCAGAACGTAGTTGGGATCGCCGGCGCCGCCAGTAGCGGCCGCGATAAGGTGATTGATCGCCTGGAGAAGCTGCGTGAGGTCGGCATTCGACGCGGAGAGACCTGCGGCATCAATGACGGCCATGATTTCACGCTGCGGATACTCGATTGCGGCCGCCGGCACGCGAGAGCCTGATGTCGCTGCAGGCGTGTTGCGATCCGCGAACGGAGCATTGGGATCGGCACTGCCGTAGGGAGGGTTGTACTTCATCTTTTCCTCAAACAGTTAGATGATGACGCCGATGATGTTGCCGTGCTCGTCGCCGAGAACCCGACCGGTACCGTCGCCGATTGCGGCGTAGTTGATCCATGGAGCAAGAACCGGAAGCGTCCACGCCGGCGCCATCTTGCGTAGAAGGCAAAGAAGCTGCTCGGACGCCCCGAAGGAAAACAGCGGGTCGTATCCCGCCTCGCCGACACCAGCCTCGAAATAGCTGATGGCAGTGTCCCTCACCCTGACGATCCAGTAGGTTTCCTCATACGAAGGCCCGACCGTGTGGCGGCCGGCGATCTCGGAAAAGCCGCATTCGAAGATCGCCGGCTCTTCGATCTCGATCTCGAAACCATAGTCGAGCGCCAGGCGAACGAATTCTTCCGGATGGTTGACCCCCTCGGCACGAACCTTCCGGCTGAGCGACATCATGCGCTGCGCCGTGGTCTGCTCGGTGAGCGCGAAGCATGGTTCGGGCAATCCATGATCGTTCTCCCATTCGGGAAGCAACTCGGTGATGCCCTGCAGACTTGCTTCGCGCGTCAAGGCGAAGGCTCTGGCATAAAGCCATACGAAGGGATCGAGCAGCACGCGCGTGAAGCGGGCGAGCATTGATCCGAGCGACACCGCTGCTCCGTCCGGCGACCCCCAGGCTGGACCTGTCGGCCACATCGAAAGAGCTGCGGTGATCAGATCGTCATTCGCCGGCGCCGCAAGCGCGTCGTAGGGAGAAGGCAATGCCTCTCCACCATCTATGTCGCGCGCCGAGCGGGTGATCGTGTTGAAGGCAGGACTACGCGCCATAGGTCATCGCCCCCGGAACCGGAAACTGTCCATTCGTCATGATCACATCGTCGAGCGGCAAGGCCAGAACGTGCCGATCCTCGCCGGTCGCCTCGGATATGGCCTCCGATATCCATGAACGGGACACTGCGAAGGTGTCACCAGCTATGCCCGGCCGGCATTTCTCGATGTACATGGCCGCGATCGCCGTCTCGATCGACTGCCGGACATCGGCAGTGTCGTTGCTCAAACCGTTTATGATGATGTCGATCGGTCGCGGCGTCGGAGCAACTACCACGCTGTCATCGATCCGGATCAACCTTGCGGCCTCGATCGCGCCTTGCACCGTCGTCACGTCCCCGGCCGAGGGGATGGAATTCGGGCGCCCATCGAACAGGAAGAACACCGCGATGAAGCCGGGAGCGAGGGACTGACGGAAAGCCCACGCCTTGATGACGCCGGGCACCGAGAGCGCAATCTCTTCATAGTCCGAGAGCTTTCCGCCACCTGGCGGATTGCGCTTCCGATGGAGCGCCCTCGCCCGCAAGCTGTCATCGTCCTCGACATCTGCCCCGCCGCCAAGGCCATCGGCGCCGACGAGAAACTCGCTCGACAAGGCGGGATAGAGGACAGGATCAGCTACGGTCAGAACGCCATCGACATCCCGATTGGTTTGGGAGCCGGTCGCTTCCGATTTGACGGAGAAGATGACATCGCCCAACGGGCTGGCAGATGCAGGCGTCACCGTGATGTAGGTCGTGTTCCCTGAAATGAACCTGACGCCGCCGGGATAGGTGACGTTTGGCGCGCCGGTTCCGACGATCTTGCCGGCTGCGGCCGAGGCTGGCTTGCGGTAGATACCGACATCGCTGGCGTGCAATGCGAGAAACTGGCCAGTCGCCGTCGATACGAACAACTGCTTGGCCAGAAATGCCATGCGCAGTTCGAATTCATGCGAGAGTGCGGCGAGCACCTTCACGACGACAGTAACGAAGTTGTTCTTCAGCGCAGAATCTGTACCCGGCATATACTGACGGAAGCGACCGCGAATACGCGCAGACGCATCACTGAGAGAGCGGATTGCCCACGCCATCTATCTGTCTCCAGAGAAGTTCGAATTTCGAGCTGTAAACTTGCGAGCCGTTGCGGCCATAAAGCGCAACGGCAAGAACGAGCCGATTGATGCCGATGGTCGCTGTCACGTCGACCTTGGCGACGGCACCCTGATCGACCAGCGGCTGAAGCGCCTCGCGAGCGTAGTCCTGCGCTTTTATCTCGATGCCGGGATACAGGGCAGATCGGCGAAGGAGCCACAATCTCGACCCGATCGGCGTCTCTCCATCGACCACATCGAAACTGTCGCCGATCCATCCACGGTTCTCGTCGCCGTCTCTCAGCTCGCTTGCCTCGACCCGCCGGTCCGTCATGAGGCAAATCAAAACCTGCGTGGCGAGCCCCTGCTCGGCGCGCAGATCACCTGGTGCGTCGACATGATCCAAAGGGTTCAAGATCAAGTCGCCAACGATCCCGTCCCACCCGAGATCAGGCGCACGGTAGGGCTCTTCGGCCTCGTCGACCGGAATGATCTTCAGCATGCGATGTCTCAATGCGAGTGGTGGTTGGTGTTGCCGAGCTCGTCGATGATGGTTCCCGATGCATGGATGTTTCCATCCACCTCGAGATTTCCGACAAGCTCCAGCAAAGGCGCAACGATGCGGATCTTTGTGCCGACGAGGCTGATGATGTTTCCTGAAGCGTCGTAGATCGCCGTTCCGCCACCCGGCAGATCGGAGGGGCGATGCGCCTGGTGCTCGCCGCCGATGACATAAGCCTCATCAGGGTTGCCATTCGGCGACAGAAGCAGCGCCTTCGCACCCTTGACAGGAGACGAGGCGAAACCGTGAGACTCGATGCGGTGGATGCGGCTGTTACCGTCGGCGTAGAGACCGCGACCGGTGACGAACTGCTGGCCGCCGCTTTCCTCATTGTTGCCATCGAGTTCGATACGCTTTCCGCTCATTCGTCTTCCCAATCGACGGTGATGGCGCCCGGCGCCGAATAGACGGTTGCGGTCTTGCCGCGAGGATTTTCGCCACCAAGGGCGCGGGGGTCGGCCAAGGACAGGGTCGCAATTGTGCCCGGCCCGCCATCACTGGTGTCCTGCGTCAGCGAGACGCCCTTGATGACCATCATACCCTCGATGCCGATCCATGGATCCTCGACGTAGACGAGCCAGTTGCGGTCCCAGATCTTGCCACTGCTGTCGCGCCACCCCGTGATCGTGGCTGATGCAGTCGAAGCAAAGCCCGCGCCGCGCTTGGCTCCCCATTCCGCACGCGTCTTCTGGCGATCGACGGTTGTTTCGCCCTCGTGCAGGATGACCAGCGGCCGAGAGCGCTTGACGCCGCTGTCCTTTGCGACGCTCTGGCCACGCAGCTGCTGCTTGTCGGTTCCGTGCGTTGCCTGGCCGCGCACCTTCACCTCGCTATACCGGCCGCGCTCCGTCAATTCCGACGATGCCTGCTCGATGTTCACGCCCCAGATGAGACCACCGGTGTGCGTGCCCTCCGGCTTGGTCGCCAGCTTCAGCCGCCCTTTCGGCGTATCGTAAATAAGGATGCCGCGACCGCGCGCCCGGCGTTCGATCGTCGAGAACAAGGTTTCGCCATCCCGGACCTTATGGCGCGGCTCCTTCGGGAACTTGGTGCCATCGGTCTCTATCCCGATCTTCAGGCTATCCAGTTCCTTGGCAATCGCCGCGAGATCCTTTTCGATGACCTCGCCCGTCGGATGTTCTATCGAGCACTCCGTCGCATCGACCGTACGCGAACACACTGTCACGACGAGGGTGCGCTCGGTTGCCGTGTGGCCGGGCCTGACATCACGGACATATCCGGTCAGCAGCACATCGGCGCCGGCGGTGATCACCGTCTCCTGCCCTGGAGACACCGGCACGGTCTCGCCGACCGGAACGACGGTGATCTCGGCAGTTCGCACCGCCTCCTCGGCCGAAAGGTTAACGGTGATGGAGATGATCTGCGGCAGCCCGCTTGCGCTAATAATTTCGAGCATCACGACGCCAGCGCATCAAAAACAGTTGGCATCACCAGCGGCGTTCCCGACCCCGCGATATCCACCAAGCCACCAGCTCGGTTTGCATCGCCGTAAAGTTGATAGGCGAGAACCGTGGAAGGGAGAGACACACCCGTCGACGCCTTGACGATCGGCGCGGCATCTGCCGCAAGGTCGGATATGATCCTGCACGAGATCGCCGTGATCGCGGTTAGCCATGCATAGAGGTCCGCTCCGTCGGCTCCCAACTGCGTCATGGCGTCAACGCCGCGATCTCCAGCCGCCGAGACCCGGGCGCGCGCGCGTCGCGCAGCCGGACGTGACGGCCATGACGGGCGGCAGCCTGCCACGGCGAGCGCCATGCTCGACATGATCGCAATCGCGTCGCCAGTGGCCCCGGTCGCTGCAACGCTTTGCGCCAGACGGTCGAAATCGGCTGGACTGTCCACGCTCTCGGCAATGACCCGCATCATCAGAAAGGCTTCGGTGGCGAAGCTTTCCGCATCGAGATCTGGAGCCTCGGCAATCCTGAGCGCAAGATCGGTGGCATCTTCGTTGTCGACCACGATGGCGGCAGACAGGTCCGCCAGCCACGACAGGATCGTGCCTTTATCTGCCGCCATCATGAACCTCGGTATCAGAAGAGTTTTGCAAATTGCGCTGCAGCCGCCGCAAAGCCGTTGGCGACCGTCGCCGTCAAATCGCCGATCGACAGAACAATTCCGCCGGCCGTCAAAGCGGGGATGAAGGTCACATCGAAGCCGACATAACCGTGCTTGTCTTTTGCCCGCGAGCGACGGAAATCCTGCGCCGTCGCGAGCATTCCGCCGTCCATCGGCATGATCAGGAGCCCCGGCCCGTCCGCAAGGATAACGGCCTCAAGAGCCAAGGCCTGAACGTCCGCCAGATCGCTGACCAGATACATCGTCACACCGAAGCTTTTGGACATCAAGCCAAGCTCTTCGATGACAGGTCGCTTGCCCCCGGCGTATTCGTGCAATGCAAGACGTTTGCCGCCGGACAGATCCTCGTAGTCGACCCAGAAGGGAACCCCGCGATAGCTCGCAGGGCGCAGTGTTTTCGCCCAATCTCGCATGGTCTCTCCTAGAAGCCTCCGCCACCGCCGCCCGGCTGTGATGCGGTGGATGGCATGGACGGCCCGGTGTTCGCGTTAACGCGCGGCCCCGGTGTCGTCAGCCGGCTCGCAGTGACGCCGGCGGCCTGCAGCTGTTTGGCCGCTGACAGAATTGCGGACGCGATACTTGCACCGGCTTCCGACAAGGCTGCGGCAGAGGACTTTATAGAATCACCTGCCTCGCGCCCGCCATCCGCGACCTTCTGCCCCGCCTCGTCGCCGGACTGCTTCAGGCCGGTTGCGTCGATTTTCAGCGCCTCCTTGAATTCCTCTTTCGAGGGAATGCGGAAGAACTCTGCCAAGGCGCCTGATAATCCAGGTCCACTCGCGGGCATGCCGGCGGTCTTTGCCCGCTGAAGGTCCAGTCGATTTTCGTTGTTCCGACTATCGGCGTATTGACCGTAAATTTCTGCTGCACTCAGCCTAACCGGCGCCGAGGCTCCCGGCCGAGAGCCCGGGACAGGAACACCTGTCTGAGGCAGCTTGCGGGGATCGAGGTGGCGATCTCCACCGGGGAACTCCGGAAGCTGCGGCCCCTGCGGCATGTTGGGCCCCTGCCGCATGCGGTTGATAAACGCAGGGTCTCGGTAGCCACCGGCCAATGCCAGCTTATCGGCGCGATCTCTGGCGCTCTTGCTACCAAGCGACGCCGCATACTCGTTGATCGGCGCCATCCAAGAATCTAAAGACCAGAAACCTTTGCCGTTCTTTGCCAGCCCTTGCTGAACGGCTGTGTTGTAGTCGATGGAATTCGACACCGTGTCCATTGCTGGAACCGCTGGCACTGAAATCGCCTTACCGGCACTATTCATCAATTTGTCCCAGCTGCTCGATAACCGATCAATGCTCGCCTGAGCATCTCCGGTAACGCGGGCCAGATCTTTTAGAACGGTACCATCGACTTCCGAGCTGTTCACCGTGTCGATAAACTTCTTGTAGCTATCCGCGCTGGTCATCAGCGACTGCATGCCGAGGCGAAACTGCTCGTCGGTAAACAACAATGGCAGTTTGCTGAGATCGCCCTTGATCGCCTCCTTCGAAATCCGAACGAAAGCGGCGACGGTATCCTCCCCGCTTTTGCGGGCCGCATCCATCTCCTTCCGGAGGTCGATACCCATCTTGGAAAATTTGGTCGCCGTGTCTGCCGAGTAGATCTTGCCAAAGATGTTCTGCGCGTAAGTCGCAGCTGATGATGCCGAGCCCGTATCCTCACGGATCGTCTGCAGGATTGCGACCAGCTTCTTGAGGCCATCCTCACCCGTGTATCCGAGCGAGGAAAACGAGTTTGCCAGATCCGGAATATAGGTCGCCATGTCCTTCAACTCAAACTGGCCGGCCTTGCCGCCCGCGACCATGATGTCGAAAGCATGCTGCATCTGACCGGTTTCGAGTTTGAGCGCCGAAGCCGCCTTGATCGCTGTATTGGCGATATCGTCGGTCGCCGCACCCGATGCCTGCGCCGTCGCCAGCACGGATGGCAGAAAGGCCATGGCCTCCTTGAGATCCATGCCGGACGCAACAAGCGTGTCGAGCGCGGTCACGCCGCTCTCGACGCCCATGGCAAGCTGTTTGGTGACAGCCTGGATCTCGGTAAACGCTGCCTTCGTCTCCTCGGCACTGGCGTTGGCCGTGATCCCGATCCTGGTCATCTCACGCTCGACCGCGGCGAAGTCTGTCAGCGCCTTCTTTGCCCCGTAGGCCAGCGCTGCCGGCGCGGCGTAGCGCAACATCGCACCAAAGGCCGCCTGCGACCCGCGCGTCAACATACTCTGCTGACGGTTGAGCGCTTCGGCGCGGCGATTGATCTCGCCCATCTTGCCGGCCACGGCCTTGAACGTCTGGCCGGTCTTGTCGACCGCCGAAATCCGCAGCTGTGCTTCAACGGTGCGTGTCACGTTTTCGTTCGCTTCCCAAATTCAAGCAGGCGAGACGCCCAGTAAAAGATCTGCCGGGCGGTCATTGTCTCGACACGACCGGCATCCCATCCGCATTTGAAAACAAGCCAGTCGGCGATGTCGTCCAGCTCTCCGCCTACATCGGAAAAAAATCGAGAACCGCCTTTTCAAGCTTCAAGGCGTCAACCACCGAAAGGCTGGAAAGGAATTCATAGCCGGGCTCGACCACGAGCTCCTGCAGGTATGAATCGACCACGCCGGGATAGCTGACGACAACCGGGCCATGGGGGCTCGGCTGCCATTCGCGCGGCTTGCCGCGGCCTTGCATGAAGATCTCGCTATAGGTCGGCTCCCGGAGCTTGACCTCCGAGAACGTCTTGTCGTGGACGGTGTACTGCTTCGACAGCGGGACAATGCCCTTCGGTGGCTTAATCGTCTCTTCGGTGACGGGCTCCTCGGCGGCCATTAGGCGTCACTCCGGTTATAGCCTTCGGATGCGATCGAGATCCCGGTCACTTCGCCATTCGCGCGGTTGATCTGCGGATTGCCGACCAGGAATGCCCCGGTGTAATAGTGCGTGACGCCGGTGAAGTCCTCGATGAAGGTTACGTTGAAACGATCCGACTTCATCAGCGCGTCGAGGTTGAGGCCGCGATCAGCGAATGTGATCTCCGCGCTCTTCGCCTGCACGCTGGCGACGCGATCGACCGAACCGTCCTGGTTTGTCACGGCCTCATTGCTCTGGCCGGACGGGTTCAGGTTGAGCGTGCCGCGAAGGCTGAGCGCTTCGCCGGAAGAAAGGCGGGTGGTAATACGACCGCCAAAATCCTTGTTTCCCATAGGATCTATCCCCTAGATGGTGTGTGTGAGAGGAAACGGCGTCAGAGCGACGCCGTCGCGGCCGATGTCGTGAACTGGCTGTAGACCGTGGCGAGGCCGGCGAAGATGTCGAGCGCATTGACGCGGTCCATCGGCAGCTGCGCGTTGACGCGGTTTGGGTTGTCCTGGTCGATGGTGACAACGATGTAGGGCAACACCGACGCCGAGTTCTTCAACACGCCAGGCATGGACTGGTAGGTGTGGAAGAGCGTCGCCTTGATGTCCTTCGGCGTGCTGATGGCGTCGAGGTTCGATGGATTGTCCTGCGCCAGCGCCTTGTTCGAGTGCTCATAGGCAAGATCGGCCCGGAACTTCTTCAGCGCATAGATGACCTGATAGACCGCCTGGATGTCACGGAACGTCGTATCAGGCGCGCCGTTCGTGGTCTGCTGATGCGTGATGATCTTGTCGATCGTCACGTCGCCGTTGCGGTTTACGTTCCAGGTCGAGACGCCGTTCTTCAGCATCGCGTCGCGCGTTGCGTAATCCATCCAGTATGTCCGGTCGCGCGGTGCAAGAACGTCCTGCACGACGAGACCCGTCTGATTGCGGGAAACGTCGCCATTGGCGCCACCGCCGAGCCAGGTCGCGATCCGCCCAACCTGTGCCGCCACCCACATGTAATCGGGGGTCGCAAAGCCGCCAGCGCTGAACATCGGGACCATCGTCAGGTGCCAGTTGTCGCGGGCGAGAGCGAAGGTGGCGAGGTTCGACGAGGTATCCGTCTTGGGATAGAAGTAGTGACCGTAGATCTGCTGTGCGTACGACCAGCGACCCGATACTTCATTGAGGAAGACCATCGCCAGCGCGAGATTGGCGGAATCGCCGAACGCCGACGTGATGATCTCGAATGGGTCGTCGTTCATCGCTGCCAGGACGTTGGCGATCGAGCCGACACCGGCGCCGGGAGTTGCCGTTTGGAAGGTCAGGACACCGGAAAATGCATTCACCGATTCCAGCACCGGAATGTAGATATCCAGACCGGACGCGTAGACCCCTTTGTGCCGCGCCGTGATCGTGACGACCGCTGCAGCCACGCTGGCCGTAAACGGCAGCGAGTAATTCTTCAATCGGTTGTAATAGGCATTGATGGCAGCGCCGAGCGACGCGGCCACCTGCGCCGCCGTGGCGCCGGCCGCAATCTCGATAGAAATCGTCTCGCCTGCAATCTGCAGTACGCCCTGTCCGCCAGCGGCCGGAACGTTCGCAACCGTGATCGTGCGGATTTCGGCCGTGCCGGTATCAGCCACTCGACCTATCCAGATTTCCTGCGCCGGCGCATTGCGACGGGTCGCAAGGAACATCGATTCGAGCATGGAGCCGGCACCCGCCAGACGGCGCGCATCCTCGCGCGTGTTGCAGAGCGCGATGCTGCCCTCGGCGAGCGCACCGGCAGCCAGGCCATAGCCAAGAAGGATCTCGCGCGTTTCCGCTTCGAAGTTGCCGCCGCTCTGCACATCGAAGGTGAAGATCGGCGCTGTCAGTGCGGCAGGAATGTTCGATGCCATTTACTTCTTCCTTGTGCTGGAGCCGGCATCTTCCGGCTGCTCTTCGACTTTGACGAGGTCGCCATCGTTCACGAGACGAACCTCGTATGGGCTGGCGAAATTCACGGACCTGCCATCGGCTGGCCAATCAGGCTGGCTGCCGGGCATGGGAATGCGCAGCCCATCGCGGGGCTTGTAAAGATCAGACATCGGACCCTCCGGGGATCTAGGAAAAATCGACTTTGAAGCCGGGTGTCGGCGCGCCGAAATCGCCGTCGATCCCCTGCAGGGGCACGCGGGCATCTCGGCTGAAATGCGCACCAAGCGACGCAAGCTTCGCCTTGGCATAGGAATTGTCGGGCAGCGCACTGAACACCGTTGCTATCGGCTCGGGCAACCCGTCTGTCTCGCCGCCGAAATCGTCGTCGCGGATCTCGCAGTGAAACCGCATCGTGACCCGCTGCCAGCGAAGCCCGAGGTTGGGGACCGCGAAGGTCTGCGCCTCGATCTTGATGATATGATTGACGAGGTACCGCCAGATACCACCCGACTGACTGCGCTCGAGGAGATATCGAACCTGCGAGCAAAGGGCGGCGAGAACGAGCCTCGCTTCCGGATCGGTTTCCGCCATGGCATCGGCGAATTCCCCCTGATCGTCACGACTGGCGACCGCCAGCTCGGCGACGATGTCGAGCATCGCATCGGCGACGACGTCATCCACGGACGCCAGTGGCCCGCGAAGCGACACACCGCTCTCTGGCGTATAGAGAGCCAGAACCGGCGTGTAGCCGCTGGTTCGATCGAGGTCCTCGAGCGACGCCGCCCGACTGTCGAACACCCGCGAACCAGCCAGCGTCGGGAACCCGCCGCCAGCCTCCGCCGCCGCCGTCGGGCACAGAACCTCGATCGCGGCCAGTCTCAAAGCCTCGGCAGACAGCATCACGCCCTCGTCAGATACCAGGCAGGCCGCGGCGTGCCGTCTTGTTCCTTGGCGGCGATTTTCCATGTCGTGCCAACAGCGACGACGAAATCACCCTTGACCGGCAGATATGGCCACGCGCCGATATGTGCGGTGAGCACCGCGTCATACGACACTGTACCGTTTCTGATCCCGGTATCCGACGAGAGATGCCGTGGAATGCGATCGCTCGGGGGTTCCAGATCGATGGTACCTATGAAATCGAAGGCGATCCGATCAGGGTCGTTGCTGGCACCGTGGTTTGCCGTGATCCCGGCTTTGCGCGGCTGCAACCGACATGACGTGTAGTCGAAGATGTCGGCGCAGGCCTGCAGTGTGAAGGCGCGCGCCGCTTCCCAGTCAACCACCGGATCAGCCCTTCAGCTTTTCCAGCGCGGCTTTTGCGCTTGCGAGAGCCTGATCGGCAGTGGCTTTGAGAGCGGCGTCGTCGCCGGCGGCCGTCACTTCGGCTTCTGCGTCCGTCACAGCCTTCTCTGCTGCGGCGATTTCAGCGGCAGTAGCGCCGGATGTCGGAGTTTCGGCCTTCTTGGCCTTGGTGACCTTCTCGACGTCCTTCGCGTACGCAAACTTGTCGTCGATGAGGTGCTGACCGTAGTCAGCGGGTACCTCGATCGCCTCGTGCGCCGCCACCGACACGTCCTTGTCCTTTTTCAGGACGGACGCCGGAATGATGCCGCCGTGGTGAAAGGCGATGCCAATTTTCGATGCCATTTTAGGAACTCCCTTCCTGTTGCCCGATGCCTGCTCGCCAGGCATCGGGCAACAGGAAGCCGGCGTGGCCGGCCTCCCTAGTCTTGTCCGCTGCTGCAATCAGGTGAGCGTCAGCTTGCGCAGAACCTCGGGGCGAGTGCAGATCGAGATCGGGTTAGACTGAACTTCAAGGTCGTAACCCTTGTGGTTCAGCTTTTCGATCATCTGCGCATAGAGCGGCAGGCCCGGCGTGTTCACCGTTTCATTGTAGTCGGCCGGAGCGAAACGCGTGATGTAGAGATCATCGACACCGGTGATCGCGACGCGGGCTTCGTTGGCGGCGATGTACGGTGCGCCGAGATCCGCGGTCGCTTTCGCGCCGGTCTTGTAGCGTTCCCAGGTCGCGCCGCCCCACTCGAAGGTATCAGGAACGTCCTGACGCAGGATGACGGCGCTTGTGCCGTAGAGAAATGTTTCGCGTACGGACTTGTGCTGCCAGAGCGCCTTGTGAAAATCACGACCGGTGAAGCAATGGATGCCGCCATAAGGCTCATCCAGAGAATCTTCGATCGAATAGACGACATCCTGCCAGAGCCCGGTAACGAGCGTGGTGTCGACATCGAGCTCCAGCGAGATGGCCGCCGGAACGGCAATGCCGAACGCATTGTAGAGATCGACGAGCGTCTTGCCGGACTTTGCCGTGACGATACCCTTCAAGGCGCCCACACGCTGGTGTTCCAGCGTCATCTGCAGGTCCTGACCGTGCCGAGCAGCCTTTCGGTTGACGCGACCGACGACGGTTTCGAGAGAGCTCTCGGTGCCGAACTCCCTGACGTTCTGAACTTCATCGGCGATGACGCTGTCATTGCGCTGGTAGTGCGGCACGTTGATCGGCACCTTGGTGCGGTCATCATCGCCCGTCGTCTCACCAGGGCCGCCACGCTCGGACGGCTCTACCAGGCCGAGCTTGCCGTTGCGACGCTCGATCGAGATCATCGTGGTAGAGACGCTATCTTCCTGGAAGATGCCGCTGGCGCTGACCTGGCCAGGGCGATAGGGAACGGCGTTGACGGCCGCTGTCAGGCTTTCAAGGCTGAACGGGTCGGAGGCATGGACATTCGGTGCAGGCATCGTCGTTCTCCTATCGTGCCTTGATTGTAACGGCGCGCAGCTGCGCCAGCTTGGTCGTGCGTTTGGCCGCGTCGTTCACCGTCGCTTCGAAGATCAGCATCGGCAACTTGACTTCCGCATCATTCGTGACGCAGACCGCAGGTACATCAGCGGAAGTCGCGTCGACCTCGTAGCCAAGGATCGCAACGCCGGTCTCGGCGCCCTCTTTCCCGGCGACACTGGCGTTCGGCGATGGAACATACTTGCCATCGGCAGTAACTTTGCCGAGGACGGTTCCGGCCAACACCTTGCCGGATCCGGACTTGATGGTGAGCACTTCGCGCGACACCATACCGTTACCCTCGGAGAGGATGAAGGCGAGGTCGCGCGCCGTTTCAGTGAAGCTCGTCGCCATGATCATGCTCCTTTCGGGGTTACGCGACGCGCGGCGAAGATGGCGTCACGATTGATAGCGGCGGCCTTGTGGCCGGCGCCGGATGCGCCAGGCAGCGCGAGATTGGCAGCAGCGAGGCGCTGCGCCTCGTACACCGATGCGGACGCCGGCGCTGCAGATGCCGCCGGCTCGGTGGCGGCTGTCGACGCCTCGGCCGCAGGAACGTTGGCGACGACGAATGAGATGACGGCATCGGCCGACATGTCCGGCGACGCTGTCGAAAGATCGAGCGCCGCGCTCATGCGCTTGGCGTCACCCTTGACGCCTTCGGCACCGAGAATGGCGGTCATGCGGTCGGTGGCCGCCTTGAAACCATCGGCGCCACCGGCTGCGGCGGTTGCAACGGCTTGAGCGATCGATGCAGGGGCCATGCCGGCCCCAGGCTGTGGATCAGGCATGTCTTCTCCTGTTAGCGATGCCTCGAGCAGAGGCCCTTCGGTGATGGACGCGGAGGCGTCCGGTTCGCCTTCGTCGGTGACGAGGACATGAGGAGCCGCTCCGGGGCGCACGGCGGCCCGGATGGCAGCAATCAGACTGGTCATGATGGGTCTCCTGGGGATCAGCCCCGGTTCACTTCCTTGACGAAGGCATCGAACGCTTCCAGCGGATCGCCGACAGCATCGGCAAGGCCCAGCTTGACCGCGTCCGATGCGTCGAAAACGCCGGCTTCCGTCGCCAGCGCCTTTGCCTTGGTGATGCGGCCGCGGCGGCCAGAGGCAACGACCTGCGCGAAGTCCTGACGCATGCCCTCCGCTTCGGCCTGCCACTTTTCGGCAAGGCTCGCATTGAGCGGCTCGTAAGGGTTTCCGTCGGCCTTCTGTTTTCCGGCACGAATGATGGTGAGGCGAATGCCCTCATCCTCGAGCGCCTGCGAATAGTCCGCGTGGATCATGATCACCCCGATCGATCCGGCGCCGCCATAGCGCGGCATGATGATCTGCCGCGCCTGTGACGCGAGCAGGTAGCCGGCGGAATAGGCATGATCCGTCAGGATCGATATGGTGGGCTTCTCCTTCGACAGCTGTGCCATTGCCGCCGCCGTCTCGAAGCCGCCGTTGACCATGCCGCCGTAGCTGTCCACCTCGAACGCAACGCCGCGAACCATGTTCGAGCGACGCGCCATCGAGATCTGCGCCTGCAAACCCTGGTAGGACGTCTCGCCGGAACTCGATCCGACCCAGCCGCCCTTGTGCACCAGGCTGCCTTCGATCGGGATGATGGCGATGTTTTCGACTACGTCGAACGGCAGGGCGTTGGCCCGGTTATAAACCCGCTCGATACGGCCTCCGACCTTTCCTGCCAGCGGCCGTCCATTGCCGCCACCGACATGATCGATGGCGCCCTCGGGATTGGTGATCACGATGGTATCGCCGGCGATGCGGCTCCCAAGCCCCTGCAGGAATGCCTCGGCCTTGCGAGGATCATACATCAGCGGCGTATTGAACACGCGCTGGGCGATCTGTGCATAACGAAAGCTCATGACATATCCTCAGAAACGCAACCGCATGCGCCGCGTTGGACGGCAACCGGTCGTCTTCGCCTGGCAGGCCGCTTGCAGCCTGACCAGTTCCTTTTCTATATCGGCGATGCTCGAGGACGCGACCTTGATCCGCTGATGCATGACCGGCGACCGAATTTCCGATTCCTCGATCTGCTCGCCAGCAAGGCGCTTGGTCCGGGCCGCGGCCAGAACGGCGTAAAGCGCGCAGGGATCTTCGACATCGACCGTGATGCCGCCGATTTTCACTGCGTTCGTCATGCGTTCACCTTGCCTTTGCCCGCAGGCTCGTCACTCGAAGCGCTCGGATCGCTGGGCAGGCCGCGTTCGAACGGCGACTTCATGCCTGCCTTGATGTAGCGGTTGTGCCAGTAGAGGCGGTTTTCGAAGACCTCTTCCGGATCTCCTCCATCCTCACTGATTTCCTGCTCGAGCGTGCCTGTACCGTTGACGATCCGCTCGCTAGCCCCCTTGGCCTTCTTGACATCATCGGCGGTCGGCTTGCTCGGCCCGGTGCAGATCGCCCACAGGATCGCCTCGCGATTGGCACGATAGACATCGATCCCACCCTTGAAAGGGGTCAGGCCAGTCTCGATACGCTCGTCAACCCAGCTTGCGTAAGGGATCAGAACGTGCGGCGAAGCGATGCGATCGGTGCGCCGGCGTGCGATCGGCCAGGTCGAGGCGTTCTCCATCTGGGTGCTGGCATAGGTGGCCGCGGTAAAGTCCAGCGTGTACCCGCCGTAGGTGATGCCGAGTGCGCGCGCCGTTTCCCGGTTGAATGTGCCGATCACATCCTTGTGGTTCGGCCCCGGCGCCGTGATGCTCTTGAACTCCATGTCCTCGCCTGGTGCGAGATGCGACACCCCTGCCCCCGGGCCAAGCCGTATTTCCGATTCTGCAGCCCGGTCGAGCTGCGCCTTGAAGTAGTTGACGAAGTCGGAAGCGATGTCAGCCGCGCCTTCTCCGCCTGCTTCCTTCATCATGTCGAGCGCCTCGAATGCCTCCGCGCTCGGCTTGTCGCTTTTCAAGATCGCCGCATAGATCGTCTGCAGGAACATCAGCTGCGCCGTCGCGTCGTCGACGTTCTCGGCCATCAGGTATTTCCGGAACGTTGTCACCAGCGGTGAAATCCCGCGCACATCGTCGCTCGAGAACGGGTCATAGGCGTGCATGACCATCTGCCGGCCATCGCTGTCGCGCGCCGCATAATCCTTCTTCTGCCGGAACCCATCACGCTTCTCTTCGAAGCGATAGGCTATCGGGCGACCATAGCTGTCGTGCACGACGCCCTGATAAAGGCCCTCGACGTCACTGGTATCCTGGACCAATTGCTGCGGCGAAAGCAGCAGGAATTTCGTCCCAGTCTGCGTTCCCGCAAGACGTTGCGACCGCGGCAGATACTGGCAGACCCCGACACTTTCGCCAAAGGCCAGCCAGTGACGAACCCCGATATCGGTCATCTGCGGGATGGTCCACTTGGCGCGAAAATCGCACTCGAGCGGGTTCCATGCCCAGATCTTCCAAGCCGCCTTTAACTCCCGGATCCACACGGTGGTCTCTTCCGGGCTATAACCGAACCTGGTCAAATCAGGACGCGGGTTGAGCTGAAGCTCGATGCCGACGGTGTCAGCAATGATCTGATCCGCCGCGCCACGAAGCTTTCCACTGTTCTGCAGCAGATCCATGGCGAGCCCGGCCGCGCGCGTCCAGACTCTGCGGATCTCATCACGATGCTCGCGAAGCGAAGCGGGCCGGGCAGCGATCACGCCCGACTGGGTGTCGCGCATGTAGCTGGCACGCACCCTACCAGGGCCAGGAGCAACAGACGGGGCATCGCTGCGAACGCCGGTCGCCTTGACCTTGTGTCTCGGTTTCACCTGCGTCGTTTCCATCGATTCTCTGGCTCTGGCTTGTTCACCACCGGCGACGCCGGCTGAGGTTCTGGCTCGGGTTGTACAGTCTGCTGCGCGACGATGATCGACGCGGGTGACAGAAGATCGGGATGCATGATCGGGTCGTGCTTGGCCCTTAGTGCTGCCCATTGACTTTTCGTCATCCGCGACAGGCCGAGATGTTCGGCCATCGCCATGGCGTAGATCCTGCAATCGAGAAAGTGATTGTCAGGGCGCCGCGTAAGCCATTCTTCGTGGAGCTTCCCTTTGATCAGTTTCTGCGAAAAGTATTCCGCCGTGAGCTGCTGGAAGTATTCCTCGCCAAGCTCCATGTGGAAATGGCAATAGCCGGGCGGATCAGCAGCCTCGCCGGACCGCAAACCAACCTTATGCAAATTGCCGTAAAGCTCGGCCTTCAACGACCATGTACCCACCGGCCACGCCATCGACGAACCGAAGCGGCGGCGCTTCCCGCCTTTCTGGATCGACTTCTTTTGCGGCGCGCTGATCGCCGGGACACCGCGGCCAGGCATGCCCTTGATGGCATATGTATTGGGGTGGCGGCGGCACCACTCGAGAACCTGGTTGGTGCGATAACCACTATCGACGCCGAGCGCCTCGATCTTTCGCAGCACCCCGTTGGCATCAGGAAATTCCTGCTGATACCACTTCTCCAACAGCAGCCAGGCGCCCGCCTGGGGGTTATCGGTCGCACCCTCGAAGAATTCGGCAAAGACATTCCAGCTCTGCCGATCCTCCGCGAAGACGACCGCTTCACAGTAAATTCCGTAGGACTGGACGTCGGCGCCGGCGACGAACAAAAGTCCGCCCGATGGGATCGTGCCGACTTCGTAGGTCTCACGCCGCTCCATGAGCCGCTGGTGATCCGGCGCATTCCCTTTCATCTGGTAAGGCAAGGCCTTCACCAGATTGCTATAGTCCTTCGCACCGGCCTCGCCCTTGGCTTCGTAGGTGATCTTGTCCTCGGCGATGGCCTCATAGGACATCATCAGCGACATGAACGCATCAACGTGGAAACCAGGATGCCTGTCCGGCTCATCCTTGGTGGCTATGTAACGTCCCTGACGAACGCCAAGTACGCGTTCCATCTCTGAAATGTGATGCCCACAGTCGCAGACCATTACAGTCTTGTGAGGATGCGCGCGGTCGATACGCAGCTTAGCGTCGACTTGCACCATCTCCTGACGGCACTCTGGGCAGCGGATAAACCAGAACCGCTGATCAGATCGCCGGAAACTCCGGTCGATCCGGCAGTGACCGGGCCCCTCACCAAGTGCATCCCCGCTGTCCAGCTCGGGCGTCGACAGTTCGAAGATCTTGTAGGTCTTCTGTCTGCGAAAAGCTGTGAAGCGACCAAAAAAAAGGTTTTCTGGATCGGCACCGTTGGGCAGCATCTGCCACTTCGATACCTCGTCCTTCACCCCGAATCTTGTCGTCTTGGACGACAAGTCCATCACGGTGTTAGCGTTGGCCAGAAAGATCGAGCCACCTGGGAACTTCTTCTCGTAGGTGGTCGATCCGACCCCTGACCGACTTGTCGTCGGCTGGATGATCAGCTTTTCTGTCTTTTCCTGCCATCTGTCGATGAGAGGCTGCAGCTTCGCCGAATTGATATCCTGCAGCGCGTCGATGCCCGGTACGCCATAAAGCGCATTATCGGGGCTGTTCTCGGCGATGTACATCATCCAGGCGAGCGCGAGGATTGTGACACCCGTCTGCTGCGCCTTTCGCACCGTCACCAGATTGCAGGGATGCTCCTGACTGAGGCAATCAGCGATATCCACTAGGTACGGCGCGTCCTCTGCCGACCAAAGCTCCCCTTTTCGCGGGCCATCCACAAGAACGACGTTCTTCGGTAGCCAGACCGGAAATGATACTGGTGGCTGCGGGCGGATCGACCGCTCGAGAACGGATGCGACCGACCGCAAAGCGCCGGGATGCACCGTCACGCCTCTTCATCCTCGATTAGCGGATCATGCTCCGGCGCGGACGCCGCGATCACCGCCAGCTTGTCGGCGATCTCTGTACCGATGGCGAATGCGATCTGGCGAAGGAGAACGCGAACACCATGTACGCCTTCTTTTGAGACAGCCATTGCAACCTCATCCGCCCTGTTCGGCAAACGCCTCAGGATTGCTTGTATCTCGCCGCCGATGATAGCTAAGGCCTCCTCGTTTCGATCTTTGCGGATAAGCTGATCGCAATCTTCCTGATGACGGATCTTTTCACGTCCGACCTTCAGCCACTCTGACTGCCGGCGGGCCTCTTCGAAACTCTCCTCATCGCGCGGCGGCGGTCTGGTCGATCCTGAATGCCCGCCTTCACTGACACCTCTGATCGGAGCCGTCGCCTTTGCCGGGTTCGTAAACCGCTGGCGAAACTCGTCGTAGTGAGCAAGGGAGACCCGCATCACCTGACCTTGAGAGCCACGCTCGACGGGGGTGTCTTTCCAATCGTCGAGCATCTTCTTGACGGCTTTCGAAACAGCCGCCTTGGAAATTCCGTCGCGCGCAGCAATCTGCGCAATCGACCACATGACAGTGCTCATCGTTAACCTGCTCGTTAACTGCCGCGTTAACGCCGTTAACCCCGTTAACCCAAGTTTTTGAAGCGAAAGACTGACAGGATCCCGGGGTCGCCCCGGCCCGCAGAGGGCAAGATTTCCGGTACGGTCCCTTGCCCAGGGGGGGTGCCCGCCCCCCTCGACCCCGCCCCTTGGGGGGTCATCGAGGTAGGAGGCGATCCAGTTCGTGTAGCACTCGGGGCGCCAAGTGATCTTCGATCAGCTCCGCCAGCACCTTGACGAACTCGTCTGGATTGTTCGTCACGTCATGCGCTGGGTTCGGACCGAACAGTTCCCTGATCGGCAGCCGCTCCTTGCCGACGCGCTTCATCACGCCGCGATGACCGCTTCCCATGGTGGCGATGAAGGCCGACTTGTATGATCCCCTTGCCCTGACCCGAACGCCGCGCGACGTTTGCGTGGCGCCGAGATCAGACAGCGGTATCCAGCCAGACTTCTCGATCACATCGATCGTGTTGCTTCCGGCGTTGAAGAAAGCCGTCGTCAGCTTTCTGACCTTACCGACCGGAAGATCGGTGCGCTCAGCGCTGCGCTTGACTATCCTCGTCCTGGCCATATCGCGCATGCGACGCATCGCGCTGGCCACGGCCTTTCCCTTGATCTCGGCGGGCAGGTTGCCGATCGCTCGGGACAACTGCTGGATCTCGCTCGCATCGAAAAAAAGCTCGGTGGCCATCGTCTGCACCTCGGAATGCCGCCATTACAGCGGCGAGATCATGGTCGCCTCCATCGTCCGGAAACGCAAAACCCGCCGGGCGGTGGCCTAGCGGGTTTCTCTAACCTTTTTCAGTGTGCTTAATGTATGTCAACTATCTGCCGCATCGCAATCCGGCCGACAGAAATTTATATCAAGCATTTTCAATACCTTGCGTGAAAACCCTCGACCGCGCCCATGGTGCTCGATCAGCAATAAATGGAAGCAGCGTTGAGCTGTGAAGCTTGCCCGATAGCTCGCGATGCAGCGTTTCTAGCGCATCCTGCCACAGCTGCCAGTCCAGACGGGAGAGGATCGCTCCTCTCAGCGGCGCAGAAAGCTGGTATTTTCGGTAAGCCCCACGCATCGGACGCTGTTTCTTGCGGTCAAAGCCGTCCGTTTCGAACATATAGGATCGGCCGAAACCGTCCTTGGTCGAGCGCTGGACAAACCACAACGGCTTTCCCTTCGAAGATACCATCGTTTCTTCCGGCCGCTCGACCGTCCAATCCGGCCCACGGCCGAGGATGGCATAGGTGACGACCAGGTTGACGACGTGACGTCCGCCCAGCACATCCGGCTTAAGGCGAAGCGCCTGCACGGTGCTGGCAACCTCACCGGCGACGAGACCCAGATCGTCGGACCACTCGGGGAACGGCTTCCATCCGTCGCCGATCTCGAAGCCACCGCGCGCCGCCAGCCGCTTCACCGCATCGCCGGCTGCCACAGCGTCTGGATGCGGATCGCCGCCAGCCATGTAATCGGGGATCACACCGTAGCCGTTCGGCGAGCGGTCGATGATGGTTCCAAGATCGGCCATCTCGCTGACCTTGCCCCAGGCGCCCGCAATGCTCGGACCGTAATCAATCCCAGACCCGACCTTGCACAGCTCCTGCGTAAAAGCCCAGGTCAGAAACTGTTCAATCGATATCTTCTTCATCTTCTTTTCCCTCATTGGATAGTCTGGATAGTTGATTGGATAGTTGTTGGAGAGTTATTTCTATTAAATTCAATGTGTTAGATGGTTTGGATGGTATTCCTCGCCTTACATTGATGTTTCATCAAAAATCCCCTTCCATATTTTTCGCAGACAATACGCACGCGAAAACCCTCCGAAACTATCCAAGTCATTGATTTTACTCCCCCACACCCCCTTGGAACCCTCCAAGAACCCTCGAAGAAACTATCCGAACTATCCAATTCTGGAGGGTGCGAGCGGTGACGGGTGGGATTACGGGGCATGTCAGTAGACCTCCGGCAGCGGTGCATCGTCATCGAAGCGACCAGCTGGTGGCTCGGGAACGTCGTCGCGATGCGGCGCGGGCACATCGCGCAAGCGGATACCGTGGTAGAAGACGTAACCAGACGTCTCCTTCTTGAATTTCTTCGCCATCGCTCGTCCGAAGGCGGTCGCGCTCATCGGCCTGCCACCTTCGTCCTCGGTGAACCGGCAATAGGCAGCAAAGAGCGTTTTCGATTGTATCGGCTCCGCTTCGGGATCCTTGACGACGCAGCGCGCCACGAAAGCCGATGTCCTGTCCATATCGTCGCGATACTCCTGCGTCGCGCTGCGCACCGCGTCGGGAATGACGATCCCCTCCTTGAGATAGATGTTCACGCCCTCGATCAGCCAGTTGAGGATGCCGGAATACTCTGGCCGGAAATAATTCAGCATGTCCTCGAACTCGCGCCGCTCCGCCTCCGGCACCTTGACCGGCCAATGCACGACGGACATGCGTCGCCAGATGCCGTCGTCATTGCCGGAAATTTTCGGATAGCCGTTGCCGCTCATGATGACGACGAAGATCGGGTCGAAATCCATGTAACCGGCGAACAGGTCGCGCGCAGTGATCGTCTCGCCGCCTGTCAGCTCCTTGACGAGGTTCTCTTTCAGATCTTCGCCCTCTGGCAGTTCCTTGACGCGCAACAGCCGACGGCCGAGCAGGCGCGCCAGATCCGGTGACGCGCCGCCTGACGATCCGCTCTCGCCGATCAGGCTGGTGGCGGGCAGCGTCACGGCGACATCGCCGAGCAGCCGGCACAGTGTTTCCATGTAGACCGACTTGCCGTTTGCGCCGTCGCCATAGTGGAAGAAGAGGTATTGCACGGTGATGCCGACGAGGCCGAGACCGGAGGACACCTGCACCAGGCGGCGAACGGCAGGATCGGGCAGCATCGTCTCGAGGAACCGTGTCCAGCGCGGGCATGTCGCCTTCGGCTCGAAGCGCACAGGCGCGACATGGGTGATCAGATCCTCGCGGCGATGTCCTCGCGTCACCCTGGCTTCCGCCTCGATGCACACGTCGATCGTCTCCGGAACGTTCGGCGTCTCCTCGCGACTGACGAACTTCGGGTTTTTGCGCCGCTCCATCTTGCGTTCGAAGCGCAGGGTGGCGTTTTGAACAGCAAACCGCATCCTGTCGGCGTTGAGTTCGTCCGGCGTCTTGATGATGTGGGGCGCCGAGCACGCAAGTGCGGCGTTCATCCGCGCGATGTTCTTCGACGAGACCGCGTGGTCCATGCGCCGTTTGACGCGCTTGCCGAAGGCATCGAGCGCCTTTTCGCGGGCAGCGATCAGTCGCCGCTTGCCGACGTCCATGTCCTCGCCGTTCTCCTCCATCTCGGCCGCTGCCTTGCCGGCCTCGATCTTCTCCTGCTCCGACTGGGTCGGCTTGATGTAGAAGCGCTCCTGCGCGATCCTGTCGCCGAGCTGCTGCGCGATCTTGAGCGCCTTCGGTCCGCCATTGGCGATGTCCCAATGCGTCCCGGTCCAGACACCGAACAGAGCCTGCTTCGCCTTCTCCTGAGAGATGACGAGCAGATCCTGCCCGAAATGCTTCAGCAGGCGCTTGCCATTATCCGTGTCGGAATGGTCGAGGCCGGCGCAATATTCGAGCGTCGCCTTAAGATCGTCGTCGGCGGGTGGCGCCGGCGGCATGTCGTCGAGGGTCTCATCCGAATCGTCTGAGACGGGTGGGGTTTCGGGGTCCACCCCGCGCTGCGCCAGGGCGTCCTGAATGATATCCTTCAGCCCGCCCGGCATGTCCGCCGATAAATTGTCCTGCATTCCCCTTATGCCCTTTCAGAAAGAAGACTGGCGAAATCCGCGCCTACGGGCGGCCACCAGACCTTGATGTCGCGGCCGGGCGCTGACATCCGGGCTTTTGCCCGGGCCATGGCGGCGGCCGTGAAGTAAAACTCGCTGTCACCGTCGGCGAGCAGCACAAGTGCGGCGACATGCGCCGGAACCTGCATGGCTTCGTCCGCCTGCTGATCCGGCTTCGGGTGCGGCCAGACCGGAACCTTGCGGCCATCGACCGGGTAGCTCTCGCTCCTGCCACGGCCGCGATCGGCCGGGCCCGCAAGATTGCCGAGGTCGCCGGCCGCGAAATAGAACGTGTCGGCGCGGAAGCCCTCGTAACCCGCGACGGCGACGGCGTTCTCGATACCCTCGCCCCCGACCCAGCGTCTGGCCGCCAGATCGCCGAGAACAGGGATCAGAGATCCCTTCTTCGTGCCGCGCACCTTCTTGGTGGCGAGCGGCTTGCCCTTGGCATCAAGACCGAGAGACGGCCGGAATTTCGGCGCGTTGCGCATGTCGATCCATGTCTGATGGCAGCCGGTGACCTGGCCGTCGAGCGTGACGAGCGGCGCGATCATCGCCGGTCCCGAATGGATCGACCGCTGGCGGCCGAACTCGTCATGCTCGTGCCAATAGGTGTGGCGGCCGTCGAACCGGATGTTGAGAAAAAGCTCCATCGGCACGGTGCAGCCGGTGCGCCGCAACAGATAGGCCCGGATCATCCGCGCGCCGTAGAGCGTTTCGTCCAGGCATTCCTGCGCATGGAAATAGATCCCGCGCGCCCGGGCAATCTCACGCTCGCGGTGCGCGTTCTGGTCGCGCTCCTGTTCAGCCCGATCGGCCTCCATCTTCGCCCGGCCTTCCGCGATGCGCTCCTCACGCGCCTGCCGATCCTCCGGCGTCTCGCGTTCGCCGCCTTCAGGAATCTCTTCGCCGAGCACGGCCGCGCAGGCTTCGAGAAACCCCGAGCGCGTATGGAGATCGAGACGCAACAGGTATCCGGCAAGCCCGATGCCCGTGCGGCCGCCGATACTGTCGTTGCGGCAGTTCCACGCTTCCTTGCTGGCGCTGATCGAGAACCGGTCGGTGCCCCCACAGCGCGGGCACGCCTGGCCGCGATCACTCGACCACGGCAGACCCTTCACCTCACCTTTCGGCCGCGGCACGCCGAGACGCGTCGCCGCCTCGGTCACGCTGACTTGCTGCGCCTTCAGGACGAATTCTTCAATGATGGGATCGCTCACTCTGCCGCCTCGTGCAGGACGGCGAGATGCCCGCAATTCGCTCCAACAAGAGCTTCGGCAACCGGCGGCGATACGGAATTGCCAACGCAGCTGACCTGAACAGATTTCGAGAACACGCGCCCTTTGCCGTCGCCGTCGATCATATAATCTGCCGGAAAGCCTTGGGCGTTATACAGCTCGCGTGGCGTCAACATCCGCATGCCGATATCGACGATAACGAACACCTCGTCGCCGATCACGACCGTTACGAACTCCCGATCATCCCAGAAACCGCGTGTACGCAAGAAATCGGCGACCTGGCGCGCACGCCCCTCCTGCGCCGCGGTGAACGGCGGCGCGTCGATACTCGCCTCAACATGCCCGTGTCGGTCCTTGGTGGTGATCGTACGGCAAGGCTGATCCTCCTCGCCGCCGTCGCCAGTCCCGTAATAGGCCTGCAGATACGGGGCGACCAACATCGACTTTCCGCCGCCGTCCGCCGTCGTGGTTGCCAGAGGCTGCTCCGCCTCGTGGCCGGTCGACGTGCCGAACTGGCGAGAAACGAAGGCGCTAACCACGCCCTGCTGCGCTCCTGTCGATGTTACGGTCGACATAGGTTCGCCGATGGGTCTTCCGGGACGGGCAATATCCTGACCGTCCTTGCGCGGGTCCCCGTTATGTTGTGCGATGAACGCGACAGCGGAGCATACATCAGCCTTGGCGGTGATCGTTGCGAGAGGCTCATCGCCGCCCCTTGGACGGCTCTGCCCAGCCCGCCCGCCGCACCCCACGAGTGACGGCACGATAACAGCGTTCTGGTCCTTGCCGCTGGCCGTGATCGTATGATGGGGATCCTCGACACTGCGATTGGCGCCGCCCTGCTGAGCGTAGGTTAGAACCGGAGCCACAACTGAAAGACCCGCCCCACCTGCCGTTATGGTGTGCGTCGGCTCATCCGCCCCGTTGAACGGCTTGCCGCTGTTGCGCATCGTCATCAGGTGCGGCGCGACGACACCAACCGGAGCGCATCCGCCGGGGCGCTTTATGAAGCTGTTTGCCGTGATCGTGGACAATGGCTCTCGGACATCCTGCCCGGTCGCCCCGGTATTCATCCTGATTACCGAGGGGGCAACGACGGCCTTTTCGCCTCTGTTCGCTCCCGTGATTGTGTTGAACGGTTCCGCGGCATCCTCGCAGCGCGCACCGTGCGTCAGGTTGACGATGAACGGCCGTTCGGCATCAAGAACGTACCGCTTCATGCCGCGCGCCACGCGCGCCATCGTGTTGTCGGCGAGAGGACGCACAGACCGAAGGCCGTGCTTTTCCATCACTTCATCCGTTGTGTCAAAAATCGACGGGCACGGCTGCGACCAATCGATGATCTCGGCTGCCGTACGCCAGGGCAGCTTTCGGCCCGCGATCACATCACGATCATCTGGCGCGCCGTGGGTGGGCTTCGGCCAGACAATCGGCTTCTTGTCGAAGCGGATGATGACGAAAAGGCGCTTGCGGATCGTCGGCGCGCCGTAGTCGCAGGCGCGCAGCTCCTTGTACTCGATCCTACCACCGAGGCGACGCAACGCCTTGCACCACTTCTGGAAGGTCTCGCCACGGCGCTCCGGATCGGGCATCTGCCCCTTGTCCGTCATCATCAGCGGGCCGTAATCCTTGAACTCCTCGACGTTCTCCATGATGACGACATCGACCTTGCCACCGCTCTTCTGAATGCGCTCGATCCAGCCGGGGATCACCCAGCAAAGATCCCGGATATTGCGCTCCACTGGCTTGCCGCCCTTCGCCTTGGAGAAATGCTTGCAGTCCGGCGAGAACCACGCCAATCCGACATGGCGGCCGTGCAGGTAGTCTAGGACATCCACCTTGTAGACATTCTCAGAAAGGTGGAGTGTCTGCGGGTGATTGGCTTCATGCAGCGCCAGCGCGTCGGCATTGTGATTGATGGCAAGATCAGGCGATCGACCCAAAGCCATCTCGATCCCAGTCGAGGCGCCCCCGCCGCCAGCGAAACTGTCAATGATCATCGGCGGAATATGACCGCCATGCTGACGCAACAGCTCGGAAGTGCTCAGATCACCAAAAAGCGTGCCCATGTACATCAAGCAGATCCCTTTCTGAGAGACGCAAGATCGCGCTCGTTTGCGATGCGCAGCTGGCCGCTGCGGGTGAGTGCGGTCAGCGCCTGATCAAGCTCGACCCCTCGAGGCGTCGACCAACGGCCGGGCTGGATGGCGAGATAGGCCGTGCCGCGTGACCAGCCGCGCAGGCTATAGGCCTTGTCGATAAAGCGAAGTCCGTCCTTACTCGCGTCCAGATCGAAAGCACGGAGCGTTTCGGCACGCTGCAGCACATCGGGTGCTACGATCAGCACGACCCTGGTGTTTCTCTCGCGCATCAGGCCGCTCCCACGATGTCGACGATCGGATCCGGCGCCGAGATGAGATTGCCATCGAGCGCCACATGCGGTGTGCCGAGAAGCATGTGCAGCCGGTCTTCCATGTTGCGCGCCTCGATCTCGAACGCCTGAAGGGTCAGCAGCAGCCCGGCTTGCGAGCCTTCGTGCTTCAACCTTTCGCGCATATGCCGGATCGAATCGGACAGCATGTGTCATGCCCCGGTCGTATCGAGGTGGAAGACGGCGGCGGCGAACTGCTCGCCGCGTTCGGTGGCGCGATAGAGTGCGGGCTTGTGGCCGGAACCAGCGGCCGCGCGGACGATAAGCCCCTCATCCAGAAGCCGCGCCATGCCGGCATCTATCATCTTGTGCGAAACACCGAGCTCCGACGCCAGATCGTCTTTCCCGATGGAAAGCTCGAACTGACGCTGCGCAGCGTATTTCAGGATCAGGAAGCTGCCGCGCGGCAGACCTTCGGTACGGTGAGCCGGCTTCGATGTGCCGTCACCCGCCTCATCCACGGTCTCGGCCGCCCGTGGCAATTGATAGCGATGGCGAGCACTGGCCAGCCTCTCGATCACGGCCGGCCGCACATTGAGCGGCCGCGCGATCTGCTCGATCGTCAGCCCGGCTTCGCGCATCAGCGCGACGCACTCGCTGCGCACATGCGGCGCCATGGCCGCCAACTGCTGTTGCGTGACAACGGGCGGGAACCCGAAACGATCGGCTACGAAACTCATGACCACCTCGATTGTCTTTGGAGCACCGCAACAGTTGCGGACGGCTCGGCGCGCGCGGCGGCCTGGGCGTTGATGAAATCGGCATATTGGGTGACGGGGGCGTCGGACGCTTCCGCGAGGATCTCGGCGACAAGCCTGCGCTCCGCTTCGGCGCGCTTCGCCCGCCACTCGTCCAGCCGCTCGAGAAACTTGACGGTCATTCCCTCGATACCGCCACGGAAACGACGGTCCTGCCACGCGAGCTGCGCGGCGTCGTGACGATGCGCGCCCCAGGCAAACCAGCATCCGAAGCAACGGACGCCGACCGGCAGCTTGCGGATCTCGTCGGCCTCGGTGACGATCCGGATGAATGGCGGCACATCCTGCAGATGCACGCCGACGACATCGAGGCTGGCGCGCTCGGCGTCGTCGGTGACCACGAAGAGATGGACAGGCTCGCTCACTCGGCGGCCTCCAGCAGATCGAACAGCGTCGGCATGGCGCGTTCGCGAGCGATCGCTTCGACATACTTGCAGCCATCAAGGAAATAGGCCGGGTTCAGCTCCACCGCCTCGGCCCGGCGACGCAGTTTCAGCGCGCGATAGGGAACCGTCATCAGGCCGCCGAACGGGTCGAAGACCGTCTCGCCTTCTTCGGTGTATTGCAGGATTGCCCGATCGACGATGTCGAACTGCAGCGGGCAGAGGTGCAGTTCCCGCCCCTTGGCCGCCTGCAGCGTGTTCATCGACAGCATGCGCGTCACATCGGTCCAGACGTCGTCGTGCTTGGAATGCGGAGGCAGCAGCATAAATGTCGAGGGCAGCATGCCACGTTCTTCCAGCGCTTCCGCGACCTTAACGTGATGCTCGAAATCGTATACGCTATCCAGCTGGAAAGACTTCCACATCTTGAAGATCTGACTTGCCTCCAACCCTAGCAATTCCTCCGGCCGCAAAAGCCTGTTGCCGGATGACGGCTCGTAGCCATGGGCATCGAGCTGCCAGCGGGCGCGGCTGTATCCGTCGTCGCTAGACCAGTTCGAGGCCTCCGCCGACCACTGGCGCTTCTTCTTGCCGACGGGCTTGTCGGCGTAGCCGTTCGAGGCATCGCTTGGTGGCTTGCGGAAGATCAGCAGGTATTCGGGCAAGCCATTGCCCATCCGGCTGCCATCCTTGCACTGCTCTGACCAGCCGAGACGGTAGGTCTGATTGTTCTCGCGCACGACGTCGGTGGTGATCGTCTTGCGGGAAAGGAAAGCGAAGCCGTGCTTGCGAAAATGTGCCGTGCAATCGTCGGCGAAAGGGTAGACCGTCTGAAAGCCGAGACCTGTCATGCCACCCGGCACGATCCGGTCCTTGACATGGATGGCGGCGATACGGCCCGGCGCCAGCACGCGCAAGAGCTCGGGGATTAAGAAATCCATCTGCTCCCAGAAATGCGCATTGTCGTCGGTATGCCCGAAGTCCGCATAGTTCGGCGAATATTCGTACTGGGTGGAAAATGGGATCGAGGTGACTATCAGGTCGACGCTGTTGTCGGCCATGCCCTTGCATTCCAGCACGCAGTCGTTGTTGGCGATGCGGTATCCCTCGCCCCTGACCTCTATACGCTCCACGCCCATGGCGCGGGACAGCGTTGCGGCCATGGCTGCAGCCGAAAGGCCGAATTCCTTAATGATCGCGGTCATTTCCGCCCTCTGCTCGATGTGGCGGCGCCACTTGGCTTCCAGGCTGTCGCGCACCGGGCGCTCGGCCTCGGTGTAGATCAGGTCGAGACGAACGACATTCGTCTGCAGGAATCGCTGGATGCGGTGGACGGCCTGGATGAAGTCGTTGAACTTGAAGCCGATGCCCAGAAAGATCGCCCACGAGCAGAAGCGCTGGAAATTGCAGCCAGACCCCATGATCGAGGCCTTGCCCGCGAGCTCCTGAATGCGACCTTCGGAAAAGTCGATGATCGTATCTTCGCGGACGGTGAGTTTTTGCGTGCCGTAGACGGTGCGAACGGATGGGATGGCCGCCTCGATCGCATGACGCTCGGCCTCGAGATCGTGCCAGATCAGCCGGTGCGCGTCGGGATCCTCGGCGCGCAGTTCCATCATCTTGGCGATACGATCCGGCAGGCTGTCGCGCTTCTCGCGCGCCGTCTCGACCAGAGAGGCCGACACGTTGCGCAGCAGGCGTCCCTGCCCGTTGCGCTCCATGCCGGCCGTCGTGTGGTCCGCCGGGAGTTCGTGCCAGTTGACCTGCATTTCCGGCAGGTCGTATCCCTCGTCGGAAAAACCGAGATCGGACGGGCGCTCGACGAAGAGGCCCCAGCTTGCCACCCAGAGCCAGAATTCGCGGGCCTTGTGCGGGTGGATGGTGAGCGTGTCGGCCTTTTCGGAATTGCGCTTGAAGAACCGCGTCTTCGCCTGGCCGACGTCCATCACCTCGAGGAATGCGCTGTAGGCCAGAAGCTCGATGAATTCGTTCGGGCTCGGCGTCGCGGTGGCCACGAACTTGAAGCGGACGCCATCGAACAACCGCATGAATTCGCGGAATGTCTTCGATCCGCCGAAGCCGCGCAGGCATGACGCCTCATCGAGGCTGGCTGCGGTGAAGTGGTGCGGATCGATCTTGCCGTCGCGCACCGTCTCGTAGTTCGTCATGTAGATGCCGTCGGCGCCGGCTTCGAGGATCGACCGGACGAAGGTGATCTCGATCCCTAGCATCGCCGCATCGCGACGGAATTCCTGACGGACACCGAGCGGAATGACGATCAGCCCGCGGCCGCCGAACCGTTTCAGCACCAGGCGCAGGATCTCCAGCTGAATGACGGACTTTCCGAGACCGAAGGCCGCGAAGATCGCGCGACGCCCACCGGCACACGCCCAGATGACGATGGCGCGCTGGTGCGGCTTCAGGATCAGGTTGATTTCATCGTCCGAAACCGTGAAGCCGCCTTCTGGCGCCATCTGGATCTTCGCATGCAGGAAGGCGCCGTAATCCATCAGGCGACACCCCGCGAGATCGCCGCGTGCTCGGCGCAATAACTGCTGTCAGGCGCATCGCCGCCGCGACGCGGGCGGCCGCAGCAAGGCATGTCGGCTGTATCCGCATCCTCGAAATCGGTAAGCGGCCAGGCGCACTGAAATCGGCCGACCTTTGAGAACGGGACCGTTTGGCTGTCGTCGAGGCGGAAATCCCGGTGGCGATAGTTGCCGGCCGGCCGATTCGGAATGTTCATCGCCTGCACGACAGGAGGAACCGGATCGGGCCGACGGGCGCGCGGCGCCGACGGCTGGTATCCGAAGCTCGAAGTGCGCTTGACTACATCTGGCACCGTCACTGCAGCCTTCGGAGCCGGACGCGCCGACCGCCCTGCCCGCTGCCCACTCTCGCGGCGCGGCGCGAACAGGTCGGGATGACGGTTGACCTTGCCGAGGACGGCACTGCGCGTGATGCCGCCCAGTCTTTCAGCGATCGCGGCGGCAGACAGCCCTTCGTTCCAGAGCTTGGCGGCGGCGGTAACGCGCGCATCGGTCCAAGAGATATCGACGGAGACGCTCATGCGCGCACCTCGCGCGGCTCAACGTCGCCGCACTTGGCGCAGTATTTCTCGACGACCTCTGCGATCGCCAGGACGTGATCACAGCAGGGGCAGACGTGCGTATTGCTCGATACGGCCTTGATGCCATGCCGGTTGAGGCCACGCATCAGCGTCTCCACGTCGGACACCGACATGTTGACATTGCGAAATGTGATGGATGCCTGACCTTTGCGCGCCATCGGCTCAATCCTCGTTGACGAGGCGCAGCGACGCGTTGACACCGCCTCTGGCCTTGATGGTTGCCAGCGCCGACCGCATGTCGGCCATTGCCGTCTGCATCTTGGATGCGACCTTGTCGATCGATGAGGCTTCGGCCGGCGTGACCTTGCCGTCCGCAATTGCCATCGCCAGGCCGGTGGTCAGCTCTGCGGCGCTGCGCAGGAGCTCGGCATGCGACGTCATCACGCAGACGTCGCCGGCTGCATCCTCGCCCGGATCGCTGAGGCGCCGCCCCTGCAGCTCGGCAAGAACCGTGGTGACGAAGGGGACACCGCACTCGCTCTCGAGCGCCACGACGGCCTCGATCGGCATCAGCGTCGGATCACCGCCGTTCGTCCACCGACCGACCGTCGATTTTCCGAAGTTGAAGCGCTCCTCGATACGGCGCACCGTGCCGCACGCCTCGATCAGGTCGCGCTGCGCGGCCTTTACACGGTACATCCAGGCTTCAGAAAGTCGCATCGTCTCGTCTCCAGTCAAAAAGGCAAACGCGTCCCGCCACGGGACAAACCCATGAAATGTCCCGTGGCGGGACAGAGCTAAAAATGTGAGTTTCGGTCCGTCAGCAGGTCACGGGGGACCACATGAAAAACGAACGCAGAAACTGGTTGCAGGGGCAGGATTTGAACCTGCGATCTCGTGGGTATGAACCACGCGGGATGACCTCTTCCCTACCCTGCGAAACGGTGAGCGGCCGGGGATCGTGGAGGATCGACGCCCCCGGCCGACAGGTACGCCGCCACGAGGCGAAAGACGGCGTACACGTGCAAGTAAATGGAGGGGCATCAACGCGTGCCCTCCGCACAAACTTGGTGATGAGTAATCGGATGGGAAAAAGCATCGGGCCTCTTGTTGCGAAGCCAGTCCAGACGCTGCAAATGAAGATCGTCGAGCGTAACAACACCCGTGGTCAACGCAATAATGCGCTCGACGATGGGAGCGTCAGGACGATTTTCTCCATCCTCATAACGCTGGTACGTCCGCGCGTTCTCGATCGAGAGCGCTGCAGCCATCTCAGCCAGCGTTAATTCCTGCGTAAGTCGCCACTCTTTCAACCTCATATCGTCAATATGTCGATTATCGACAAGAAAGGCAAGCGCTTTTGTTGTCGATTACCGTCATACATGAATTGACGATTATCGTTATAAGTAGCCATGACAAACCAACTGAAAAAAATCAGAGAGTTGAGCGGCCTCACACAAGCCGATGTGGCCGCAGCGCTTGGGATATCGACGGAGAATTACAACCGTCTCGAGAAAGGAAAGACCGAGCTGACGCTCACCAAGATGCGTACGCTCGGCGAGATTTTTCATCGCGAGCCAGTGGATTTCATCTCAAATCATGGCTCCGTACGGACAGTCCGGGTTCGCCAGCCCGTCCAGGCTGGCCAATGGAGCGAATCCCCCCTGTGGGACGAGGACGATTGTTACGACGTCGTAGTGCCCGATGATCCCGAGTACCGCAGCTTCACGCTTCATGGCGCTGAAACGCGTGGCCCATCAATGAATAAGCGGTATCCAGAGGGATCGGCGATCATCTACACCGACATCCATGAAACCGGGGAACAGTTCGTACCAGGCAAGCGGTACATCATCGAGGTCGAGCGGCCGGACGGGCTGAGGGAGGCGACGGTGAAGACACTTTTCCGAGACGAAACTGGCAAGTATTGGCTGATACCAGAATCTACCGACCCAAGGCACCAATCGCCGATCGACCTGTCTGAAGGCGACGGGAATATCGTCCGAGTGGTAGGAAAAGTGGTCTACTCGGTGCAGCGGGAAGACTAATTCCAACATCCTCAATCAACGATAAAGGCGGCCAAATGGCCGCCTTTTTGATTCCTGCTTTGTCGAACAACAGTATATGGTCGGGATTGACGAATAATCATATTGACGATTATCGACAAGTATCCGCTTGACAATCATTGTCGATATTCGACATATTGGCCTCTCCAACAATCAATTGAGGCCATCTATGATCACCTACGCTCCGATCCCTCGCCCAGCGCAAGCGCCAAGCCCCACGGCAACCATAATCTCTCGCATGGCTGAAGACATGCGAGAGATGGCATTCGGCGGCGAGAATGTGAACGAAGACAGTCTCCGTGGCCGCGGCTACACCCAGCCTGTGATCAAACGATTTTCGACGGCCGCAGCTCGCGTTGCCGCACGACGCTCCGTGAGACAAGTCGCCGACACCTAATCGTCGGCCGGCTTCGGAATGGCCCGTTCGCTCACCCCTCGAATGCGGCCATTTCCAAACCGATCAGCGAGGGTATCTCCATGAAACTGTTGACGATATCAGGCGCTCGCGCGTCAGTACGGCTCCATCATGTTGGCGCCGTTCAGACCCTGCGGGCCGTAGAGCGCGATACCCGTCGCGCAGGCCATGTCGCGCCCGCCATTGGCGTTCAGCAGCGAGATCTTGTATCTGGTCAGGTCCATCAGCTTTCGGTTATCCGCAGTCCCCTCGGCCAGGTCTATGTCAAAGGCAGCGATGGCAACCATCATCACCTTGGTGACCGGGCGGAGCGTCGGGCAGAGCTTCTGGATCGCGATGACATCGGCCATTTTGACCATCACCCTGTCCCACGCCTCATCGGCACTGGCGGTGTCGGCACACAGGATGACGGCGCCGATCGCGAAGGCATTGATCCAACGTTTCATTTTCCCTCCTGCGGCAACAACTCAGGATCGCATCTTGCATCCTATCGCGGGAATGGCAAGACAGGTGGATATGACTACTTCACGCCTTTCGGCGCGCGCGTAGACCCTCCTCCGACGGTCGAAGTCTCGTCACCTTGCGTTTCTTACGGGAAGGCGCTGATCATCACCGGCATCTTGTGGATGCTGGCATCAGTCACGACGGGCAACCTCGTCGTTCAGACTTACTACGGCCTCGCCGATCTCGATCAGCAACTCGCTTGGGACGCTCGTCGATGACGTCTCGCCTGGCATCGTCTCCCATCCCCTCCTTCCGCTGCGACGGAACGTTGATGGATCTCGCCGCGCCCGATGCTGCCGAGATCAATTTCAGCGAGATCGCACAGCGGCTGTCGGTCATTCCGCGCTTTGCCGGTAGCCGCATCGGCCCGGTCTTTTCGGTGGCGCAGCACTGCGTCATGGGCACGGAGGCGATGCTCAACGAAGGCGCGAGCAACCGGACGGCCGCGCTCTTCCTTCTGCATGACGCGCATGAAGGCCTGCTTGGCGACATCACCGTTCCGATGCGCAACCTGATCGCGGCCACGATCCGCGATCTCGATCCGAGGATGACCGGCGAGGCGTTCGAGCTCGCGCTCGATACCATCAAGGACCGCTGGGATCACGTGATCTACACGGCGGCGGGACTTCCCGTGCCGTCTGCCTGGACGAACAGCCAGCGCGCGCTTGTCCGCGAAATGGACACCCGCATGGCGGCCGCCGAAGCGCGCGCGCTCTGCGGCCCGCGCGCCGTCGAAATCTACCCGGTCGATCGATACCCGAAGCCGAAGTTTCGCGGCGACCTGAAGCTGATCAAGCCATGGGGTCCGATGAAGGCCGAAGAGGCCTTCATCGAGACCTTCAAGCGGCTGATCGGCGAGGACCGGTTCTTCGAGGCCGCCGCCTGCAACGCCGCCCACCGCGGAACACTGGAGCTGAAGCTGTGACCAAGACACCCATCCCCTGCACCATCATAGACGACAGCTTCAGCCGCTCCGGCTGCAAGCTGGTGCTGACCGACGCCGGTGGCGAACTGCCGCAGGGCGTATCGCGTAGCGGCATTCCGATCAGCCGTACCTTCAGCCCTTCCGCGGTCGCGGTGGTCGATGCCAATTTCGATTGCGTCCTCGCGCCGGTCGATCTCGTGGCGGCCGAGCATTTCGCGCGCAGGATCCTCGACGGCGATCCCCGGGCGCGCACAGAAGGCGGCCGCGACATTCTGCTCGCCAGCGCATTCCTCGCGCTGCTGCTCGTCGGTGGCGAGGTGACACCTGATGGTGGCGCCCAGTTCGCGGATGTCGCGTAATGGCCGGCTCCGTCAACAAGGTCATCCTCCTCGGCAACGTCGGCGCCGATCCAGAGATCCGCCGCACCCAGGATGGTCGCCCGATCGCCACCATCCGCCTCGCTACGTCGGAAAGCTGGCGCGACCGCTCGAGCGGCGAGCGCCGGGAGAAAACCGAGTGGCACCAGGTCGTCATCTTCGCCGAGCCGCTCTGCAAGGTTGTCGAGCAATACGTCAAGAAGGGCTCGAAGATCTACGTCGAAGGCCAGCTGCAGACACGCAAGTGGCAGGACAGCCAGGGCCAGGACCGGTACTCGACCGAGGTTATCCTGCAGGGCTTCAACGCGTCGATCCAGCTGCTCGATAAGCGCGAGGGTTCCGGGTACCGCGCCGGCGGCGATGGAGCGTCCGACTACGGGTTCGACGGCGACCGCGCCTCACGCACCAGCAGCGGCTCCGACGCATCAGGTGCGCCGGCCAACTTCTCCCGTGACATGGATGACGACATTCCCTTCGCGCCCGAGTGGCGCTGATTAACCCGAGAGGACCATCACATGAAAATCATCCGCGACAGCCAGGCGCTCGTCGGCATGCTCGAGGGCGGAGAACTCAACAAGGAGTTTTCGGCCAAGCTGCAGGAAGTGCTGAGCGAACTGGCCGATCTGTCGAACGACAGCCCGAAGTCCACCTTCAAGGGCACGCTCAACCTGAAGCTCGATTTCGCCGTCGCCAACGGCATGGTGACGATCAATGCCGACGTCTCCACCAAGACGCCGAAGCGCCCGCGCCGCGCCTCCGTCTACTGGGTCACCGAAGGCGGCGCGCTCTCCACCGAACATCCCCAGCAGCAAGACATGTTCTCGCCGCGCGAAGTGCGCGACCGCGAAACCGCCTGAACCTCAACGCCAGCAACGAAGGACGCTGACACATGACCAAGGAAACCGCCGAGCTTCTCCCGATCTCGGGCGCGATGGGCGCCGACATCGAAGCGATCAGCAAGCTTGCTGACAAGGCCGGCTCGAAGCTCGAAATTCTGGAACGCACTGATGGACAGCACGGGATCCCTGATCACGTGCCGGTTTTCGTCAATCGCGAGAACGGCCGCATCGAGCCCGTCGCAGACCTGTTCGAGCGCTTCCGCTTCGCGCCCGCGCGCAAGAGCGGCACCGCGAAGGTGACGACGCTGGAAAGCTTCATCGAGCTCGGCCAGCGGCACGCAACGGACGATAGCGCGATCTTTGCTGACACCGACTGGCAAAAGCCGTCACTGACCATGGTCGTCGATTATCACCAGGCTGTCGCCGGCGGCGTCGCCGACAACGGCAAGCATCGCATCCGCTACGATTTCCCGCTCTCCGACGAATGGAAGGCATGGGTTGCCGTCGACGGCAAGCCGATGGATCAGGGCGATTTCGCCGAGTTCATCGAAGACCATATCGCCGAGCTGTCCACGCCCGACGGCATGGAGGAAGAAGACTTCCGCCACAAGTTCGGCTTCCGGGTCGCCTACCCGACCGAAATGCACACGCTGTCCCGTGGCCTGCAGGTGTTTGCCGAAACGCGCGTCAAGAACGCGGTGACGCTCCAGACCGGCGAAGGCCAGATTTCCTTCGAGGAAGAGCACAGGGACGCGAACGGCAACAAGATCGACGTGCCCGGCATGTTCATCCTCTCGGTCTCGCCGTTCTTCATGGGCGAGCCCTGCCGCATTCCGGTCCGTCTTCGCTACCGCCTGGCTGGCGGCAGCATCAAGTGGATCATCAAGCTCTACCGTCCTGACGTCTACATCACCCAGCAGGTGATGCGCGACATGGAAAAGGCGGCATCCGAAACCGGCGCCCCTGCCTTCCAGGGTCAGCCGGAAATGAGCGCCTGATCATGATAGCGCCGGTCCGCATCCAACTGTCCCGCAAGAGAGGCTTCCATCTCGGAAAAGCCTCTCTCGCGGCCAACGGCCTGCTTCCAATCAACGTGGCGCGGCCGAGCAAGTGGGGTAACCCGTGGCGGGTCAAGGTCCGTGGCAGGTTCCACGACGGCGCGGATGCATGGGCCGGCGCACATGATCAGGAGATCAACTACCCCCATCATCGAACCAAGGAAGATGCTGCCCGACGAGCGGTTGACTGCTACGAGGCAGCACTTTCCGAAGGGCGCCTGCTTCGGTTCACCGCCGAGGACGTGTCGTCGCTGCGGGGCAGCAACCTCGCATGCTGGTGCAGCCTTGACCTGCCGTGCCACGCCGACGTGCTTCTCCGTCTCGCCAACCCTGAAAGACCTGATCATGTTCAAGGCTGAAAAGTCCGCCCTGATGGCCGCGCTCGCGCTGACGTCAAACGTCGTCGAGAAGCGAAACACCATCCCCATTCTGCAGAACGTCCTGATCGAGGCCGGCCCGACACCCGGCACGCTGTCGGCCCGACTGAGTAATCTCGACATCGAGGCCTCAACGCCTTTCAGGGCCGACGTCGATATAAACTTCACCGCGTTCACCGTCCCGGCCGGCATGCTCACCGACATCGTCCGCAAGCTGCCCGACGGCTGTGACGTCACGGTCAAGCGCAAGGATGCGCAGGCATCGTCGATCTCGATCGAGGCTGGCCGGTCGCGCTTCAGCCTGCAGGTTCTGCCTGCGACCGATTTCCCCGAAATGAAGGTGCCGTCAGGTTTCCAGCACCAGGTGACCGTGCCGAGCGCGGACTTCGCGGCCGCCATCACGGCCTGCGGCTTCGCGGTATCGACCGAAGAGACGCGCCACTACCTGAACGGCATTTTCCTGCACCCCACCAGCGCGGACGCTGACGAGCAAGGCCTGGTGCTTGTCGCAACCGACGGCCACAGGCTGTCAAAGAGGCTGGTGGCGGCTGCAACCACCCCGGACATGGCGTCCGTGATCATTCCCCGCCAGGCACTGAAGGTAATCGAGAAGATCCTGCCGAAGACCGGCGAGATCAAGATCGAGTTCTCGGACACGCTGATCCGATTCTCGGGCGGCAGTTCGCTAATCACGTCGAAGCTCGTCGACGGCGTCTTTCCGGACTACGCACGCATCGTGCCCAGCGGCCACGAGATGCAGGCGACGATCGCGTCCGCCGCGCTGTCGGCGGCGATCGACCGCGTCGCGACCATCAGCGGCGAGCGCGGCCGCGCGGTCAGCTTCAGCTTCGCCGGCGGGCAGCTTCACCTCGAGGTGAACAATCCCGATGCCGGTACCGCAACCGACACCCTGTCCTATACCGGTGAGGCTGAACTGCAGATCGGCTTCAACGCAAAGTACGTCAACGACGTGCTGGCGCACCTGCCGGGCGAACAGCTGACGATCGAGCTCGCGGACAGCGGCTCACCCGCGGTGCTTCGTAGCGTCGGCGGCAATCCGGAAAACCTGATCCTGCTTATGCCGATGCGTGTGTGAGGGAGAGAACCAATGAGCATACGTCAAGATCTATCGGGATGGCAGGACATCAGGAACGCCCCCAAGAATGGCACCTTTATCCTGACCCGCGTCGGCTACTACCGCCCTTGCGTTGCTCATTGGGCGACCTACGGCGGCAGGACGCGCTGGGGCTCCGACCCTGAAGGCTTCATGGAGGAAGATCACTTCCTGCAGTATTGGCTCACCATAGACTATGAGCCGACACACTGGATGCACTTGCCTGATGAAGGCTACCAGGACCGGGTCGAGGAAGCCCACTACGCCCTGTTCCACGACGATCCGACCGATGTCACCGAACGGCGCGCACGCTTCTTTGAAGAGGCAAACGAGACCTGCCAGGCCTTCGGTATGAGCCGCCAGGAGGCCCATCAGCTCGTCGATTATACCTATGACCGTCCAATCGGCGAGCCGGCCAAAGAAGTCGGCGCCGCGATGCTGACGCTGACGTCGCTTTGCGTTGTTGCCGATCTGAATTTGTTCGGCTGCGCCGAAGCAGATCTGGAGAAGCTGCAGCGCCCCGAGACGATTGCCCGCATCCGCGCCAAGCGATCGACCCGTCACGGCCGTGGGCCGTTGCCCGGATTTGATCCATCCACGGGAGGCACTCGACCATGACCGATACTCAGCCGCGCTACACGACGAAGCGCCTCCACGATGAGATCGACCACGCCCGCCGCCTCGGTCGCCTTGAAGCGCTGCAGGAGGCCGCTGCAATCATCGACGACAGTGTGGGTGAGTTTGAAAAAGCGGCCGGAGGATCAGATGGTGTCGCGCACGACGCGATGCTGCTGGCGGGTGATGCACTCGAGCTTGTCAGGGACGCCATCCGAGAGAAGATCTCCGCCGTACCGGCCAGCGCGCCTCGTGAGGAAATCTTTCCGAAGTATCGGAACCTGGTCAACGGCGATCTCTGCGAACTGGTGTCTCAGGGTGTTGACGGTGTCGCGTTCCGACGGGTTGGCAGCACACAGCTTGCCTATCTCGGCCACCCTGAATTTACCAAGCGATTTGAGGAAGTGCCCCCAGCACCCCTTCCTATTTCGGTGGGTGACGATGGCCCGCGCTACAGCATGAAGCGGATGCGTGACGAGATAGCGAAGGCCCGCGCCCAGGGGCGCGTCGAGATTGTGGATCAGATCAGCGACCTTGCAACAGCCGAGACAGATGTCGGCCCGGTATTCAATCGCGCCTTCCTCGACAACGATACGAATTTCGATCGGTTCATGGCCATCATCTCTGCCGTTGAACCGGCAGCACCCGCAGAGCTTTCGGTTGGAACCTGGCTCCCGATTGAGCGCGCCGACAAGGAAATCACCAACGTCGAGGATTTCTCCGAAGTAGGCGTCACCATCCGCACGTCCGATCGGTATTGGGTCCGCGACGACGATGGTCGCGTCTATGAGGCCGCATGGTCGGAAGGCGAGAACGGCCGAAATTACTGGTGGGACTTCGAAGGCGAAAGCCCGGTTGATCCGTTTGAGTTCATGCCTCACCCGCTCGATCCTCGCTTCCACCCTGACACCAACCTGGAGGATCAGCCATGCTCGTAACCATTGGCGCGCCGGAAGGCGATTACAGGAAGAAAGTCGAGAAAGCGTTTTACGAAGCGCCCGGATCGGACGGTAAAACATGGTTCGATCCGATCTTTGAAATGATGCCGAACGTCAAGTTCGTCACCGAGAAAGAGTTCTGGGGCTGGCGCAGCAGCCGAGGCTTCAAGGCTGAAGCTTGGTGTCAGAATGGCGTGAAGAGGTCGCCCAGGGCAACTCCGGACGGAAAGGCGATGGAAGGGTGGGCCACCATGCTCCTCTACTTCGTCGACCACGCCCACTACATCGATGGAGGCTTTGGCGTCCTGTACTTCCATTCACACGGCAACGAGGAGGTCCGCTATTTCGGCTGGCAGAAGTGCGTGCACGAGTTCAACCACCGGAGCACCGGCAACTGCCAGCACGAATATACCTGCACGAAGTGCGGCAAGTCCTACGACGTCGACAGTAGCGGTTGAGGGCAAGGCCATGAGGATTATTACCAAAGAACGCGGATATTTCCTTGGCACCCACAAGGGCGCCACGATCGAGATCGAGCGAGACCACGACCACCCGCAGCACAAATTCTACATCCGTGTTCGCTGGAAAGATGGCGGGCACCTGTACGACGGCTATTCGCCTGAAGGCGTCAACACCATGGCCGAGGCGAAGCGGGAAGCCATAAGAGGAGCGTGCCTATGAGCATCGTCCGCGATAACCTCATGAACCGCGGGGGATACTCGCCATACTGCGGCGGTCCAACGTGCCGGATTATGCCTCGCACCCAGTTCAACGGCAGTCAGTTCGAATGCAAGTGCTGCGGCTGGCAATCCGGCTTCGAACCAGAATTCATCACTGCCTATAAGGCGAAGTGGCATACCCCCGCGCCCGTAGAGAGGGAGGTTGGCAATGCATAATCACACAGCCGGCCCGTGGAGCCAAGGTACGACCTTGCGCAATCCAATCACGCGCCGATGGACCGATGATGAATGGCAGACTAACCAGCTCCGTGAACTGTGCCTCGTCTATTCCGGGTTCAGTGGAAGCGACGCAGGCCGCACCCGGCTCTTGGTGGCCCAATGCGTTCGCCCAGAAGATGCGCGATTGATAGCTGCCGCTCCCGAGCTCCTCGCGATCGTCATGGCCATTCAAGAAAAGGGCTGGGCTGGCTTCGACGATGTCGAGGGGATGCAGATCCGACGCAGGGCTCTCGCGGCTGTTCAATCGGCACTTCCAGCCGTCAGCCAGCCAGCGTCACCCGTCCAGAGGTACGCCGAATGACCATACAGGTGATCGACGCGCTCGGCCCCTTTCGATTAACCCGCGGCGGAAACGGCAAGTATCGGATCGACGGACCACATGGCTTGTTCAGGTGGACGAAGGACGGATGCCCGTTTGAGGCCATGAAGGCAATGGTCGACGCTTACAGGTCTTGGCACGAGGCGACACTGTTGCAGCGAGTTTATTTTATCGGAGAAAACTACGACGTCGGCGGCCTCGTGAAGATTGGAATTTCGTTTGATCCCGCAAAGAGGCTCCGAGAGCTACAGGTCTCCAACCCCAAAAGGCTGTCAATTTTAGCAATCACCTACGGTGGAAGGGCAGAGGAGATCCGGATGCATTCCAAATATGCAGATCGGAACATCAAAGGTGAATGGTTTTCTGTTGATCGAAAGCTACGCGACGAGATGATCAATATGTCGCGCACGATCGAAAGCCACTTAGACGAACTGCTTACACTTCGAAAATCACCGAGCGATGATGACATCATCGCACTTCTCAGATGATGGAGGCGACCGATGCCAATTCGCGCTGAGCGGCAGGCTCTCTATCCGGGCGGCGGCACGCATTCGAGAGAATGGAAGGCCTTTCGCGCGGAAATCCTTCAGCGGGCAGGAAACGCCTGCGAGGGAACGCCGATGCATCCCCGCGCGGCAAACGGTGAGGCTCATCCGGAGACCGGCAGCAAGGTCGTTCTGACGATCGCGCACATGGACCATGACGAGCGTCACGCCGATCCGGCGCGCTGCCGCGCGCTCTGCCAGCGCTGCCATCTCCGCTGGGACGCTCAACACCATTCCCGCAATGCCGCCGCCACTAGACGGCGAGCTGCGGCCCTTTCCCCAACTGTTCAGGAGTAGCCCATGTTCTGCAACCTTCAGGAATCGGAACTGCCCGTCTTGGCGCTCTCCATCCGTCAGCCATGGGCGCAGGCCATTGCGATGGGCTGGAAGGACATCGAGAACCGCAAGTGGAATACCGCGCAGCGCGGTCTCATCTGCATTCACGCCAGCGCCTACACCAAGAAGAACTTCGAAGACGATCGCGAGGACTACCTCGAGGTTGTCCACGACTACGTAAAGGCGTCCCCGCACAGCGAATTGTCGAACATCGACGAAAGCGGGCTGTCCTTCGGTGCCATCATCGGCGTCGGCCGCCTCGTCGAGACCACCAGGTCGCACGATAGCCCTTGGTTCTTCGGACCCTACGGGTTCGTCCTGGCCGAACAGCAGATCCTCCAGACCCCGATCAAGGTCAAGGGCGCCCTCGGCTTCTTCGACTGGCGTCAGCGCCTGATCGTACCCGCCCCGGTAATATCGCCGCCGGCCGCGCCCCAGCCAGCGCAAGGAAGCCTTTTCTGATGTCAAGTTCAGTGCGTAAGACATTCATCTCAAAGCTCTCGGCGCAAAGTCGCTGCCCAGTCTGTGGCGGCGAGCGCAGCGGCCTGGCGGAAAGATCCTTCGAAGGTGCGGGCGCGGTCATGACCGTCGCCACGTACGATTGCGAAGCCATATTCGGCGCGGACGCTGCGCACATCATCAATCTGCAACCATGCGCATCAGGCTCCGCACTGGCCGCCAAGCTGATGACGATCGAAGTCCATGGCGGCATGCCTAAAGAGGGGACCCAATGAAACCGGAACCCGCCATGCGCGATGTCCCGCGGTTGAGCTTGAGCCGAGCGGAAGTGGCATATGCCATAGGTGTCAGCCAGAACACTGTCGACCTCATGGTACAGGAGGGCGTCCTTCCCCCACCACGAAGATGGCACAGCCGAACGCTCTGGCTTGTCCACGAGATATCCGCCGCTATGATGGATTGGCCGACAAGGGGCGGCGAACCGATCTCAGCAGGGGGCGGCGCGGACGACAATGAAGATTGGCGGGCGTCGTGATGATGGACGTGGCGAACATCGACCTACCATACGTGGAGCGCAACAAGTCGCGCCACAAGACGATACGTTACTATCTTCGTATCGACGGCAAGCGTATCTGCCGACTTCCCGACGATATAGATTCTGAGGAGTTCTCGATCGCTTATTGGGCCGCGCGCAAGGCCGTACTGCCGGTTGCCCAAGCCGCGCCCGAACATTCGCCTCTGATGTCATCGATAGTCAAGCCCAATACCTTCCGGTGGCTTTGCCTGGAGTACATGCGCAGCAACGATTTCATGGCGTTGGACACAACGACGCAGACGCGTCGACGCAACATCATCGAGGCGATGTGGGAAGAGCAGCTGCATCCGAACGACCCCGCAGACCGGCGCACCTTCGCCGACATGCCGCTTTCCCGCCTCGATGTCGGCAACCTTGAAAAGCTGCGCGACCGGAAGAAAGACGTTCCTTTCGCCGCGGATGAGAGGTTGAAGGTACTCCGGCAAGTCTTCAACACGACGAAGGAGGGGAAGCCGATCACCGCGAACGTCGCCAAGCTCGTTGCTCCTTTCAAGGTCCACACCGACGGGCATACGACGGCAACACCGGAAGAGATAGGACGTTTTATAGAGCACCATGGCATTGGCTCGAAAGCTGTATTTTACCTGGCGATCCAAATGTATACGGGCTTTCGCGTGTCCGACCTCGCTGCTATCGGCCCTCAACATCGGCGCAAGGATACTTTTAAGCTGCGGCTTTTTAAAAACCGCAAGAAGAAGCCGGTCGATCTGGAAATCGCTATCCATCCGATCCTCGAAGCCGTCTTAGCCACTCACAAGGTGACCGCACTGACCTATCTGGTCACAGATTTTGGCAAGCCATTCTCCGTCAAGGGACTGGGAAACAGGATCTCGGATTGGTGGCGCCAGGCAGGAATGCCGCACCTTACATCGCACTCGATCCGAAAGGGACTTGCGACCGACGTCGCTCACAACGAGGCGACCGACAACATGCTTGAATCTATGTTCGGATGGAGCGGCGGCCGCACGTCAAAGATCTACACGAGGGACGCGAACAGAGCGCGGCTAGCGAGACAAACGGTCGCGAAAATCAACTGGGATGGGATGGGCACGAAACTGCTCTCGGCAGACCAGCCGGAAGAGATTGAGGGTGTGGCAGGGTGTGGCAACGTCGGCTGATTTTACTTGCGTTTTCCCAGCGGGAAAGTGTGGCAGTCAGCTGGCTATGTTACTGCTTTCAAAGTCTTTCTCTACCCCGGGCGAGGCCTCCAATTTTCCTTTCCCAGATCCGATAAGCAGTCAAAGATTGACCGCTTGCGTGCGGCGATTTCCCCTGTCAACGCGGTGAGCGTGTGCTCATTGACAGACGGGCCATCGTTGGGACCTCCACCAAAGGTGGAGTTTCACAGTCGCGGCGCATCTCCTAGCATTCAGCTTTACGGCACCGGCAACCAGGACTGCTAAATGCTCATGCGAGGAATTCGGCTCGGTAAACGCATAGCGGACAGGCTCCCTATTTTCCGTGCAACGCGTAGGCGGAAATTCGGTCGTATTACTGTGGAACTATGGCGTGGCGCGGTCCTAAAACGGGCACGCAATTGCACCTTGTCAGGTGATGGAAGGCTCGACGTGGGTTTTCGCTGGCCAGCTTACCTCGCGGACAAGACACTCGTTGCAGTTTCTGATGGAGGACAATTATCTGTCGAAGGCCACTTCACGATCTACACAGGTAGCAAAGTCGTCGTCGACCAAGGCGCTGTGCTGGAACTCGGAAGCGGGTATCTGAACAGCAACAGTACGATCAGTTGTTTCAACTCCATCAAAATCGGCCGGGATGTGATGATCGCCGAGAATGTCTCCATCAGGGATTCCGACAATCACACCATCGTCAATTCCAACCGCCCAAAAGATGGCGCGATCGTCATTGGCGATCATGTCTGGATTGGCATGAACAGTATCATTCTAAAAGGCGTCAAAATTGGCCCCGGCGCGGTGATCGCGGCCGGGTCAGTTGTCACCCGCGACGTTGAAGCGGGAACGCTGGTGGGCGGCGTACCTGCGAAACTCCTGCGCTCTAACATCGAGTGGCACTAATAGGAATATGACAACGAGGTCGTCGAAGGAAACGACATCGGATCGGATTGAAAGCGCACGCGGCAGCGACGGTTAACGCGGCCACGAAGATCACACAAAAAAAGCCTCCGGCATTGCGTCCGGAGGCATTTCCATTGCGATCGCGTGCCGATCTCTTACGGACCCACGCACTGACGGCGGGGACCATAGTTGGGCTGGTAGGTGTTGTCGGACGCGCGATAGGAGCGGTAGCGGCTATAGCAGTAGTCGACATGCGAATCGCCGGAGCGATAGCGCGGCTGAGACGCGAGTACGCCGCCGAGAATCGCGCCTGCCGCCAATCCGCCGATGATCGCGCCGGTGTTGTCGCTATGGCGGCGATAGTAACGGTCGTCGTAGCGATTATAGTCGCGGCGGTAGTAATCGCGACCACGGTCGCTGTAGCGATAGCGATCCCGATTGCCGTAGCAGTTGCGGTACGGGCCGCATCGATCGCTAAACTCCGGCTTGGGCGTATTCGGCAGGCCGGTCAGTCCATCGACCTCCTTGCCGCGTGGGTAGCGGACGTCAAAAGCGCTGGCCGGGGAGATGCTCCCCAGGCATGTCATCAACGCCACGGCGATAATGGCCAATTTCTTCATTTCAGACCTCACAATCCACAGAGATGCTTCATCGTTGTCCCACGACGAGATAACGCGCATTCCGACAACTCGTTCCAATCGCTTGGTTTTGCTCAGCATTCGCCAGCGAATGCGGCGATTTCGTGTGGTTAACCCTGCGTCCCCGAATGCCCCTCCGGCACTTTCATTGGTCCGGTCGCTGCTTTATGACACTTTTATGACAATACCCTTTCATGGATGGATATTATGCTGAGCTGGTTTCGGAAACTCATGCCACGCGAAGACCGGTTCTTCGATCTTTTCGCACAGCACGCGAAAACAGTCGTGGGTGCGGCCGAAGCGCTGAACGAACTGCTTTCCGGAAACGACACCGAGAAGCACTGCGCCCGCATCGTCACACTGGAAAACGAAGCCGATGATATTACCCGCGATGTCCTGCTTGCCGTTCGCCGCAGCTTCATCACACCCTTCGACCGGGTCGACATCAAGGACCTCATCCAGTCGATGGATGACGCGATCGACATGATGCACAAGACGGTCAAGACGATCCGCCTGTTCGAGCAGAAGAGCTTCGATCCTGTCATGCAGGAGATGGGCAAGACGATCGTCGAGGCCGCGCACATGATCGCCGAGGCCATTCCGCTCCTCGATCGAATCAATGCCAACGCCCCTCGCCTGACGGCGATCGCGGAAGCTGTGACGCGGATCGAGGGACGGTCGGACGAATTGCACGATCAGGGGCTGAAGGACCTCTTCCACAAACACGGCGCCACCAACCCGATGGCCTATATCATCGGCAGCGAGATCTACGGCGAGCTCGAAAAGGTCGTCGACCGCTTCGAGGACGTCGCCAACGAGATCAGCGGCATCGTGATCGAGAACGTCTGATGGACGCCACCCTTGCCTTCCCGCTGCTTGTCGGGCTGATCGCGGTCGCGCTGTTCTTCGACTTTCTGAACGGCCTGCATGATGCCGCCAATTCGATCGCGACGATCGTCTCGACGCGCGTGCTCAGGCCGCAGTTCGCCGTTGCCTGGGCGGCCTTCTTCAATTTCATCGCCTTCCTATTCTTCGGACTGCATGTCGCCGAGACGCTGGGGACCGGGATCATCGATCCCGCCATCGTCTCGCCCATGGTGATCTTCGCGGCGCTGATGGGCGCGATTATCTGGAACATCGTCACCTGGGTGTTCGGCATCCCCTCGAGCTCGTCACACGCGCTGGTCGGCGGGCTGGTCGGCGCTGGGCTCGCCAAGGTCGGCTTCAGCTCGATCGTCTGGAGCGGTCTCTTGAAGACCGCCGGTGCAATCGTCATGTCGCCGATGATCGGCTTTCTCCTGGCGCTGTTTCTCGTGCTCATCGTGTCATGGCTCTTCGTGCGGCAGACGCCGTTCGCCGTCGATCGCACCTTCCGCATCATGCAGTTCGTCTCGGCGTCGCTTTATTCGCTTGGACACGGCGGCAACGACGCGCAGAAGACCATGGGGATCATCGCCATCCTGCTCTATTCGCAGGGCTATCTCGGCGGCAGCTTCCACGTGCCGCTGTGGGTGGTGCTTTCCTGCCAGTCGGCGATGGCGCTCGGCACGCTGTTCGGCGGCTGGCGCATCGTGCACACGATGGGATCGAAGATCACCCGGCTGAACCCGATGCAGGGCTTTTGCGCGGAGACGGGCGGCGCGCTGACGCTGTTCGGCGCCACATGGCTCGGCATCCCCGTCTCGACCACCCACACCATCACCGGCGCGATCATCGGCGTCGGCGCGGCGCGGCGGGTGTCTGCCGTGCGCTGGGGCCTTGCGGGCAACATCGTCGTCGCCTGGGTGGTGACGCTGCCGGCCGCCGCACTGATCGCCGCCGCCTTCTACTGGATCGCCGGCCTCTTCGCCTGAGCGATTGATATCAGGAGGCGGAATTCCGCCTCCTGTGCCACCAAACCGAAAATCGTCGTCTCATTCGCCGCGCGACATGTAGGTCGTGCGACAGCACCAGCACGCCGAGCGGAATCATCCAGAAGCCGAGAATCGGAAGAAAGCCCAGACATCCGCCCAAAACCAGCAGTCCGCCGATCAAAAGCCTTGCTATGCGCGACTTCGGCAGCGGAATGCGGGTCGGCCCCATGACGATGTGGCCGGTGGTGTGATCGATGCCAAAGCGTTTGGCGGTGTTTTTCGGGGTCTCGGTCATCCACAGCATGTGGGGATAACCTGAATGATTGCAAGGAGATGTCATTTTTTTGAAAAAACCGCTTGGCAAATCGAGCAAGCATTTGTATTAGCCCACTCACACCGCGGCGAGCGGTGATCCCTGGTAGCTCAGCGGTAGAGCATTCGACTGTTAATCGACAGGTCGCCGGTTCGAATCCGGCCCGGGGAGCCAGTTTCTAAAAGGTCTGCATTGAAAAATGCAGGCCTTTTTCTTTTCCGAAATCAAAGCGATAGGTTTCGCCCCGAGAGTTCCTCGGCGGCGTTGCGATTGTTTCATCCCCGTGGGCGATCTAGCCGCGGGGATGAAGACGAAGCGGCGAGATCAATAGCCGCAGGAGCGTCCGTCGCTCGGCCTGAAGCCATCGGAGCAGGCGCGGTTCATGGAATCGCCGGGCACATAGCCGGATGCCGAGCCCGCGGAGGTCGGGTAGCCTGCGCATCCTGTGGTGAGCGCCGAAAGGCCGATCAGCGCGATCGCGGCCACGACATTTGAAATTCGTTTCATATGCACCTCTCCTCGAAACTGTCTCTACTATTAAGCTAGCGCGCATCCGCCAAACGCCACGTAAATTTCTTGCGTCAGGCTAGGCGAACGCTTGTCGTGGCCGCGCACCCTACCCTTGCAGCGTGTCGACCTTGCGAAGATCCGGGAAAAGCCGAGTCCACAGGAGCACCACGACGATGGTTCCAACGCCGCCGATGACGCCGGCGGCGACGGGACCCATCATGCCGGCCAGCATGCCCGATTCAAATTCGCCGAGCTGGTTCGAGGTGCCGATGAAGAGCGAGTTGACGGCGTTCACACGGCCACGCATCGAATCCGGCGTCAGGAGCTGAACCAGCGAGCTGCGCACCACGACGCTCACCGTATCTGCCGCACCCACCACCAGCAGCGCGGCTATGGATAGAGCGATATTAGTCGATACGGCAAAGACGATCGTCGCGACGCCGAACACAGCCACGGCAGTCAGCATCTTCGCTCCGACCTTGCTTGTGAGCGAGCGTCTTGCCAGAACGATCGACATGGTGAGCGCGCCGACGGCCGGGGCCGCGCGTAGCATGCCGAGGCCCCAGGGGCCGGCATGCAGGATATCGCTGGCGAACATCGGCAGCAGTGCCGTGGCGCCGCCCAGCAGAACGGCGAAGAGGTCGAGCGAGATGGTGCCGAGCATCACCGGCTTGCTCTTGATGAAGGAAACGCCGGCGAAGACCGAGGCGAGCGTGACGGGTTCGCGTTTGCTCGGCGTCCACTCCATGCGGATCGAAATGACGTTGATGCTTGCAACGGCAAACAGGACGGCGGCCACGGCGAAGGGGGCGACGGCATCGACGCCGTAAAGCAAGCCGCCCAGCGACGGGCCGACGATCAGCGCCGTCTGCATCATCGAGGTCGAGGTCGCCACCGCGCGCTGCAGCAGCGAGGGCGGCATGATGCTGGGAAGAAGGGCTGCCATCGTCGGCCGCTCGAAGGCGACGGTCGCGCCCATGATCGTCACCGCCGTCAGGATGCCCGCCGGCGTCAGCCAGTTCTGCCAGGTGGCGACAGCAAGCGCCGCCGACACGGTGGCGAGGATCAGCTGGCAGACGAGGCCGATGCGCCTTCGGTCGAAGCGATCGGCGACGTGACCGACCACGAAGGTCAGAACCACCATCGGCAGGAACTGGCAGAGCCCGACCATGGCGAGCGCGAAGGCGCTATGGGTCTGATCGTAGATCATCCAGCCCATCGCGATGGCGACGCATTGAAAGGAGAGAGAAGAGAAAACGCGGGAAGCCGCGAAATTGAGATAGCCGGGATGGCGCAGAACGCTATCCTGGTGAACTGCTGATGCATCCATGAGAAAACTGTCCGGCCCGCTGCCGACAGCGCGCCTCTGGGGGTTGTTGCTGCAACCGTTTCCGCCCTGACCGGCGTGCTTGTCAATGGCATCCGGGCCGCTTTCCGTTCGACCCTGCTAAAACACGTGATCGTGACCGCCGACAGCGCCTGCCGCGGCGGTCATCCGATCAGCGACGTTATCTTTTCTTCTTTGTCGAACGGACTTTGACAGGTGCCGGCGGCGGGATCAGTTCGGCGTCGGCGTAGCAATATCCGGCGACCCAGCCGTCGCTGGCGAAGAGCTTGGAATCGCCCTCCGCGTGCCACTGGCAGGTCAGCGAGTTGGCGTCCCATGCGGTGACGGTTACATCATAGACGCCCTTGCCGGCGAAGGTGGTCTTGGGATTGCCCGTCAGACGCCAGCCCTCGGCCGGCTGCATCGTCCATGACACCCTCTGGCCCTTCCGGGCTTTCTGCTTGATGCCGAATTCGGGGGTCTGGCAGCGGTTGGTGGCGGGATCGCAGTTCATCTTCGCCGTCGACATCTGCGTCGGCGTATTTGTGACCACCGTCTGGCAACTGCTGAGCGTAAACGCCACGAGTGTCATGGCCAAGGCAACTTCATACCACATATCCGGCCTCCCATCCGTCACATGCTATCGATGGGGACCACATTACAGCATTACGACAACTGTCGCGCTTCACCGTTCGGGTGATACCGGCACGTAAGTTTACATCGAACGGCAATGGCGATCAGCCAAGCGAGGTGTGCGGTGTGTGGTCGGCTACGTATCGCCTCGGCGCCTTCGCCTTCTCCCTGAGATTGTCGAAGAGCGCATAGCCGCCGGTCCAGCGGCCGAAGCCGCTGGCGATATTGATGTGGCCAGCAAGGCCAATGTTCCTGAGCTCGGTTTTCCACAGACGCGCATAGAGCGTCAGGCGGTCGAGCTCCATGTAATGGTCGTTGAGGCTGCCAACGGTGATGCTCGGAAAAGGCAGCACCCTTGTCGGCATCGGCCCGAAGCGGATGGCGGCATCCGGGTGCCGCCGTTCCGTGGGGCGCAAGTCGCAGGGAGCGACGAGGAGCGCGCCCTTGATGCGGCGCGCCGATGGCCGGTCGGCGAACTTCGCCGTCAGCAGGCAGCCGAGGCTATGGGCGACGATATAGGCCTCGCCGTGTTCGAGGAGCACTTCTTCGAGCCGATCGGCCCAACGATCGACCAAGGGATCGTCCCAATCGTCCTGTTCCACCAGAACGCTGTCAGGATGATCTCGGAGCCAGTATCGCTGCCAGTGGCCCTCGCCGGAGCCGTAGAGGCCGGGAATGATCAGTGTCGCGGTCATCGCTCCCTCCTAAAAATCGGCATAGCGCGGGCTGTGCATGAGCGCCGAGATCTCGTCGGTCATCTGCATGATGCGCTCGCGCAGATCGGCACCCGTGCCGTCCTCGACATCTTCGCTGCCGAAACAATAGCGCGCCTCGTGCAGTTCGAGCCTCGCTTCCAGCTGGTCGCGGATGGTGCAAAGGCGATCGAAATGCCGGATGATACTCATCGTCGTCTCTCCTGTGCGGCTGCGTTTTTCGAGCCGCCATCTGATGAGAGCAGTATTCTCTATCTTTTTAGTGGATTAAAGGAATGAGCATCCCTGCATGCGCGAACGAGGGGAAAAATCGGCATGCCGATCTCGCCTGAGGGCGACGATCGACCCGCCAGGCGACCCGCGACGCGCGCAACCACCGATGCTGTCGGATAATTTACCGATGTGCGGTGTTAAATCTTTATGCGGGCTGAAACTTTTGATCCACACTCCCCGTAGCTTCGTAACAGAAGCAACACAGAAACAAGGGGATCACATTCATTGTCCGACGATGCAGCAAAGCCGCTTATCCTCTGGTTTCGCAAGGATCTTCGCCTCGACGACAATCATGCGCTGCATGCTGCCTGCCGCACCGGACGCCCGATCATTCCCCTCTATATCCGCGAGCCCTCCTCTTCCGGCACCGGGCCTCTAGGCGGCGCGCAAGAGTGGTGGTTGCATCATTCGCTGGCATCGCTCACGGCATCCATCGAAGCGCTTGGCGGCTCGCTCAATCTTGTGAGCGGCGATGCGCTCGATGTGCTCGCCGACCTGATCAAGAAGACTGGTGCGGAGACCGTCATGTGGAACCGCCGCTACGATCCGCCCGGCATCGCCATCGATACGCGCATCAAGCGGGAGCTTGAGCAGCAGGGGCTGGATGCGCAGAGCTTCGCCGGCCAGCTGCTGCATGAGCCGTCGCGGCTCAAGACAGGCGGTGGGACGCCCTACCGCGTCTATACGCCGTTCTGGCGGGCGCTAGAGGGTGCCGGCGAGCCGCCGCACCCTGTCGATGCGCCCAAGAAGGTCAAATTCGCGCCGGAGCTTCCCGCAAGCGAGACACTGAAGTCCTGGAAGCTTCTGCCGACCAAGCCGGACTGGGCCAAGGATTTCGCTGAGGTCTGGACTGCCGGCGAAGAGGCAGCGCGCGAGCGGCTTGCGGATTTTCTGGATCAGAGCCTCGACGGCTACAAGGCCGACCGCGACTTTCCGGCCAAGCAGTCGACCTCGATGATGTCGCCCTATCTGGCGCTGGGCGTGATATCGCCTGCCCGCATCTGGGAGGAGACGCGTGGGCTGGACGTGCCGGCGGACGATCTGGTTCACTTCCGCAAGGAACTCGCCTGGCGCGAGTTCTCCTACCATCTGCTGTTTCACTTCCCGAAGCTGCCATACGCCAACTGGAACGACCGTTTCGATGGCTTCGAATGGAGCAACAGCACCGCGCATTTCCGCGCCTGGACCAAGGGGATGACCGGCTACCCGATCGTCGACGCCGGCATGCGCCAGCTCTGGAGGCACGGCTTCATGCACAATCGGGTGCGGATGATCGTCGCCTCGTTCCTGATCAAGGATCTGATGATCGACTGGCGGCGCGGCGAAGCCTGGTTCCGCGACACACTCGTCGATGCCGACCCGGCAAGCAATGCCGCGAGCTGGCAATGGGTGGCCGGCTGCGGGGCGGATGCCGCCCCCTTCTTCCGCATCTTCAATCCGGTGCTGCAGGGCGAGAAGTTCGATCGGGATGGCGCCTATGTCCGCGAATTCGTTCCCGAGCTTGCCGCGCTCGATACCAAATACATTCACAAGCCATTCGCGGCACCGCAGAGCGTGCTCGACAAGGCGGATATCAAGCTTGGCGAAACCTATCCCAAGCCGATCGTCGACCACGCGACCGCCCGCGACCGGGCGTTGAAAGCCTACAACGCCGTAAAGGACGCAGCATGAACGCCCATTTTCACCACCCGCACAGTCGCTTGAAGATCGCGGTCATCGGCTCCGGCGTCTCCGGGGCATCGGCGGCGTGGGCGCTCAATCCGCTGCATGACGTCACGCTCTATGAGAAGGAAACGCGCGCCGGCGGCCACACCGCCACCGTGGATGTCGATTACGATGGAACGCACATTCCCGTCGATACCGGCTTCATCGTCTACAACGAGCCGAACTATCCGAACCTTACCGCGCTGTTTGCGCGGCTCGGCGTCGCCACCCATGCCAGCGACATGAGCTTTTCGCTATCGCTAGACCACGGCAAGCTGGAGTGGAGCGGCAGCGGCCTGTCTTCGATCTTCGCGCAGAAGCGCAATCTGGTACGCCCCTCCTTCCTCTTGATGATCCGCGAGATCCTGCGCTTCAACAAGACCTGCCTTCTCGACCGCGCCGCCGGCCACCTCGCCGCGCGCTCCATCGGCGACTATCTCGACTGGCGCGGCTTCTCGCCCGGGTTCACCAATAACTATCTGGTCCCGATGGCAGCCGCGATCTGGTCGACGCCAGCCGCGAAAATGATGCAGTTTCCGGCCGAGCATTTCGTCAACTTCTTCGACAATCACCGCCTGATCTATTCCAGGCAGCACCAGTGGCGCACGGTGACCGGCGGCAGCCGAAACTATCTCGACAGACTGCTCGAGCCTCTGGGTGACCGGTTGAAGCTCGGGCTCGGCGTGCGAGCCGTGATCAGGACAGAGAGCGGCGTCACCATCGTCGACGACCGCGGCGAGGAGCGCCGCTTCGACAAGGTGATCCTTGCCGCGCACAGCGACCAGACACGGCGCATGCTCGTCGATGCGACCGAACAGGAAAAACGGCTGCTGGCGGCGGTTCCCTATCAGCCAAACAGAGTGGTGCTTCACCGCGATCCGATGCTGATGCCGCAACGCCGGAAGGTCTGGGCATCCTGGAACTATCTCCGCTCCAGCTCGGCTAACGGTAACGCCGATGTCGCCGTCACCTACTGGATGAACAAGCTGCAGGCGATCGACGATCGCTTCCCGTTGTTCGTGACGCTGAACCCCGATCGCGAGCCGGACCCGCGCAAGGTCTTCGCGGAGTTCAGCTACGAGCACCCGCAGTTCTCCGCCGACAGCGTCCAGGCGCAGCGCGCGCTGATGGATATACAGGGACGTAATGGCTGCTACTTCGCCGGCGCCTGGACGGGCTATGGGTTCCATGAGGACGGGTTGAGTTCTGGCCTCGCAGCCGCCAAGGCGCTCGGCGCGGCGCTGCCGTGGAGCACACTCAAGACTGACAACATCGAACCGGAGCTGGACGCCGTCGCATGACGCAGGAGCGCGAAGGACGAGGCGTGAGCATGCGCGACAACGGGCCGCCGCCCGAGGCTGCGGCAGCACTCTATGTCGGCGACGTCATGCACCAGCGCATGAAGCCCTTCGGCCATCGCTTTCGCTACCGCGTATTCTCGATGGCGATCGATCTCGACCGGCTGGACGAGGCGGATCGGCTGTCCGCGCTGTTTTCCGTGAACAAGCGCAACGCGGTGTCGTTCCACGAGAGCGACCATGGCGGCCGGATGGGCGCCAGGGCGCATGCCGACGAACTGCTGGCGCAGGCGGGCTTGCGTGCCCAGCGCATCGTGCTGGTCTGCTACCCCCGCATCCTCGGCTACGTCTTCAATCCGCTCTCCGTCTACCATGCCTATGACGCGCGTGATCAGCTGATCGCGATGATCTACGAGGTGCGCAACACGTTCGGCGAACGGCATACCTATGTCTGCCCTATCGGCTCAGGCGAGGTCAGCGACACCGGCGTTCGGCAGAGCTGCGACAAGATCTTTCACGTCTCGCCCTTCATCGAGATGGGCATGCGCTACAATTTCCGCATGCTGCCGCCGGGCAAGGAGATTCGCTGGCGTATCCTCGAAACCGATGCAGATGGCCCGCTGCTTGCGGCGACCTTCTCCGGACGACAGGTGAGCCTCACGACGAGGAACCTGGCGTGGCTCACGGCCGCCGTTCCGTTTCTGCCGATCAAGATCGTCGGCGGCATTCACTGGGAGGCGCTGAAACTGTGGCTGAAGGGCGCGAAATATATCGCAAAGCCTGCACCACCCGCCCCCGTCAGCCTGGTCGCGCCGCGCGAGACGGCGGAGGCAGCGGAATAAGATAAGCGTGCTTCGATATATGCGTCGATTACCCGCAACACAGGATTGGAAAATTGTTTGGCTTTTCCAATTTTTACGATAGCGTTCAAAGCAATCGCCGGGGGGCGGAGATTTTCAGCGCATCGTCGTCCTGAACCGGCCAAATCTTGCCGGAGGAGAAAACCATGAGTGATGCTAGCGACTTGACCGATTCTCAACGCAACGCGATCCAGCTGACGCAGCAGAATATCGGACAGGTTTCGAAGGGACTGCCGCTGCGCGCCAAGCTGGCGCTGAGGGCATTGCTTCGTATGCAGCATGGCTCGCTGACGATCGCTTTTCCCGATGGTCGCGTGGTGCGGGTGACCGGCAGCACACCCGGCCAGCACGCCGAGATCCACCTGAAGAACTGGAACATCTGCTACCGGGCGCTTTCCAACGGCACGATCGGCGTGGCTGAGAGCTATATGGATGGCGATTGGGACAGCCCCGATATCGCGGCGTTCCTTGAGTTGTTCATCGTCAACGACGAAGCGATCCAGGATTACGCCAACGGCAAGCGCGGCCTGCCCCGTCTGGTCGAGCGCATCCGTCATTGGATGAACGCCAATACCCGCAAGGGCTCGAAGCGGAACATCTCAGCGCATTACGATCTCGGCAACGACTTCTACAAGCAGTGGCTCGACCCGACGATGACCTACTCGTCAGCGCTCTATTCCACCGGCGCCAACGATCTGCAGTCGGCGCAGAACGCGAAGTATCGGGCTCTCGCCGAGGCGACCGGGATCAAGCCGGGTGACCATGTGCTCGAGATCGGCTGCGGATGGGGCGGGTTCGCCGAGTTTGCCGCCAGCGAACTGAATTGTCGGGTCACGGGCCTGACGATCAGCCGCGAGCAGCTGGCATTCGCCGAGGAGCGCATCCGCAAGGCGGGGCTCAGCGACAAGGTCGACTTCCGCTTTCAGGACTATCGCGACGAAACCGGCGTCTACGACAAGATCGTCTCGATCGAGATGTTCGAGGCCGTCGGCGAGAAATACTGGCCCGCCTATTTCTCCAAGCTCGAGCAGTGCCTGAAGCCTGGGGGCAAGGCGGGGCTTCAGATCATAACGATTCGCCCAGAGTCGTTCGAACAGTACCGGAGCAATCCCGACTTCATCCAGAAGTACGTTTTTCCCGGCGGCATGCTACCGACCCGCGAGCATTTGGCGGAACTTGGACGAAAAGTGAATTTGTCACTGGTGCGGGACTTCGGTTTTGGGTTAGACTACGCTCGTACTCTGGCCGAATGGCGAGAGCGTTTTTGGTCCGTTTGGGAACGAGTTCGCCCACTGGGCTTCGACGAGCGCTTCAAGCGGCTCTGGGAGTTCTATTTATTTTATTGTGAAGCAGGTTTCCGCGCCCGAAACATAGACGTCCGCCAGGTCGTCTTTTCGCGGAGCTGACGAGAGCGGGTGGCGGGACCAGACAGTCGACCTCCTGTCCCGGTCGCCATCCGCCTCGTCTATCCCCTCATCAACATCCTTACTGGTTGTCGGCGCGATGACGCCTTAGCTATTCCGCCGGGCTTGGCGTCACCGGGCGGCGACCATCGGCGCGTGGGCGCTCCTGCCAGCCGGTGGCGCGGTTCACCAGCCAGAAATACAGGCTGTAGGGCATGAGGTTGAGAGCCTTCAGCGTGTAGGTGAAGCGCTTCGGGAAGGTGATCTCGAAATTCTTCGACTTCAGGCCCGCATAGATTTCGGCGGCGGCCTCGTCGACCGGGATCAGCGACGGCATCGGGAACTCGTTCTTGCGGGTGGCCGGCGTGTCGACGAAACCAGGATTGATGAGCTGGATGCGGATGCCCATCTTGTCGAGGTCGAATTTCAGGCTCTCGGCCATGTTGATCAGGGCAGCCTTGGTGGCGCCATAGGCAGCGCCCGTGGGAAGGCCGCCATAACCAGTTACCGAGGAGACGATGGCGATCTGCCCCTGCCCCTTGTGCTTCATGTGACGCACCGCCGGCACGAGGCAATTGACCACGCCCTGCAGATTGACGGCGAAGCTCTGCTCGAAATCCTCGCGGCGCAATTCCTCGGCATGCACGGGCAGATAGACGCCGGCATTGAAGACAGCGAGCGCCAGCGCGCCGTGCTCGTATTCGATCGATGCGAGCACATGCTCCATGTCTTCGGGATTGGTGACGTCGCCATCGAGAACGATGATGCTGCCCGCAAGACCGTTGGCTTCCGATTGCAGCTCGGCAAGCTTTTCGTGGTCGCGAGCGGTGACGGCGACCTTGTAGCCTTCGCTTGCCAGTTTCAGCGCCAATGCCCGGCCGATGCCGGAGCTTGCGCCTGATATCCAGGCAATTCCATGTTCGGGGCGGGCTACAAAATCGTTCATGGCGCGACTCCTCAGGTTGTATCGAAGAACGTCGAAACGGGCCCGGAAGTTCCTCTCAGCCTCCCGGGATAATGGCTCTATCACGCCATTGTGGCTGCTTTCAGCCGATCAGGTCGCCAATCAGCTGGCGGAAGGACCCGGTCAGTTTGATGGGGGCATCGAGAACGGAAAATGCAATGCAGGGACGATCTTTTTCGGCCACCGGGCGATGGTCGATCGTCTCGTCGGCAACGGAGATGTCGCCGGGGCCGAAGCGGCCGCGATTGTCGTTGAAGGCGCCGTCGAGGATGAGCGTGAGCTCCATGCCCTTGTGGGTATGCGCCGGCATGGCGCGGCCGGGCTTGATCCACATGACGCTGACTTCGCAGCCGTCGATATCGACCGAATATTCCTTGAAACCGGGGAGCTTGGTCTTCCACGGCACCGTATCGACATCGAAACCGACGAGGCGGCGCAGCGCGCGTGGGAATACGCTCGGCTTATCGGAGGCGATCAATGGCTTGGGCTCGACCGGCGCGGTGGATGCGAATATCCGCGCCAATTTGGCATCGCGGTCTTCAAGACTTGCTTCGGATGTCTGCTCCAGGGCCTGGCCGGCCAGAAACTCGAGATCGCGTACCAAAGGCCGACGATCCGGCTTCATTTGCAGATGCGATTCGACAAGAACGCGCGCCGGTTCCGGAAGGGAACCCGCGACGTAATACGCCATCAATGCATCGACCGTGTCGATATGCTCGTGAACCATGATGGTTTCGGTCGTTTCCGCTTTCAGTGATTGCTTTGTCATCGTCCATACGATGAATGTCAATCTCCGGATCACATAGCGACCCGGATCAGCACGTCGCGAGCCAATCTGGGACGGGAAGTCTAATTTTACCGTGGTGGTTGAGGGCGAGGAATAGGATTTCTTGCCAACCCAGCCTTGTGAAGGGAAAAGACCGTTCCTAAACTAAGTGTTTCAAAGAGGCAGATTCCATGACCGTTCATCCTTCCGTCCTAGAAGCCATTGGCAACACTCCCCTGATCAAGCTCAAGGGAGCATCGGACGCGACCGGTTGCACCATTCTCGGCAAGGCGGAATTCCTCAACCCGGGACAGTCGGTCAAGGATCGCGCGGCGCTCTACATCATTCGTGACTCCGAGAAAAAGGGCCTGCTGCGGCCGGGCGGCGTCATCGTGGAAGGGACCGCCGGCAACACCGGCATCGGCCTGACGCTGGTCGCCAAGGCGCTCGGCTACCGCACCGTGATCGTCATTCCCGAGACGCAGAGCCAGGAAAAGAAGGACGCGCTGAAGCTGCTTGGCGCCGAACTCGTCGAAGTGCCGGCCGTGCCCTACAAGAACCCCAACAACTACGTGAAGGTTTCCGGACGTCTCGCCGAGCAGCTTGCCAAGACCGAGCCGAACGGCGCCATCTGGGCCAACCAGTTCGACAACGTCGCCAACCGGCAGGCGCATATCGAGACCACGGCGAAAGAAATCTGGGCGGATACTTCGGGCAAGGTCGACGGCTTCATTTGCTCCGTCGGTTCAGGCGGCACGCTTGCCGGCACCGCGATGGGCCTGAAGGGCTTCAACAAGGACATCAAGATCGGCATCGCCGACCCGGATGGCGCAGCACTCTATGAGTTCTACAAGAATGGCGAGCTGAAGTCCGCGGGCTCCTCGATCACCGAGGGCATCGGCCAGGGCCGCATCACCGCCAATCTCGAAGGCTTCAGGCCTGATTTCGCCTATAACATCTCGGACGCGGAAGCCCTGCCCTATGTCTTCGACCTCGTCGAGCATGAGGGGCTTTGCCTCGGCGGCTCGTCGGCGATCAACATCGCGGGCGCGGTGCGCCTCGCCAAGGACCTCGGCCCCGGCCACACGGTAGTGACCATCCTTTGCGATTACGGCAACCGCTACCAGTCGAAGCTCTTCAATCCGGATTTCCTGACATCGAAGTCGCTGCCGCTGCCGGCATGGCTGACCTCGCCTGTCGATATCAAGATCCCATACGAACCCGCAGCGTGAGGCCCAATGCCCGTTAATGCCCTCTATCGTGACGACTTCTATCTCTCGACCTGCGAGGCCGTCGTCACCGCCATTCACGAAGACGGGGGCATCGAGCTCGATCAGACCTGCCTTTACGCAACCTCGGGCGGACAGCCGGGCGATACCGGCATCCTCGAGCGTGCCGACGGCAGCCGGATCACGCTTGCGCAGACCAAGCATGGCGCCGCCAAGGACATCATCATCCATGTTCCGCTCGAAGGGCAGGCAAGCCCAGCGGTCGGCGAGAAGGTCGTGCTGCATGTCGATTGGGAGCGCCGCCACAAGCTCATGCGCATGCACACGGCCTGCCACCTGCTTTCCGTCGTCTGCTCGTATCCGATTACCGGAGCGGCCGTCGGCGAAGAGGAGAGCCGTGTCGATTTCGACATGACCGACACGATCGACAAGGACGAAGTGACGGCCAAGCTGATGGCGCTGGTCGACCAAGACCATCCGGTTTACCTGCAGTGGATTACCGATGAGGAACTGGCGGCCAATCCTGGCATCGTCAAATCCAAGAACGTGCGTCCGCCGATGGGGCTCGGTCGCGTCAGCCTCGTCTGCATCGGCGAGAACTCGGCGATTGACAGCCAGCCCTGCGGCGGCACACATGTTGCGACAACACGAGAAGTCGGACAGATTCACATCGCCAAGATCGAGAAGAAGGGCAAGGAAAATCGCCGCTTCCGTATCCGTTTCGGCGCTCCTGGCGACGACGCATAAGCATTGATTGGAGAGAGCAGCATGAGCGAGACCACGAGCCGCTTCGTCGTTTCGGCCGATTGGGTCGAAAAGCAGCTGGGGACTTCAGGTTTCAAGGTGGTGGACGCCTCCTGGTATCTGCCGGCCCACAAGCGCGCGGCCAAGGACGAGTATGTGTCGGGCCACCTTCCCGGCGCCGTGTTCTTCGACCAGGACGTCATCGCCGATCATTCGACCGGCCTGCCGCACTCGCTCCCCTCGCCTGAGTTTTTCGCCGCGGAAGTCGGCAAGCTCGGCATTTCAGAGACGGACACGGTCGTCGTCTATGACGGCATGGGTTTCTTCTCGGCGCCGCGCGTCTGGTGGATGCTGCGGACCATGGGCGCCAAGGACGTTTACGTTCTGGATGGCGGCCTCGATGGCTGGAAGGCCGAGGGGCGCGCGCTGGAGACCGGGACGACCGCCCCGGCGCCGGCAGTGTTCACGCCGAAATTCCGTGCCGACAAGGTTATACCCTTCGAGACCATGCGCGAGATCGTCGATGACGGTTCGGCGCAGATTGCCGATGCTCGCGGCGCCGGCCGCTTTACCGGCGAGGAAGCCGAGCCGCGTGCGGGCATGCGTTCTGGCCACATGCCCGGCGCCCGCAGCCTGCCGGCGACGAGCCTCTCGGCCAATGGCCGCTTCAAGGATGTGGCCACGCTGAAGACGATGATAGCAGATGCCGGTATCGACCTCTCCAAGCCTGTCGTGACAAGCTGCGGCTCGGGCGTAACCGCCGCGGTGATCATGCTGGCGCTGGAAAGCGTTGGGCATGATGACAACGCGCTTTACGACGGCTCCTGGAGCGAGTGGGGCAGCCGTGAGGACACGCCCATCGTCACCGGCCCCGCAGAAGCGATCAAAGCTTGACCATGGCAAAAGCTCCCTCTTCGCTGAAGGCTCATGTGACCCGCCTCGAAATGACGGCGGCGCCGAAGACGAGCCTGCCGGTGCCGGTCAATATCCAGACCGCCATCATGCGCGCGCCGGAAATCCCGCTGCCGTTCTACCGCTATCTCTACCGCCAGGTCGGCGCGCGATGGCAGTGGGTGGATCGTCTGAGGATGAGCGACGAGGAACTGGCCGCCACGCTCTACGACAAGCGCAACACGATCTGCGTACTCTACGTGAACGGCGCGCCTGCAGGGTTCTACGAATATCTGACGGTTGACGAGGATACGATCGAGCTCAGCCATTTCGGGCTGATGGAGCACGCGCTGGGTCTGGGGATCGGCAAGTGGTTCCTGCTGCAGGCGCTCTATGCGATCTGGACGCAGAACCCTTTGCGCGTGACGACCACGACCAACAATCTCGATCATCCCCGGGCGTTGCAGCTCTACCAGATGTTCGGTTTTTCTCCGGTTTCGACGGGCACCGCGATCGTGCGGCCGCTCAGCGACAAGGAGTTGCTTGAGCTGGCGAAGAGAAGCTAGCCCGAGCGTTTCGGCTGTTTCCTCACGCGAAAGTATAGGGACGCAAGGATCGGGTGGTTTCCACTCGGGCTGAAGCGCATTCAAGGCAAGCTCGAAAAGGAGACTTGCCATGATTGCCCTATCTTTCACCGCGATGCCCACTGCCGACGCCGAAACGATCTGGAACGGCGGGAACGATGCCCATGGTCACCCGCCGGAGACAATGATTTCCGATGGCCCGGGACACCCCTGCCGCCATTGCCTGAAGAACATAGATGCAGGCGACGCGCTTTACGTCTTCGCCTACCGCCCCTTCCCGGAGATGCAGCCTTATGCGGAGACAGGACCGGTGTTCCTGCATCAAAAGCGCTGCGAACGCTATGCCGCCGAGGAAGTGCTGCCGCCTGTCCTGACGACAAGCCCCAACTTCATCCTGCGCGGCTATGGCAGCAACAACCGCATCGTCTACGGCACCGGCGCCGTGACCGAGGTCGTCGATATCGCTGCCTATGCGGCAGAGCTCCTGCGCAAGCCCGAGGTCGCCTATGTGCATGTGCGCTCGGCGCGCAACAATTGCTATCAATGCCGGATCGACGGTTAACTCACGGAAAAAAGCCGGTTGCGGAGAGTGCAACCGGCTTCAGTTGACGTAGCGCGATGGACTTTACGCTACGTTGAGCACGGCTTCCGCAGCGTAAGGCTCGTAGCCCAGCGCCTCGGCAACGGCTTTATTGGTAACCCGTCCCTTGTGGACGTTGAGACCGTTTCTGAGATGCCTGTCTTCAGCGATGGCGCGCAGGCCGCGATCGGCGAGCGCAAGACCATGGACCAGCGTGGCGTTGTTCAGCGCATGCGCGGAGGTGACAGGCACCGCGCCCGGCATGTTGGCGACGCAATAGTGCACGACGCCATCGACCTCGTAGGTCGGGTCCGAATGGGTCGTCGCATGCGATGTCTCGAAACAGCCGCCCTGATCGATGGCGACGTCGACGATGACCGCGCCCTTCTTCATGCCCGAGAGCATTTCGCGGGTGACGAGCTTGGGCGCGGCAGCGCCGGGGATCAGCACCGCGCCGATGACGAGATCGGCGGAGAAGACTTCGTCTTCCAAAGCCTGGATGCTGGAATAGCGGGTGTGGATGCGACCGGAGAACAGATCGTCGAGCTGGCGCAGGCGCGGTAGCGACTTGTCGAGGATGGTAACGTCGGCGCCGAGACCGGCAGCCATGCGCGCCGCATGCAGGCCGACCACGCCGCCGCCGATGATGGTGACCTTGGCCGGCAGGACGCCGGGCACGCCGCCCAACAAAATGCCGAGGCCGCCATTGGCCTTCTGCAACGCTGTCGCACCCGCCTGGATCGAAAGGCGACCGGCGACTTCGGACATCGGCGCCAGGAGAGGCAAGCCGCCACGGTCATCGGTGACCGTCTCGTAGGCCACGCCGGTGACGCCTGACGACAGCAGGCCCTTGGTCTGCTCGGGGTCGGGCGCAAGATGCAGGTAGGTGTAGAGGATCTGGCCGTCGCGCAGCTGCGCCCATTCGGACGGCTGCGGCTCCTTGACCTTCACGATCATGTCGCACTTTTCGAAGATGTCCTTGGCGGATGACGCGATCTTCGCGCCCGCGGCGGCATAGGCCGCGTCATCGGCTCCAATGCCGGAACCCGCCTTCGTCTCGATCCAGACCTCGTGGCCATGCGCGATGTATTCGCGAACGGCTGCAGGCGTCAGGCCGACGCGATATTCGTGATTCTTGATTTCCTTCGGACAACCGACGCGCATCGGGGCGCTCCTCCTCGTTTGTTTTTTCCGCCTCGTCGAGCGAAGCGTTCACGAGTGAAATCCAATCACCCCGCGCACGAAATGTCCTTGCAAAGAGGATTTGCATGTACGGCATTTTTCGAAGAAAGATGCGTTTCAGACGCAATAATCGAAAGTTCTTCGAATGTCGGAACTCGATGCCATCGATCATGCCATTTTGAAAGCGCTGCAATCGAATGCCCGCATCACCAATGCCGATCTGGCCGCCAAGGTTGGCTTGTCCGCGTCGGCCTGTTCCAGGCGGCTCGACATCCTCGACCGCAGCGGCGTCATCCTCGGCTATCACGCGCATGTCTCGCCGAAAGCGCTCGACTACAAGATGATCGCCATCGTGCACATCTCGCTGTCCGGCCAGTTCGCGAAGACCTTGTCGGAATTCGAGACCGCCGTGAAGCGCTGTCCCAATGTGCTCGTCTGCTACCTGATGTCGGGCGAGTACGACTATATCCTGCGGGTCGCGGCCCGCGATCTGGAGGACTATGAGCGCATCCACCGCGACTGGCTCTCGGCCCTGCCCCATGTCGTCAAGATCAATTCCAGCTTTGCCTTGCGCGAGGTGATGGACCGGCCCAATGTGGGCTTGTGACGGAGGAGCGGAATCACCTGCCTGCGCGGGTGTTTCCGGAATACGGCCGAGGCCGGTGTATTAAGAAGACGCCATGAGATCGAAGACCCGAGGCTATATTTTCGTTCTTCTGGCTATCACCATCTTTTCCATTCAGGACGGCATCTCGAAGCATCTGGGCGGCGCCTACCCGCCCGTTTTCGTGACGATGATCCGCTATTGGGCCTTTGGCCTCTTCACCATCCTTCTGGCCGCGAAGATGCGCGGCGGGATTGTCGCCACGGCGCGCACCAAGCGGCCGGTCTTGCAGGTGATCCGCGGACTGCTTCTCGCTGCCCAGGTGGTTGTCGTGATCAGTTGCTTCGCTGTGATCGGGCTCGCGCACTCGCAGGCGATCTTCTCGGCGACGCCGATCCTGATTGCGCTGCTGGCCATGCCGCTGCTCGGCGAGCGGGTGGGCTGGCGGCGGTGGACGGCGATCGGCGCGGGGTTGGTCGGCGTGCTTCTGATCCTGAAGCCCGATAGCGGCTTCTTCGATGTCACGCTGCTGCTCGCTGTCCTCTCCTGCTTCCTCTTCGCTTTCTACGTCATCGCCACCCGGCTGGTCAGCCGCGACGATTCGTCGATGACCAGCTTCTTTTACACCGGTGTCGTCGGCGCTATCGCGATGACGCTGGTCGGGCCGTTCTACTGGACATGGATGGCGCCTACGGACTGGGTGTGGATGGCGCTCGTCTGCATGACCAGCATATCGAGCCACTATTTCTTGATCCGCGCCTACGACATGCTCGATGCCGCGGCCGTCCAGCCGCTCACCTATCTGCAGCTCGTCTATGCCTCGATCATCGGGGTGACGATTTATGGAGAGACGCTGAGCCTAAACACGATCATCGGCTCCGTCATCGTCGTCGCCTCCGGCATTTTCACGATCTGGCGCGAGCATGTCGTCGGCCGCCGGGAAGCAATGCGGAAGTAAAAATCGACCGCGCAATTTTAGCGAATTGTATAAATTCATTTCAATCTACGCGACGTATGCTGTCTCCAGTTCAATTTGGGAGACGCGTCATGCACAATCTCAACATTATTACCCGCAAGGCCGAACGCAAGTCGTGCCGGATCTTCGGCAAGGTTCGTTACCTGACGAAGGAAGTCGATGCGCGCATTCTCAACATGTCCATCTCGGGCATTGCGCTTGAAGTGCGCTCGCCGCTGCATGCGGCTTCCGGCAGCCGCGTTCAGATCCTTGCCGACGATCTCGGCGTTCTGCACGGCGTCATCCGCTGGAGCCACAATGGCCGCGTCGGCGTCCAGTTCGACCCGAACTCCAACGCCCGCGCGCAGGTGGCCTCCTACTTCCGGTTCTTCCACAAGGACGTGAAGCCGGTTCTGGCGCGGTAGGCCGCGGCTGACACGCAGAAAGCGAAAAGCGATATTCCCCTGTCATTTACAGGGTTTACTCCTTCGAAAATCACCCTACTCTCGCCGCCGGGCGGGTGTCGCGTGATGTTTCGAAGGAGTTTTCATGTCTTCCAATCTTGATCTTTCATCCATGAGCCGTCGTTCTCTTCTCTCCGGCATTGCCGCCACATCAGCGCTCGTTCTGCTGCATCCGTTCACCGCGCGCGCCGCTGCCAACCAGGCGCATCTCAGGCTGATGGAAACGACGGATATTCACGTCAACGTTTTCCCTTACGACTATTACGCCGACAAGCCGAACGACACGATGGGATTGGCGCGCACCGCGACGATCATCGACACGATCCGCGCGGAAGCCGCCAACTCGTTGCTGATCGACAATGGCGACGTTCTGCAGGGCAACCCGATGGGCGACTACATGGCCTATCAGCGCGGCTTGAAGGATGGCGACGTTCACCCCGTGATCAAGGCGATGAACACGCTCGGCTACACGGTCGGCACGCTCGGCAATCACGAGTTCAATTACGGGCTCGACTTCATGTTCAAGGTGCTTGGTGGCGCGAACTTCCCGTTCGTCTGTGCCAACCTGACCAAGGGCCAGCTCGCCTCCGATCCGAAAAACGACGAGCTCTTCTTCAAGCCCTACATCATCGTCGAAAAGATGATCAAGGACGGAGCCGGCAACGAGAGCCCGGTGAAGATCGGCTTTATCGGCTTCGTTCCGCCGCAGATCATGCTCTGGGATATCAAGAACCTCGAGGGCAAGGCGCAGACGCGCGATATCGTCGAAGCCGCCAAGGCCTGGGTGCCCGCGATGAAGGAAGCAGGCGCGGATATCGTCATTGCGCTCTCGCATTCGGGCATCGATGGCAACGCGCCCACGGACAAGATGGAGAATGCCTCGCTTCATCTCGCCGCCGTCGACGGCATCGACGCGATCTTTACCGGCCACCAGCACCTCGTCTTCCCCGGACCTAAGACCTGGGACGGCGTCCAGAACGCCGATCCGGTCAAGGGAACGCTGCACGGCAAGCCTGCCGTCATGGCCGGCTTCTGGGGCTCGCATCTCGGCCTGATCGATCTGCTGCTCGAAAAGGACGGCAAAAGCTGGAAGATCGTCGACTTCACCTCCGAAGCGCGGCCGATCTACCACCGCGACGACAAGAAGAAGGTCGTGGCCGATGTCGCCGACAAGAAGGAAGTGGTCGACGCCGCCAAGGCGGAGCACGAGGCGACGCTCGCCTATGTCCGCACTCCCGTCGGCAAGACGTCGGCGCCGCTCTACTCCTACTTCGCTCTGGTCGCTGACGATCCCTCCGTGCAGATCGTCAGTCAGGCGCAGACCTGGTACATCAAGCAGATGCTCGCCGACACCGAATACAAGGATCTGCCGGTGCTTTCGGCGGCGGCTCCCTTCAAGTCGGGCGGTCGTGGCGGCGCCGATTACTATACCGATGTTCCGGCCGGCGATCTCGCCATCAAGAACATCGCCGACCTCTATCTCTATCCGAACACCGTGCAGGCCGTCGTGATCACCGGCGAGCAGGTGAAGAACTGGCTGGAAATGTCGGCGGGGATGTTCAACGAAATCAAGGAAGGCACGAAGGACGCCGAGCTTTTGAACGCCGACTTCCCTTCCTACAATTTCGACGTGATCGATGGCGTCACCTACCAGATCGACCTGGCGCAGCCGCGCAAATACGACAATGACGGCAACGCCATCAACGCCGGATCCAACCGCATCCAGAACCTTGCGTTTGACGGCAAGCCGATCGACCCGAGCCAAAAATTCGTGGTCGTGACCAACAACTACCGCGCCGGCGGTGGCGGCAAGTTCCCCGAGATCGCGGCCGACAAGGTGGTGTTCCAGGCGCCCGACACGAACCGCGACGTGATCGTGCGCTATGTGCACGAGCAGGGAACGATCAATCCGGCTGCCGACGGCAACTGGACCTTCAAGCCGGTGACCGGCGCGACCGCGACGTTTCAGAGCGGGCCTAAGGCGAAGCAGTTCATCGCGGACGTCAAGGGCGCGAAGATCGAGGATGCCGGCGAAGGAACGGATGGTTTCGCCAAGTTCCGGCTGGTTCTCTAAGACAGACTACAGGCGAGGCTTAGAGCCTTTCCTGGTTAGCTTGAAGCATTCTGCCGGAGTAGGTTTTCGTCAGGGCAAAGGCGATTGGCGAAGGGCATACCCCAGGTACGGTCGAGCCGATCGCCTTTGATCCTGGCGGAAAGATGCCCGGCCCTTCGGGTTGGCTGAAACGGGCCGCCTGATCGTCCGGCCAGCTTGGCCGTATGCGTTGGCTATGACACGCGCCGGCCGGACGACCATCCGACTCCGTTTGAGCCAACAGAATGCTTCAATCTAACCAGGAAGGGCTCTAACGCCTCGCCTACTCCGCCGCGAGCGGCAGATCGGGAGCCTTGATCTCGTTCAGCGCCGCGGTGAAATCGGCGTGGTTTGGGCAGAACGACAGTTTCGAATGGAAAGCTTCGATCAGCCATGTGGCAGCCGGGCCCGGCGGGTTTGCAATGCGCCGTATCGCATAGATCGGATACTCGCCCTGCTCGTAGGCCGGCAGATCGAGATGGACGAGCGTTCCGTTGGCCAAATCCTCGCGGATAATCGACGCCGGCAGGCCGCCCCAACCCAGGCCGCCGCGGATCAGCGCGTGTTTGGTGGCAATGTCGCTGACGCGCCACGTCTTGTAGGACAGCACGTTGAAATCACGGCCCTTGGTGAGCCCGGAAGCGTCGGTGACGACGAGTTGCACTTCCTCGCGAACATCCGCGAGCGTCAGCGGCCTCTCAATATCAGCCAGCGGGTGGGAGCGCGCGGCGACCGGGATCATGAAGGAGTGGCCGATCTTGTCGACGGCGATGGAGTCGTCCTGCTTCAGGAGCGCTCCGCCTATGCCGATCGTGGCCTTGCCCGACAGGACGGCCTCCATGACCATGCCGAGTTCGCCAGCACTTAGATTGAGCGTGACGGAGGGAAAGCGATCGCGGAACTCCGTGAGCACGGCGACGACCGCCTGCGACGGCACCATGACGCTGATCGCCACATCCACCTCGGCTTCCAGCCCTTCCTTCAGGCTCTTCACCCTCGCCCGCATCACCTGCAGGTCAGTCATCAGCCGGCGGGCATCCTCAAGCATGGCCTTGCCTGCCTCGGTAAGCTTCGGCTGACGGGCACCGGAGCGTTCGAACAGCTGCATTTCCAGTTGTGCTTCGAGATTGGCAATGGTGTAGCTGACCACCGACTGGGCACGATTGAGCACGCGCGAGGCGGCCGAGAAGCTCCCGGTCTCGGCAACGGTCAGGAAAACCTGCAGCTGGTCCAGTGTCGGGTTGGGCAACATTACATCCATCCAATCGATCGATAGTCTTGATCGACATTATCACAGTTTTTTCGATAGGCCGCTAGACCTATTTCTTCACTCGAAGACGCGGTTCGACCTTCCCCCGATCGCGCCGCAAACGCAAAGACCAAAGGATTATCAATCATGTCGTCCATTTTGCTTCTGACCTCCAGCCCGCGCGCTGAGTCGCTTTCGACCGATATCGCCGTAGACCTCGCTGGCAAGCTCCAGTCGCAGAAGGCCGGCAGCGTCGTCGTTCGCCGTGACCTCGCCGCGAACCCGCTGGCCCATATCAACGACCTCTTCACCGGCGCGATCCGCAAGCCGGCTGACGCCCGCACGGCCGAAGAAAACGAAGCCGCGAAGATTTCCGACGAGCTGGTCAACGAGCTGCTCGCAGCAGACACCATCGTCATCGGCACCGGCCTCATCAACTTCAACATCTACTCGTCGCTGAAGAGCTGGATCGACAACGTCGCCCGCGCCGGCCTGACCTTCAAGTACACCGAAAACGGCCCGGTTGGCCTTGCCACCGGCAAGAAGGTCTACGTCGTTCTCGCCTCCGGCGGTGTCTACTCGCAAGGTCCGGCTGCCGGCATGAACCATGCGGTACCGTACCTGAAGACCGTTCTCGGCTTCATGGGCATCACCGACGTCGAGACCATCTACGTCGAAGGCCTGGCCTTTGGTCCCGAAGCAGCCGAGAAGGCTGTCGGCGCTGCCAAGGCACGCGCTGAAGAACTCGCGCTCGCTGCCTAATTTAAAGGGCAATCAATTCAGGAAGACGGTCGGCTTGCCGGCCGTCTTTTTGTTTGTAGGAACTTACTGTCAGCCGGCGACCGTGAGGCCATGGACTCCGGTCTGGCCGAAGACGCAGTTTCGGCCGTTCTTCTTGGCGCAATAAAGCCGCTCGTCCGCTGCCGACAAGATCGCGGTGAAGGCGTCGCCATCTTCGGTGGCTGTCGCGACGCCGATGCTGATCGTTACCGGCTTGCCATCGGGTGTCGCGACGCTGTTTTCGATCGTCCAGCGCAACCTCTCGGCCAGACGCAGGCCCTCGGCGTGATCGGTCACGGGACAGATCGCCACGAATTCCTCGCCGCCGAAGCGGAAGACCCGATCGCCGGCGCGCAGGATCGAGCCCAGGCGGGCTGCTATCGCGCGCAGGACGTCGTCGCCCTGCAGGTGGCCGAACACGTCGTTGACGTTCTTGAAGTGATCGGCATCGAGGATCATTACCGTGGCGGACTGCCCTTGGCGCAGCGATTCGCGGATCATGACCGGCGCTTCGAGCTCCATTCGCGTGCGGTCGTAAAGTCCGGTCAGCACGTCCCGGCCGGTGCGGCTCAGGAGATCGTTGTAACGTTCGCGGAAGGTCAGGTCGCTGAAGATGTCTCCGATCGGGCGTGCGCTCGATGTGGTGACTGCCCGACCGATCCATTTCTCGTAGATCGCGAAGAGCACGGTGTAGATGCAGACGGCGAACATCTTCGCCTTCCAACCACCCCAGAAGGCGGCGAGCGGGACGCCGACCGAATAGTGCAGCGCGCCGAAGAAGGCGATCTGGTCGAAGGTCAAAAGCACGAAACCGCAGATCATGAAGCGCAGGATTGGCCGCTGCCTGAAATAGCGGCCGAGCCGCTCGTAGAGCAGGATGATGCCGATGGCGTCGAGATAGAGGATGGCCGTGCCCCAGAGCATAAGCCAGCCCATTTCCTTCAGAAATTCATCGCTCGGCAGCGCGCCTGATGTAAGCTCCAGCGGCGCGTGCCATTGCACGATCCAGGCGATCGCGACGGTCAGAAGGTTGCCGATGAAAAGCCCGTAGATCGGCTGGCGGACGACGGCGGCGTCTTCCTGAAGATAGAGCATCAGGATCATCATCAGCTTGCCGGTGAAGAACACCGATGATCCCGGCGAGACGATCCCGAACGGCAATTCGACATAGAAGACCGCCGCGAGGTAGGTCTCCATGAAGTGCATGACGCCGAGTGCCGTCAGGAATATGCCGAGGCCTATGCGCGCGCGAAAATGCAGCAGCGTCACCATCAGCGTGAAGTAGCCGATGGCCTCGACGACGAAGAGGATGAGATTGACGTTTGCGATCAACGCCGCGACCTCCCGCCAATATTGCCATGCCACGGCACCTCGAACGCTTTGTCGGCGGTATCGGCAGCGAATGTGCGGCGGGCATTCTGAGGCACTGGATATTCCTGCAATGTCTGCTGAGCGCAGGATCGCCGCAATGTTTTAAAATAGCATGAGGGAATGGCGGCGCGACCGCTCAACACGCAAGGGCGCGCCGGCCTTCCATGATCAGACCTGACGAACCTTGGCTCCGTCGCTGAACAGGGATGGTCCGTTCTGATCGATGATCTGCTGCGCCTTGCGCACCGTGCATTCGATCGCATCATCCGTCGACGAAAACATGTCGGCGCGAATGAAATTGCGGACCAGCACCTCGTCGCCAACGGTCTTCTCGATGCGGCCGGCCAGACGGTACTGGCCGCCTTCCTTCATCGGTTCGGCATAAATCGTGCAATCGGCATAGGGCTGCGGATCGGAAGCAGCGCCCGAAGAAGCCGCGCCCGGCTGCTTCTCGCCGCCAGAGAACATGGAGAAAATGCTGGAAAAGATCGAAGCCATGATACGCCTTTGTGATGAGGGCGGATGCCATCAAGGTTAAATAGGGCCGTTGCCGTGAAAGTTAAATGATGAGGTTCGCGAGGATCTCGTTTTCGGTGATGTCCTCGAAACTGATACCCGATGTCTCGAATTTCGCGAACAGCGCCGCGAAGTTTTCCGGCGCCTTGGTTTCGATGCCGATCAGGACCGAACCGAAGTTGCGGGCGGTCTTCTTCAGATATTCGAAGCGGGCGATATCGTCATCGGGACCGAGCAGATTGAGGAAGTCGCGGAGCGCGCCGGGGCGCTGCGGAAGGCGGAGAATAAAGTATTTCTTCAGGCCCGCGTAACGCATGGCCCTTTCCTTCACATCCGGAAGCCGCTCGAAATCGAAATTGCCGCCGGAGACGATCGCGACCACCGTCTTGCCGCGGATCGCTTCGGGATCCATCGTGGCGATTGCCGTCAGCGACAGGGCGCCTGCCGGTTCCAGTACCACGCCCTCGACGTTCAGCATTTCGTTGATCGTCACGCAAATGGCGTTCTCCGGCATCAACATCACCTGATTGCTCGGGAAGCCTTTCAGCGCAGCGAAATTGAGGTCGCCGATGCGGGCAACGGCCGCGCCATCGACGAAATTGTCGACCTTGGAGAGTGTCACGACCTCGCCGGCCTCGATGCTGCGCTTAAGGCTCGGCGCGCCCTGGGGTTCGACGAAGAAGAAGCCCGTGCTCGGCACCGTGTCCTTGAGATAACCGCTGATGCCGGCCGCCAGACCGCCGCCGCCGACAGGCATGACGACGAGATCGGGCACCGTGCCCTCGGGCAGCTGCTGCATGATCTCGGAGGCCACCGTCGACTGGCCCTCGATGATATCTTCATGATCGAAGGGCGGCACCATGACGCCGTCGATCGTCTCGACGTGATCGCGGGCTGCCTTGTAGCACTGGTCGAAGAAGTCGCCTGTCAGCTTGATGGTGATGAACTCGCCGCCGAAGATGCGGGTTTTGTCGATCTTCTGCTGCGGTGTCGTCACCGGCATAAAGACGACACCGGGAACGCCGAAATGGCGGCAGACGAATGCAAAGCCCTGCGCATGATTGCCGGCAGACGCGCAAACGAAGGTCTTGCCGGACGCACCTTCCTCGATCCGCTTGCGGAAGAAATTGAAGGCACCACGGATCTTGTAGGAGCGGACGGGCGACAGGTCTTCGCGCTTCAACCAAATGTCGGCGCCATAGCGGGCGGACAAATGCTCGTTGAGTTGCAGCGGCGTTGCCGGAAATAAGCTGCGCAGAGCCTCTTCGGCAGCTTCGACATTCTGTCTGGTCACGGTCTCAGTCCCTTGTTATTGCGCCCCACGCTATGCCATAGGCAGACCCTCGAAAGAAGCCCATTTTCAACCACAACGGTTCGGTAGAGCGCGGTGATGCGCGTTTTGGGAAAGCACCCCGGTAACGCGGATGTGCGCTGAAAACGCGTGACGACATCAATAGTGTGAGTTTCATGACAGCAGACAAATTTTCAAAGCCGATCGCCTGGCTCTTACTCGCCGCCATCATTTTCGTAACGGTCTCGCCGATCGGCCTTCGTCCTCATACGATTACTTCAGTCAACCTCGACCGGGCGCTTGCCTATCTGGTCGTCGGTCTCGCCTTTGCCGTGGCTTATCCCAGGCACTGGCTGGCGGTCGCCGCCCTCCTGGTCGTCGGCGCCGTCGGGATCGAGCTTCTGCAGTATCTTTCGCCGACGCGGCACGCGCGGATGCACGACGCCGCAGTCAAAGCCGTGGGGGCTTGCCTCGGCGTTCTAATCGGCATGCTGGTGAACCGTCTTCGCCGGCAAAATTCAGTGCGGACTGAAGGTCGGGATGCGCAAGGGAAAGTTGGTGCGGGCGGCGGGGGTCGAACCCGCACAGCCAAGGCCGAGGGATTTTAAGTCCCTTGCGTCTACCAGTTTCGCCACGCCCGCAATAGCACCCTCAATCAACGACTGCGGCGATTCAGTCAAGTGCATCCGGTATCGTACAAAGTGCAACGTGATGCGATTCGGCCACGGTCGGAAAACATATTACGGAGTCATTAACAAGCATCTTTTTTGCAATGTTAGAATGTGATTGTATGCCTGTGTCAGTAAAGACACGGCTTCTGGTCGTGTATTTGTAAAGCTTGTCTTGTGGTGGGAGTAAGACGATGGTTTACGATTGGGATGGCGCCCGCACACGGCGCCTGAGACTGGTTAGAACAAGCACGGCATTCTTGATTGGACTTGCGGTATTTGGGGTACCGCTCTTCGTTTATACAGCCAAGTTTCATGGACTATACGGCTGAACGAACGTAAGGCCCGCAGTCGACGACTACCGATACAGTGCTTCGGCGTTTCGACGCCACACATGAAAAGGCGCGGCCCGAGGCCGCGCCTTCACTGTTTTGACACGCCCCTTGGCTCAGGCGAGCTTTGCTGCGAGCTTGGCGACATGCGCGCCCTGGAACTTGGCGGCGTCGAGCTCGATGGCAGAAGGCTGGCGCGAACCGTCGCCATCGGTAATCGTGGATGCACCATAAGGCGAGCCGCCCTTGATCTCGTCCACGCCCATCTGGCCCTGGAAGGCATAGGGAAGTCCGGCGACGACCATGCCCTGGTGGAGGAAGGTCGGGATGAAGCCGAGGATGGTGGATTCCTGGCCGCCGTGCTGCGTGGCGGACGAGGTGAAAACCGAGCCGACCTTGCCGACCAGCTTGCCGGCAAACCACAGGCCACCCGTCTGGTCCCAGAAGTTGCGCATCTGCGACGCAACCGTGCCGAAGCGGGTGCCGGCGCCGACGATGATCGCATCGTATTCGGCCAACTCGTCCACGGTGGCGATCGGTGCCTGCTGATCAAGCTTGAAATGCGATGCCTTGGCGACTTCTTCCGGTACCAGCTCCGGTACGCGCTTGACGGTCACCTCGGCGCCTGTGGATTTCGCGCCCTCGGCAACGGCGTATGCCATCGTCTCGATGTGGCCGTACGACGAATAGTAAAGAACCAGAACCTTAGCCATCTTGGACGTTTCCTCTTTCTGGGTTGCGGCGGGTGCTGCGCTCGGTGCACCGACCAAAATCCGTTTGATGAATTCGCGTATCATAAAGAATGCCTCGCAACGCATCGTGCGTCTGCCAAATAGCTAGCGCATGCACTGGGTGACGGCCAGCCACGCCGCGAGAGACGGACTGTTCAATCTTATCGCACGTTTTTGCCTTGCGTTCACATTTCCGTATTGGTGGGCACGGGCTTCCCGTCCGCTCTATTTGGTATAAGCTCGACACCAAAGACTGAGTGAAGACAGAGACCTAACATGACCCAACAGATTGTGACCGCAGCCATTCTGGCAATCGGCGACGAGCTTTTATCCGGCCGCACCAAGGACAAGAACATCGGCCATCTCGCCGATATGCTGCTGCTTGCAGGCATCGACCTCAAGGAAGTCCGCATCGTCGCGGACGAAGAGGACGCGATCGTCGAGGCGCTGAACGCGCTGAGGACGAAATACGACTATGTCTTCACCTCGGGCGGCATTGGGCCGACCCATGACGACATCACGGCCGACGCCGTCTCCAAGGCCTTCGGCGTTGCCTGCCATCACGACGAGAAGGCAATGGCGCTGCTTGGCGATATGTACAAGCGCCGCGAGATGGAGTTCACCGAGGCCCGCCAGCGGATGGCTCGCATGCCTGTCGGCGCGACGCACATTCCCAACCCGGTCTCCACGGCGCCCGGTTTCAATATCGGCAACGTCTATGTCATGGCCGGCGTGCCGCAGGTGTTTCAGGCGATGGTCGACGCGGTTATCCCGACGCTCAGAACCGGAACGCCGGTGCTGTCGCTGGCGATCTCGTGCCCTTATGGCGAAGGCGATATCGGCACGCCGCTCGCCGCGATCCAGAAGGCGCATCAGGAAACCAGCATCGGCTCCTATCCGCGCTATGTCGGCCAGAAATTCTCGACCGAGATCGTTGTTCGTGGTCGCTCGCAGGCCGTGATCGATGCCGCCGGCGCGGATGTCTCGGCGATGATCGAAGGCATTCGCCGCGAGCGGACTGTCCTGGAAAACCCATCAGCGGAGGCCTAATTTCTTTCTAGAGCCGGCCTGCGGGACTTGATCTCGGTCAAGGAAACAAATGCCGGCCAAGCGCATTGCTTCTCTTACGGACTTTTTCATCCGAGCAAGGAGATACCCATGTCTTACAAAACCATTCTTGCGATTCTCGATACTTCAGACAATTGCACCGCAGTCGCCGATCTGGCCTTCGCACTGGCTGCGGAACACGGTGCCCATGTGATCGGGCTTCATGCGGAAACGATCGCCGTCGTGCCGCTCGTGGCGCCGATGGAGATTCCCGATCCTGTCGCTGTGCAGGCGCTGCAGGACATGGCGCATAGCGAAAGGGTCAAGATCGAGACGATCGTTCGCCGCAAGGCGGAAGTGGAAGGCGTGTCGTTCGAGTGGCGCAGCTTCGCCTCCTCGACCGGCTACGGCTCGGCGCCGTTGATCGAGAGCGCGCGCAGCGCCGATCTCTTGATCGCCTCGCAGGCCGATCCGGCACGGCCGTCGGACAGTCATGTCGATGTCGATAACTTCCTGCTCGAAAGCGGACGGCCGGTTCTGATGATCCCCTTCATCATTCGCCAGCCGAAGCCGATCAAGCGGGTGCTGGTCGCCTGGAACGGCTCCAAGGAAGCGGCGCGCGCCACATTCGACGCCCTGCCCTTCCTGAAGGCTGCCGACGAGGTTGAGATCTTCTCCGTCGACCCGGTCGACAACGCGCTGCAATCGGCGGCAGTCGCGGGTGCGGAAATCGCCGCGACACTTGCCCGCCACGGCGTCAACGTCACGCTTGCAACGGCGACGACCACGGACAAGAGCACGTCGGCCGTTATCGAGAACCGGTTGTCCGACAGCAGCATCGATCTGTTGGTGATGGGCGCCTACACACATTCGAGGCTCTGGCAGATGATCTTCGGCGGCACGACGAAGACGCTCCTGCACTCCATGACGGCGATGACGCTGCTTTCGCGTTAGCGGGCCACGATCAGCGGGGGCTTGCGTTTTGCAGCCAAATTCCGCTAATTGCCACGACCGACGACGAGCTCCGGCTTCGGTCCTTCCATCGCGCAGTCTCGGCTGCGCGATTTGCGTTTGACCCAAGTGAACGGAAGAGCGTCCGGCCGCCGGCAAACGGCGTGTCATCATTCATGCCTCGGAGCGAGCCCATGTCCCTTCCCGATAAAGCCTTTCCCGTTTCCTGGGATCAATTTCACCGCGACGCACGCGCGCTTGCCTGGCGCCTTGCCGGCCTCAACCGCGAGTTCAAGGCGATCGTCTGCATCACCCGTGGCGGCCTCGTGCCGGCTGCCATCATTTCGCGCGAGCTCAACATCCGCCTGATCGAAACGGTCTGCGTCGCGTCCTACCACGACTATGTGAACCAGGGCGAGATGATGCTCCTCAAGGGCATCGCGGCCGAACTGCTTGAAGATGGCGGCGAAAGCGTGCTCGTCGTCGACGATCTGACGGATACCGGCAAGACAGCCTCCGAAGTCCGCACGCTGCTTCCGAAGGCGCACTTCGCCTGCGTCTACGCAAAACCACAGGGTGTGCCTGTCATCGACACCTTCGTCACGGAGGTGAGCCAGGACACCTGGATCTACTTCCCGTGGGATATGGGTTTCACCTATCAGGAACCGATCTCCAAGGGCAGCAAGGGCTGATTTTCCAGGCTCTTGGCAGACAGAGACAGAAGCAACTTTAAATTGCTCCAATCTTTGTTTACTAACATAACCAAATTTGCTGTCCGCCCCTCGCCGTCCGCCGTATGATCATATGGCATCAGGCGGCAAGGGCGCGGCAGGGTGTTTGGGTAGAGGGCGGTCGCTAGCGCGACACTGGAACGACCATGCAGCGTTGGCGGTTTATCGGCTTGATCGCGGCCTTCGGGCTGTGTTTGAACGTGCTTCCGCGCGCGGTCTCAGCCGAACCCGCCTATATCTCCGTCGTGCGCGAATATGTGGATACGCTCGTCAAGCCGATGATCAACAAGCCGAACGTTCTGGCCGCGATCAAGGCGCAGAACAGGAAGTTCGGCGATATCAGCCCGATGGATATCCAGGTGCTCGACAACAGCTACCGCTCGGAGATCAAGAGCGGGCAATGGCAGATGGTCACCCGCCTCCTCAACAATCCGGTCTCGCGATACCTCAAAGCCAAGCAGGATGATTCGCAAGGAACGATTGTGGAAATATTCGTGACCGACCGGAACGGACTGAATGTCGCGCAGAGCGTGCCCACCAACGACTACTGGCAGGGCGACGAAAACAAGTTCCTGAAGACCTTTGCCCGGGACTCCGACGAGGTCTTCATCGATCGCGCCAGCCGCGATGATGCCACGCAATTGCTGGAAGCGCAGGCAAGTTTCACGGTTCGCGACGAGAGTGGACAGGCGATCGGAAGCGCTACGGTGACCATCGCCATCGACGCACTTTAGCGCCTTGTTCGGCCTTGCGAATCACAACGCTCATTTGCGCTCGAAAAGCCACCGCCAAATGACAAAATATGGCAAAATTAATCCGGCTTTGGCATTTCTCTTGCGCATCCCTTAGCAAGCCATTGAAATTCTTGCCCAACTGGTTTTTCCCCAGTCTCCACAGGCCACTCCACAATATCTTGTGGTGAACACTTCGTTAAGAACAAGCCCTTGACGGAATCGCCTGTTTTCAACTTAATGAACTTCGATGTTGCGGCGGCAGCTGAACCGGACATTACGAGGCCGGTTCTCACCAGAAATCGAGCATTGAATCAGGGCGTTGATCCATGAGGGGTGAGCCGCCATGAGTATGTTCTGCGCGATTTTTGCCGCCTGAAAAAGCGACATCCGGGGCTGGCGGAAAAAGGCTGTTAATACTATATTTAGTGATTGCAGCCACCATCACCACAAGATACAGGATGACCCATCTCCGGATGACACTCCTGTGACGATACGGAAACGAGAACTGGCTGCGCTCCTTACGGCGCCGCCGGAGGTGGAAACTTGCGCCTTGGTCAACGGGGACGGGGCGCGCGAGCTAGAGGTTAAGGCAAATGCGCATAGAACGCCGATTTACGAAGGCAGATCAGGGCGCTTACGCGGCTATCGAATTCCGCAAGGCAACCAGCGAGATCAAGAACCCTGACGGGTCGATCGTATTCCGCCTCGAGAACATCGATGTTCCCGCGCAGTTTTCGCAGGTCGCGGCCGACATTCTGGCGCAGAAGTATTTCCGCAAGGCCGGCGTCCCTGCCCGCCTCAAGAAGGTCGAGGAAAACGACGTTCCTTCCTTCCTGTGGCGCTCGGTTGCCGATGAGGCCGCTCTGAAGGACCTCCCGAAGGATCAGCAGTACGGTTCTGAAACCGATGCGCGCCAGGTCTTCGACCGTCTGGCCGGCACCTGGACCTACTGGGGCTGGAAGGGTGGCTATTTCTCTTCCGAAGAAGACGCGGCCGCCTTCCGCGACGAACTTGCATACATGCTCGCGACGCAGCGCGTCGCCCCGAACTCGCCGCAGTGGTTCAACACCGGCATGCACTGGGCCTACGGCATCGACGGCCCCGGCCAGGGCCACTTCTATGTGGACCCCTTCACCGGCAAGCTGACGAAGTCGAAGTCGGCCTATGAGCATCCGCAGCCGCACGCCTGCTTCATCCAGTCCGTCGAAGACGATCTGGTCAACGAAGGCGGCATCATGGACCTGTGGGTTCGCGAAGCCCGCCTCTTCAAGTACGGCTCCGGCACCGGCTCCAACTTCTCGTATCTGCGCGGCGAAGGCGAACGCCTTTCCGGCGGCGGCCGTTCCTCCGGCCTGATGAGCTTCCTGAAGATCGGCGACCGCGCTGCCGGCGCCATCAAGTCTGGCGGCACGACGCGTCGCGCGGCCAAGATGGTCGTGGTCGATATCGACCATCCGGATATCGAGGAATACATCAACTGGAAGGTCAAGGAAGAGCAGAAGGTTGCTGCCCTCGTGACCGGTTCCAAGATCGTCAATCGCCACCTGAAGGCGATCATGAAGGCCTGCGTCAATTGCGACGGCGACAATGACGATTGCTACGACCCGAACAAGAACCCTGCCCTGAAGCGCGAAGTGCGCGCTGCCAAGAAGGATCAGGTTCCGGAAAACTACATCGGCCGCGTCATCCAGTTTGCTCGCCAGGGCTACAAGGACCTGGAGTTCAAGACCTACGACACCGACTGGGATTCGGAAGCCTACCTCACGGTTTCGGGCCAGAACTCCAACAACTCGGTCTCCATCAAGGACGACTTCCTGCGCGCTGTCGAAAACGATGGTGACTGGAACCTGACCGCCCGCAAGGACGGCAAGGTCATGAAGACGCTGAAGGCACGCGACCTGTGGGAATCGATCTCCTACGCCGCATGGGCATCGGCCGATCCGGGCCTGCACTTCAACACGACGATGAACGACTGGCACACCAGCCCGGCTGCCGGCCCGATCCGTGCATCCAACCCGTGCTCGGAATACATGTTCCTCGACGACACGGCCTGCAACCTTGCCTCGCTGAACCTCATCCAGTTCAAGGATGCGGCCACCAAGCGCATCAACATCGCTGATTACGAACACGCCGTTCGCCTTTGGACGGTCGTGCTTGAAGTCTCCGTGATGATGGCACAGTTCCCGTCGAAGCAGATCGCCGAGCGCTCCTACGAATACCGCACGATCGGCCTCGGCTACGCCAACATCGGCGGCCTGCTGATGTCTTCGGGCATTCCCTACGACAGCGACGAAGCCCGCGCCATCGCAGGCTCGCTGACCGCGATCATGACCGGTATCTCCTACGCCACTTCGGCCGAGATCTCGTCTGAACTCGGACCTTTCCCGATGTTCAAGCCGAACCGCGAAGCCATGCTGCGGGTCATCCGCAACCATCGCCGCGCCGCTTACGGCGAGACGTCGGGCTATGAAGGCCTTTCGATCAACCCGGTCGCGCTGATCCACTCCGAGAACCCGGACCAGGATCTGGCGGCTCACGCGAAGAGCGCCTGGGACAAGGCTCTCGAACTCGGCGAAAAGCACGGCTACCGCAACGCCCAGGCAACCGTCATCGCGCCGACAGGCACGATCGGCCTCGTCATGGATTGCGACACGACCGGTATCGAGCCTGACTTCGCACTGGTGAAATTCAAGAAGCTCGCCGGCGGCGGCTACTTCAAGATCATCAACCGTGCCGTTCCGGAAGCTCTGCGCACGCTCGGCTACTCCGAGAGCCAGATCGCCGAGATCGAAGCTTACGCTGTCGGCCACGGCAACCTGAACCAGGCGCCGGCGATCAACCCCGGCTCGCTGAAGGCCAAGGGCTTCACCGACGAGAAGATCGAAGCGCTGAACGGCGCGCTGAAGTCGGCCTTCGACATCAAGTTCGTCTTCAACCAGTGGACGCTCGGCACCGACTTCCTGAAGGGCACGCTGAAGGTTTCCGACGAACAGCTCGGCGACATGGGCTTCAACCTGCTTGAGCACATCGGCTTCTCGAAGAAGGACATCGAGGCTGCCAATGTTCACGTCTGCGGCGCGATGACGCTGGAAGGCGCACCGTTCCTGAAGAACGAGCACCTCGCCGTCTTCGATTGCGCCAATCCGTGCGGCAAGATCGGCAAGCGTTACCTCTCGGTCGACAGCCACATCCGCATGATGGCTGCCGCCCAGCCGTTCATCTCGGGTGCGATCTCCAAGACGATCAACATGCCGAACGACGCGACGGTCGAGGATTGCAAGAGCGCCTACATGCTCTCCTGGAAGCTCGGCCTGAAGGCAAACGCTCTCTACCGCGACGGCTCCAAGCTGTCGCAGCCGCTGAACGCCTCGCTGATCGAAGACGAAAGCGATGAGGACGCACTGGACGATCTGCTGCAGCAGCCGGTCGCCGCCCAGGCCGTCACCATCACCGAGAAGATCATCGAGCGTGTGGTAGAGCGCGTGACCCGCGAACGCGAGAAGCTGCCGAACCGCCGCCAGGGCTACACCCAGAAGGCCGCCGTCGGCGGACACAAGGTGTACCTGCGCACCGGCGAATTCGGTGACGGTCGCCTCGGCGAGATCTTTATCGACATGCACAAGGAAGGCGCCGCCTTCCGTGCGATGATGAACAACTTCGCCATCGCCATATCGCTGGGTCTGCAGTACGGCGTGCCGCTCGAGGAATATGTGGAGGCCTTCACCTTCACCAAGTTCGAGCCGGCAGGTATGGTCATCGGCAACGACGCGATCAAGAACGCCACGTCGATCCTCGACTACGTGTTCCGCGAACTGGCCGTCTCCTACCTCGGCCGCCACGATCTGGCGCATGTCGATACGTCGGACTTCTCGAACACGGCACTCGGCAAGGGCATCCAGGAAGGCAAGACGAACCTCGTCTCGACCGGCTGGACCCGCGGCTACAAGCCGACGATCGTTTCGAACAGCGAGCGTCAGGCCTCCGGCGAGCCCAAGGGCTCGGCAACGGCCGCCCCTGCCCGCGCCTCGTCCGGTGCGACGGTAACGTCCTTCGCTGGCGCTGCCGCCCGCAAGATCGAGCCGACGACCGCCATCTCGACCTCCGAAATCGTCGCCTTCAAGCGCGATTACGAAGAGCGCGCCAAGGAATTGGCCGAAGAGATCGCCGAGGAAGTGCTGGAAGAAGTCACGACCGAAAACCAGCAGCAGGCGACCGCGCTGTTCTCCGACAAGGCCGCGGCTGACGCCGCATCGGCCAAGACGGAAGCCAAGAAGATCGAATCCGAGCGCCGCGCCCGGTCGATCATGCAGGGCTACACCGGCAACATTTGCTCGGAGTGCCAGAACTTCACGATGGTGCGCAACGGCACCTGCGAGAAGTGCGACACTTGCGGCGCGACCAGCGGCTGCAGCTGATCGGCTTAGAGAACGCCAATTAAAAAAGGCCGTCCGCTTATCCAGCGGGCGGCCTTTTCCGTTGTAGGCAGGGCGCAAATTATCGATGCGCATCCACGCCCGTCGTGTGCAGCCTGTTCCTCACGTGGTGGACGCCATCGACAGAGGATGCTGCGAGTTCGACCTTCCGGGCGATACCAATCGTTTCGACAGAGCCTTCGACCGTGACGACATGGCCGTCGGCATGGACCTCGATGCTGTCGATGTCGACTTCGGGGACGTTCTCGATGTTTTCGGTGACCCGCGCTTCCAGATCGTCGCTGTCATCGCGATCGATCGTGTCGGCGCGCAGCGAATCCCTGAGCCGGTTTTCGTTGCCATCGCGGTCTATGCCGTCGACGCGGAAGCCTGGATTGTCGTTGCTGTCGAAATTGGCGGGCGTTTCACCATAGGCGCGATTTTCAGGCGCTGCCGACGCGGCGTCAGTTGTGTCCGCATAGGGCCAGCCGTCGTCGATATTGCGCTCTTCGAAATCGCGATAGTCCTCGCTGCGCGACAGCGGCTTCTTTCCATCATCGTTGATTGGCATCGATCTTCTCCTTCAGCGTGTTTCCAAACAACGCCCAAGGAGCCAGATGGTTCGCCACTTTTGGCAGCCGCCTCGCTGTCGACGCAACCAACCTCGCAGTCAGGCACGACCTTTGATTGCAGTCGGTTCGTGGAAACGTGCGAAGGAATGGCCTAGGCCTGATCTGTCAAAACAAAGGGAGAGAGACATGCCGAGTTGCAAGGCAAGCAATGGTGATACCTGGGAGATCTACCAGACGAATGGTCAGTGGCGCTGGCGGCGCACGGCGTCCAATGGTCGGATCGTCGGTTCATCGACGGAAGGCTATTCCAATCGAAGCGACTGCATCGCGAATGCGCAGCGCAACGGCATGACCTGTAATCCGGTCTGACGGTACTCAGCTTTTACGGAATTCGATGAAGGGCGCGGCTGCATTTTAAGGCGCGCGCCCTTTCGGCGTTACCGGACGGCTTTTTGCTCGACACCGGTAGCAGGCGCCGCCGACAACGGCACGTCATCGGCCACTTCCTGCGCGACGGCGGAGAGGTCGAGATTGCCCCAGATGGATTTTTCCTTGCTGCGATCGGTACGGCGGGATGTCTTGATTTCAACAACGAACGGCTTCGATTGAGCGCGCATGTGATTCCTACTGAAAAGCGTTGAACGAATCCATCAACGCAGCGAGCCTATGAAGCGTTCCCTCGCCGCGCAAGCGCATTCGGCGTCGCATCCCCGGACCTCGGCTGCCATATACAGCCTCAAGTCAGCCACGGGCAAAATTCACGCCCATGACGCGAGCCGATGAGGGCGCTGCTACCGTTTTTTCGTCGAGACGGGCAGCCATGCAAAATTGTTTCAGGAAAATCCTTGAAGGAACAATCAATGTCGACTAGGTAGCACGTCGCCGAACGTAATGGCGTCCCAGCTCAGGCTTCGACGGCGTTCAATCGGCCACCTTTTCCTACTCGTGTAGAGGCACCGGCGGCGGCCCCAGGTCGCTTATCGATCGTTTGATCGGCAGCCGGTTTGCAAACAAAATATCAGCGTGCGGATGGCACCTGGACAGCGGAACGGCCGATCAACATCGCTCGCTTCGACGGCTAGGGAGTCGCTGACGCCAAGGAATGAAAAAGACTGCGAATGACCATTAAAGAGCGTTTTCTGAAACAGCAGCATGCCTGGATGATCGGCGCATGCTACTCCCGCAAACACCCCGATTTTCATCGCTACGGCGGCGTCGATGTCGCCGTTTCGCCTCGCTGGAAAGAGTGTCTCGACACGTTCATGAACGACATGATCGACACCCTGCCCCGCAGCCTGTCCGAGCGCCGTTTGGCGCTGCGCAATCCGCGGCGGCCGTTCGAGCCCGGCAATGTCGAGTGGATCTTTGTCAGCAAGCATCGCGGTCTGCGCGCGCCTGACGGCACCCGGCCTGAACTGCCCGAGGCGCGTTTGCGCCGCGCTTGAACGCTTTCAAGCGACTGATTATCGCCGGCTGGCGGGGTTTTCTGGCCCTTCCAGCCGGCGAATTTGTTTTGGGCGCGTGTTAACGCCTGCCGCGCAGGCTCTTGGTCAGCACGATCAGAATAAGGCCGACGGCAACCGCAAGCGCGCCCCAGTAGATCCAGGGCGTCTGGTCGATCATGAAGCTTTCAGCCGGATACGGAAAATATCCGCTGCCCTGCCCCATCCAGATCAGACCGGCCAGGATCAACAAGCCTTCAAGGCCATAGACCAGCTTCACCATCACATCTTCCTCCACGGCGCCCTGCTCATGCCAGAGCGCGAGCCTCACGATTTCGGGAAATCGGCGCCGAGGCTGGTGTCCTTCCATTCCTCGATCAGCGCCAGGCGCTCCTTCAGCTTGGCCGTGACCGCGCCATAGCCGAATTCGCCAAGCACCAAGTGGCGCGGAGCATTCTCGACCTCGGTGATCTTGATGATCGCCTCGCCGGCGCGCACGGGATCTCCCGGCTGCTGGCCGCTGTATCCGGCCGTCTGGCGCATGCGTGCGGCAGCGGTCTCCGCGTAATCGGCGATCTTGCTTTCGGTCTGCCGCAGCGAACGGCCAGCCCAATCGGTGCGGAACGGACCGGGTTCGACGCAGGTGACCTTGATACCGAGCGGCGCGCCTTCGGCCGCAAGCGCATCCGACATACCCTCGACCGCGTGCTTGCTCGCCGAGTAGTAACCGGATGCCGGGAAGCCGATGAAGCCGGCCACCGAGGTGATGTTGATCACATGGCCGCGTCGGCGCGTGCGCATGCCGGGCAGAACGGCGCGGGTCATGGCGAAGAGGCCGAAGACATTGGCCTCGAACTGATCGCGGATCTCGCTATCGCTACCTTCCTCGATCGTCGACTGATAGCCATAGCCAGCATTGTTGACGAGGACGTCGATCCGTCCGAAGCGCTCCTCGGCGGCCTTTACGGCGGCGGTGATCTGCGCGGCATCGGTCACATCGAGATCCACGGCGAGCGCATTGTCCTCATGACCGGTCACGAGATCGGCAACGCGGGCCTTGTCGCGGGCGCTGACAACAGTCGGCCAACCACGGGCGATGGTGAGTTTCGCCAGTTCGCGGCCGAAGCCTGTCGAGCAACCGGTGATGAACCAGACGGGATTCTTATCTTGAGACATCGTGTTTTCCTGAAATGTTCGTCTGAAATTGAAAGCGCCCTTGGGTGTCCTTTGGTGTCCTTTGGGGATGTCGTTGGGCGCGTCTTGGGGGCACCTTCTGATCTAGGGTCGTTCGACTGTTTTTTCCAGAATTGGCGGGACGTTAAGGCCACTCGACGCAAAAAGGCCGCGCGCTCGCTTGAGCACGCGGCCGGATCGGACCAACTTCTTGTTGCGGCTTACTGCAGCGTGCGCGGCGGGAGGCCTGGGACCATGGTCGCGCCCTGCTGGACAGGAGCGACACCGGCGCCCGCGCCATCGAGGCCCGTAGCGACGACCGAGACGCGGAACTTGCCATCCAGATTGCGGTCGAAGATCGCACCGACGACGATATCTGCATCGTCCTGCACCTCGTCGCGGATACGGCTTGCGGCTTCATCCACCTCGAACAGCGTCATGTCGGAGCCGCCGGAGATCGAGATCAGCACGCCCTTGGCTCCGCGCATCGAGATGTCGTCGAGCAGCGGGTTGGCGATCGCGGCTTCCGCCGCCTTCATCGCGCGCTCTTCGCCCGATGCTTCGCCGGTGCCCATCATGGCGCGGCCCATGCCGCGCATGACCGACTTCACGTCGGCGAAATCGAGGTTGATGAGGCCTTCCTTGACGATCAGGTCGGTGATGCAGCCGACACCTGCGAACAGCACGCGGTCAGCGGTCATGAAGGCGTCGGCGAAGGTGGTCTTGGCGTCGGCGATGCGGAACAGGTTCTGGTTCGGGATGACGATCACGGTATCGGCAGCCTGGCGCAGCGCCTCGATGCCAGCGTCGGCCGTCTTCATGCGGCGGTTGCCTTCGAAGGTGAAGGGCTTGGTGACGACGCCGACCGTCAGGATGCCGGCGTTGCGGGCCGCCTGCGCGATCACGGGTGCGGCACCCGTGCCGGTGCCGCCGCCCATGCCGGCGGTGACGAAGCACATGTGCGAGCCGGCCAGGTGATCCATGATCTCGTCGATCGATTCTTCAGCGGCGGCGCGACCGATCTCGGGCAGCGAACCGGCGCCGAGGCCTTCGGTCACATGCGCGCCGAGCTGGATGCGTCGCGAGGCCTTCGAGGTCGCGAGCACTTGCGCATCGGTGTTTGCGGCAATGAATTCAACGCCTTCGAGGCTTTCCGCGATCATGTTGTTGATGGCGTTGCCGCCGCCACCACCAACGCCGATCACCGAAATTCTGGGCCGCATCTCGGAAATCCCGGGCTTGGCGTTCGTCATCGCAATCTCCTTCGTGCGCATTCTTTCGTGGGCTCCACCGCTTTATCGGGACCCGAATCGCGCATCAGCCTATGGGCGCAAGAAGGCAGAGGCGGGGCGAAAGAACAAGATGCAGGCTTTTCTAAAATTTATCCGGAACCTTTTTTGAGGTTGGCGCATTAGGTCGATTCAAGCCAGTCAAAATACCTTTTCAAATGAAAGCCCGCCTGCCCATAAAGAGAGGAGTACCGCGCAGATGCCTATGCTCGCTTCCAGCCAGTCGATAGCCCCTCCGAAAGACCATGTCGTGACCGCCCAGGAAGCGCTGGAGCCGCTCTTCCTGCAGATCGAGGCCGAGGCCGAGTTGCGGATGATTTCCGCTGCTCTGAAGGCCGGATGGTCGGCAGAGGACGCAGTGAGCGCGATCGACGAATTGCGTCGCAGCGAGTTGCTGCCGGGCGATCGCTGAACACCAAAAAATCATTCGCCTTCGAGGCCGGATAGCCTATCTCTACCGCTTTCAAGTGATTGCGGAGATAGGATTTCATGACCATCAAGACCATCTGCATTTTTGGCGCCGGCGCGCTGGGCGGGATGATCGCCACCAAGATCGCGCCGTCGTCGCTTGGAAGCGACGTCACGGTGTCGGTCATCGCGCGCGGAGCGCATCTCGATGCCATCCGCCGCGAGGGTCTGACGCTGCATGAAGCGGGTTCCGAAACGCCCCTCAATGTAAAGGTGGTGGCCACGGACAATCCCGCCGATCTTCCGCCGCAGGATCTGGTCATCACCGGGCTCAAGGGACATCAGCTCAGCGCTGCCGCCGAGGGGATGGCGAAGCTGTTGAAGGACGGCACGCGCGTTCTGATGATCCTCAACGGTATTCCGTGGTGGTACTTCCACCGCGACGACCATCCCGAATTCGCCGAACTGCAATTCGAGGAACTTGATGAAGGCGGTGCGCTCTGGAGACTTGTCGGCCCACACCGGGTCATCGGTTGCGTCGCGCATCAGGGCGCGGAAGTGAGCGAACCCGGTCATATCAAGCTCAGCAACAAGGGCCGCTTCATCCTGGGCGAGCCGTCGGGCGAAATCACGTCTGATCTCGAGGCCATCCAGGCTCTGCTGCAGAAGGCAGATCTCAACATCACGCTGTCACCGGAGATCCGCAACGACATCTGGAGCAAGCTGATGGGCAATGCTTCGTTCAACCCCATCAGCGCGCTGACGCGCTCCACCATGTCCGACCTCATGGCCGACGTCGCGGTCAGCGACCAGATCGGCAAGGTGATGAAGGAGGTCAAGGCGGTTGGCGAGGCGCTTGGGGCCAATGTCGGCATGTCCGTCGAAGAGCGGCTCGAACAGGCGAGCCAAATCGGCCCTGTCCGCACCTCGATGCTGCAGGACCTGCTTGCCGGAAAGGCACTCGAAATCACGCCGCTGGTCGGCATGGTCGTGGTTCTCGGGAGGCTCGCTTCGGTGCCGACACCGGTTTCGGAAACCTTGCTTGCAATGGTTTCGCAGCTCGATCGCGAGAACTGCAAGCCGGCCTAGACGGCCGACCTGCCCTTCACAATGCTTTTTCAAGGCGCTCAGAAAATCAGTCAGGAAACGCCTGCAGCGCCTTGAAATCAGCCCGCTTTGAGCCAGCCCGTCATGCGATCGACCGCTTCGGCGATCTCGGCTTCGGAGCCTGCGTAGGACATGCGCATGGCGCGGTGCCCTTCCAGCGGATCGAAGTCGAGGCCTGGTGTCGCGGCGACGTCAATCTCGGTCAGCATCCGCTTGGCGAATTCCATGCTGTCGTTGGTAAAGCGCGTCACATCCACATAAGCGTAGAAGGCACCATCCATCGGCGAGGCGATCGTAAGGCCCATGTCTGGGAGACGCCGCATCAGGAAATCGCGGTTGGCAGCGTAGCTTGCCCTGTAGACATCGAGCTCGGCGGAAGCGCCAAGCGCTGCGGTCGCGGCGATCTGCGACAGCTCCGGCGCGGAGATGTAGAGGCTCTGGGCGACCCGCTCGATCGGGCGCACGAGACGATCGGGCAGCACCATCCAGCCGATGCGCCAGCCGGTCATGCAATAATATTTCGAGAACGAATTGATGACGATCGCTTCGTCGGTCAGTTCGAGCGCGCTTGTCTCCTCGCCCGCGAAGATGAGCCCGTGATAGATCTCGTCGGAAATGAAAGCGATCGAGTTTGCCGAACAGTATTCCGCCAGCTCGGCAAGCGCCTCGCGGCCGGTCAAGGTGCCGGTCGGGTTTGCCGGGCTTGCGAGCAGAACGCCCTTCACGCGGACGCCGCTTTTCTTCTGGGCCGCCTCAATGCTTTGCGGCGTCAGCGTGAAATGCGTTTCGGCGGTGACGGGTACCTCGATGACCCGCAGGCCGAGCGCGCCGAGGATGTTGCGATATGCGGGATAGCCGGGCCTGGCGATCGCCACCGCATCACCGGCATCGAAGAGCGACAGGAATGCGAGGTTGAAGCCCGCGGAGGAGCCTGTCGTGATCGCGATGCGCGCCGGATCGATGTCCAGGCCGTGGCGCTCGCGGTAATTCGCTGCAAGCGCTTGCTTCAGGCTCACAGTACCCAGCGCATCGGTGTAGCCGATCCTGCCATCCTCCAGGGCTGCCTTCGCCGCATCAAGTGCGGCGCGAGGCGCCGGATGCGAGGGCTGGCCGACGGCCATTGATATTACTGGCCGGCCACTTGCGCGCCGCCGCGTCGCTTCCGCCAAAACATCCATTGCGTGAAACGGCTCGACTGCACTGCGCTTGGAAATGGAAAACAACTGCTCTGCTCTTTCGACTTCGATTTGCGGCCAGACAAATGCCGCATTAGTGAGATCTTCACAATCCCGCGACCAGATAACGAACACGAGAATTCCTGTTTCAATACGCCGGAATGCGCCGTATTTTTGTTGCTTCGCATTGCGTTCCGATCATGGGACTGTGATACCCGAAGCATTGAACGACCAAAATCACCTGCAAAGACGAGGATATCATGGCCATTCTCCCGAAAATCTTCACGGCGCTCGCGCTGACCGCCTCCGTAGTCTCCGCCCAGCCGGCCGCTGCGCTCGATGATGCGCAGAAGAAGGAGTTCGGCGAGTTCATCAAGCAGTATCTGATTGAGAACCCGGAGATCATGCTCGACGTGCAGGACGCCCTGCAGAAGAAGCAGGAGACTGCGCGCCTGGTGAAGGCCAATGCGACGATCTCGGAGAACAAGGCGACGATCTTCGATTCCAAATACGACATGACGATCGGCAACCCGAAGGGCGACGTCACGATCGTCGAGTTCTTCGACTACAACTGCGGTTACTGCCGCCACGCGCTTACCGACATGCAGACCATGCTGAAAAAGGACCCGAACGTCCGCTTCGTGCTCAAGGAATTCCCGATCCTCGGACCTGAATCGGTTGCCGCCCACAAGGTGTCGGACGCCTTCCGCAAGATCGCTCCGGAGAAGTACAGCAAGTTCCACGTAGCGCTTCTCGGCAGCGACGGACGCGCCGACGAGGCGAGCGCTATCGAAGCGGCTCAGTCTCTCGGTGTCAGCGAAAAGCAGATCCGGGCGGAGATGGCCAAGAGCCCGAGCGACGCCTCCGTGCAGGAAACCTACTCACTGGCGCAGAACCTCGGTATCACAGGCACGCCGTCCTATGTGATCGGCAACGAACTGGTGCAGGGCGCGGTCGGCTACGACGACCTCGAGACCAAGGTCAAGAACATGCGGACCTGCGGCAAGACCAGCTGCTGAGCCGGCCCCCATCAAATTGCCAAAATCCCGGTGCTTCAGCCATGTGGACAATGTGGCGCGATTCCTGATGCCTTGTCCAAAGGGCTTTCATTAAGCCTTTGGTGAGTCTATAGGTTGCCCTCGCACATTTGACGGAACACTCGATGACGCAAACCATTTTCGTCCTGAACGGGCCAAACCTGAACATGCTCGGCAAAAGAGAGCCCGGCATTTACGGCGGCAAGACGCTTCAGGACATCGAGGCGGACTGCAAGTCGGCCGGGCGAGAGCTTGGCGTCGATGTCGATTTCCGTCAAAGCAACCATGAAGGTCAGCTCGTCGACTGGCTGCACGAAGCCGGCGACAAGGCCATCGGCGTTGCGATCAACGCCGGCGCCTATACGCACACATCGGTTGCGCTACATGATGCGATCCGCGCCATTTCCATTCCCGTTGTAGAGCTCCATATCTCCAACGTGCATGCGCGGGAAGAATTTCGCCACAAGTCGATGATCGCGCCCGCTGCGAAGGGTGTCATCGCCGGCTTCGGACCATATAGCTACATTCTGGCGCTCCATGCGCTAAAGAACGTCACCGCATAAAAAGACAGGGCAAAACTCATGGCTGAAAAAAAGAACGGTATCGACCAGGCACTGATCCGCGATCTCGCGAACATCCTCAACGACACGGATCTGACCGAGATTGAAGTCGAGCAGGACGATCTGCGCATCCGCGTTTCGCGCGCCGGCAACACGCAGTATATCCAGGCGCCGATGGGTGCCCCTGCCTACGCCGCCGCTCCGGCAGCGATTGCAGCACCAGTCGCAGCAGCGCCTGCCGCTTCCGCCGCACCGGCCCGCAACCCGGCCAACACGGTTTCCGCTCCTATGGTCGGCACCGCCTACATGGCACCGGCTCCGGGCGCGCGCGCATTCATCGAAGTTGGCGCGACGGTCAAGGAAGGCCAGACGCTGCTCATCATCGAAGCGATGAAGACGATGAACCAGATCCCCGCCCCGAAGTCGGGCAAGGTCGTTGAAATTCTTGTCGAGGACGGCAGCCCCGTCGAATACGGCCAAGCTCTCGTGGTCGTCGAATAAGGCGAACGTCATGGTCTCGAAAATCCTCATCGCCAACCGCGGGGAAATTGCCCTTCGCGTGCTTCGTGCCTGCAAGGAGCTCGGTATTCCCTGCGTCGTCGTTCACTCGACCGCCGATGCCGACGCCATGCATGTGCGCCTGGCCGACGAAAGCGTCTGCATCGGCCCGCCGCCGTCGCGCGACAGCTATCTGAACATTCATCAGATCGTTGCTGCCTGCGAGATCACCGGCGCCGACGCTGTACACCCCGGCTACGGTTTCCTGTCGGAGAACGCCAAGTTCGCCGAGATCCTCGAAGCGCACGGCATCACCTTCATCGGCCCGACCGCGGAACACATCCGCATCATGGGCGACAAGATCACCGCCAAGACCACGGCGCAGGAACTCGGCATCCCGGTGGTTCCCGGCTCAGACGGCGAAGTGAAGACCGAGGAAGAGGCCATCAAGACGGCCGCCGAAATCGGTTATCCCGTGCTGATCAAGGCGACCGCCGGTGGTGGCGGACGCGGCATGAAGGTCGCCAAGAGCGCTGACGACGTGATCGAGGCCTGGTCTACGGCCCGTACCGAAGCGGCCGCCGCATTCGGCAACGAAGCCGTCTACATGGAAAAGTACCTCGGCAAGCCGCGGCACATCGAAATCCAGGTGTTCGGCGACGGCGAAGGCAATGCCATCCATCTTGGTGAACGCGACTGCTCGCTGCAGCGCCGCCACCAGAAGGTCTGGGAAGAAGCCAACTCGCCTGCCCTCAACGTCGAGCAGCGCATGAAGATCGGCCAGGTCTGCGCCGACGCCATGAAGAAGCTGAAGTATCGCGGCGCCGGCACGATCGAGTTCCTCTACGAAAACGGCGAGTTCTATTTCATCGAAATGAACACCCGTCTTCAGGTCGAGCATCCGATCACCGAAGCGATCACCGGCATCGACCTGGTGCACGAACAGATCCGCGTCGCCTCCGGTGGCGGTCTGTCGGTCACGCAGGATGAGATCCACTTCCATGGCCATGCCATCGAATGCCGCATCAACGCCGAGGACGCGCGCACCTTCGTGCCCTCGCCCGGCACGATCACGCATTTCCATGCGCCGGGTGGCCTTGGCGTGCGTATCGATTCGGGCGTCTATCAGGGCTACAAGATCCCGCCCTATTACGACAGCCTGATCGGCAAGCTCATCGTGCACGGCCGCACCCGCGTCGAATGCATGATGCGTCTGCGTCGTGCGCTTGACGAGTTCGTGGTCGACGGCATCAAGACGACGCTGCCGCTCTTCCAGGATCTGGTCGACAATCAGGACATCGCCAACGGCGATTACGACATCCACTGGCTGGAAAACTATCTGGCCAGCAAGCCGGCTTAACCGCAATGGCAGGGTCGCGCAGGAAATCTCCAGGCATCACACCGGAAATTCTCCTGCGCGCCTATTCCATCGGCCTCTTCCCGATGGCCGAATCGGCTGACGATCCCGAGATCTTCTGGGTCGAGCCCGATCTTCGCGGCGTTCTGCCGCTTAATGATTTCCACGTCTCCAAAAGCCTCGCCAAGACCATCCGGCGCAAACCGTTCGATATCCGCTTCGACCATGACTTCGAGGCCGTGATCGCCGCTTGCGCGGAGGAGACGTCAGGTCGTCCGAGCACCTGGATCAACCAGACGATCAGGTCGCTCTACGCATCGCTCTTTCGCATGGGACACGCCCATACGGTCGAGGCATGGGATGGCGATCAGCTTGTGGGCGGGCTTTACGGCGTGTCGCTGGGTGCCGCCTTCTTCGGCGAGAGCATGTTCTCGCGGCGTACCGACGCCTCGAAGATCTGCCTCGTGCATCTGGTGGAGCGGCTGAAGGAGAAGGGTTTCGTGTTGCTCGACACCCAGTTCACCACCGAGCACCTGAAGACCTTCGGCGCCATCGACGTTCCGAAGGACGAATACGAGCACATGCTCGCCACGGCGATGCAATCGCCGCATCTGTCTTTTGCATAATAAAATACACGTTCACGTTGACGTTACTTCCAAGTCGCCTATTGTCGCGCCTTTAACGGGAGTATTGTTCATGAAGTTGAAAATTGCCGCACTGACGTCCCTCTTCGTTCTGGCAGCAACCCTGGCTGAGGCGAAGCCATATCAGGAGATGTTTCCGGGTGCGGATCGTTTCGGAGATGCCGACAAGGCCATCCTGGAAAAGATCGACTTTCAGCAAGGCGCGATCAAGATTCCGGGCGCGAATGCCACCCTCAATATTCCCGAGCAATTTTACTATCTCAGCCCTGCCGACGCGCGCCGCGTAATCGTCGACATCTGGGGCAATCCGCCACAAGCGGGCGAAGGAACGATGGGCATGGTCTTCCCCGCCAAATACGCTCCCGTTGAAGGCGGGTCGTGGGGCTCTGTCGTCGAATACAGTGCTGACGGCTACGTCTCCGACGTGGATGCCGCATCCACCGACTACGACGAACTGCTCCGCAACATCAAGGACTCGATCGCGGAAACCAATCCGGAACGCGAGAAGCAGGGATTTGAGAAGATCACGCTCGTCGGCTGGGCTTCGCCCCCGCACTACGACCAATCCGCGCATGCGCTGCACTGGGCGCGCGATCTCATCTTCGGCGACGACATGAGTCAGCCACACACGCTGAACTATTCCGTGCGCGTCTTTGGGCGCGAAGGCGTCTTCATGTTCAATTTCGTGGCGGGAATGGACCAGCTGAAGGAAATCCAGTCCGCCGTCCCCGACGTCCTGACCATGGTCAAGTTCGACAGCGGCAAGACCTACAAGGATTATGAAAGCGGAGACAAGCTGGCGGCCTACGGCATGGCAGGCATGATCGCGGCCGGAGCCGGCGCGAAGGTCGCCGCCAAAGTCGGACTGCTCGCAATGGCGGCCGTTTTCTTCAAGAAGGCCGGCGTGATTGTTCTTGTCGCGGGAGCAGCGCTATTGCGGGCCCTCAAGGGACTGTTCTCCCGCAAGAAGCCCTCGGCGTAATCTCCGAGGGTTAGTTCGTCTTGGCGTCGGGCGCAGGCACGTCCGACGACGCCTTGCAGTCCTTTAGCCAGACGTCATAGATCGGGTGTTCGACGGCGTTGAGGCCGGGGCTGTCGGCGAACATCCAGCCGGTGAAGATGCGGCGAATCTTGCGATCCAGCGTGATCTCGTCGACTTCGACGAAACCGTCGATCTTCTGCACTTCGCTCTGGTCGCGCGAATAGCAGGCCTTTGGCGTCACCTGCAGGGCGCCGAACTGGACGGTTTCGTTCACATAGACGTCGAAGGTGGTGATGCGGCCGGTGATCTTGTCGAGGCCGGAAAAGACGGCGACAGGATTGTCGATGCGGGCGGCGAGAACCGTCTGCGGCAGGAAGGACGAGCCAAGCGCCAGAGCAATGCCGGCGGCACGCAGGACGGGGTTCCGCGTGAGAAGCTTCATATCTTTCCGTCTCCACCGCATTTCAAAAATAGAAGGCCGCAGTGTCTGCGGCCATTCTGCGGGTATAGGTCAATTGTGGCCAAAAACCGGGCCGGACTGGCTGCGATCAGCTGCCGGGCGTCCATGCGTCATAGTCACCCGTGACGCGCGGACGTTCGCCGGCAACGGCGAGCGAGCCCGGCGGACGGTAAGCCTGCGGCGAACCGGTCGGGTTGGCGCGGTGTCCCTTCTGCCATTCCTTGGCGACATAGGTCTCCTTGGAGGGCGGTACGTCGGTGCGATAGTGCATCCAGCCGTGCCAGCCCGGCGGGATAGCCGAAGCGTCCGCGTAGCCCTTGTAGATCACCCAACGGCGCGGAAGGCCGAAGGAGGTGGTGCCGCCTTCGTAGTAGATGTTGCCCAATTCATCTTCGCCGACGCGCTTGCCGAAACGCCAGGTCGCAAAGCGGGTACCGATCGTCTGACCGTTCCACCAGGTGAAAATTTGCAGGAGGAGAGTTTTCATGTCTTTTCCTTGTGCCTGCCTTGGGAGCAAGCGGGACCAGAATTCGATCCTTCGCTTATGCCGCCAGCAGCGTCTGTTGTCCAGTGATTCCGAAGGCAAAAGGGTTCATTTCAGCGCCATCTTGAAGCCGAGATGCGAGGGCTCGAAACCGAGCCGCTCATAGAAGCGATGGGCATCCTTGCGCTTGGCATTGGAGATGAGCTGCACGCGCGGCAGGCCACGCGCCCTCGCCTTTTCGATGCAGAATTCGATCATCCGGGCGCCGATGCCCTGCCCGCGCATATCACCGCGCGTCTGCACGGCCTCGATGATCATGAAGGACGTTCCGCGGCCGGTCAGCGTCGTGGGAATCGCGGTCTGGAAGGTGCCGACTACTTCGCCGGCCAGTTCGGCGACGTAGAGCGTCTGGTCGGGAGAGGCCGCGATAGTCTTAAACGCGCGCTCGTAATCCGGCAGCGCGTCTTCGGAAACCGTATCGCCGTGCCCACCGATATCATCGGCAGCGAACATGGCGATCAATGCCTTCAGATCGTCCCGGCGGGCTTCGCGAATGATGATCTGTGGGGCCATGGGATACGCTTCAATAGCTGGCGAGCGGTTTTTCGAGGATCAGTGCCGGGATGCCGGATTGGCCAGGGCCGTTGTTTTCGCTCTGGCCGACATCGGTGAAGCCGAGCCGGTGGTAGAACGTGATCGCCGCCTCGTTGCGCGGCTCGACCTCGAGCCGCATGATTTCGGCTGCCGGAAAGCAGGTTTCGAGCTCGGCGAAGATATCGCGGCCGATGCCCTCGCGCTGCAGCGAGGGGCGGACGTAGAGCAGATGCAGCATGACCGTCTTGGTCATCTCGCCGGACATGGCCGCATAGCCGACGCCGCCGATCTCCTTGCCGTCATCGGCCACCAGGAATTCGGCGTTCTTGTTTGCCATGCGCGTCTTCAACGCCGCGGGCGAGAAGAGCGTCGCGACCAGTTCATCAACCTTCGGCGCGCCAAGCAGCGCGTCGTAGGTCGCATGGAAGGTTTCGACCAAGAGAGCGCGAACCTTGTCGAGATCGCGCTCGCTGGCGGTGCGGACGAAGTAGACCATTTTCTTCCTTCCGGCATCGGCTATCCGAAAACCGCTTCACACTTTTCGGCGATGCCGGATGACCTATTCCTCGACGATGCCGAGCTTGGCCTTGACCAGAGCCTGGACGGCCTGCGGGTTGGCCTTGCCGCCGGTCGACTTCATCACCTGGCCGACGAACCAGCCGGCGAGAGCGGGCTTGGCCTGCGCCTTGGCGACCTGATCCGGGTTGGCAGCGATGATCTCGTCCACGGCCTTTTCGATGGCGCCGGTGTCGGTGACCTGCTTCATGCCGCGGCTTTCGACGATCTCGGCCGGGTCTCCGCCTTCGGCCAGAACGATTTCGAACACGTCCTTGGCGATCTTGCCGGAGATGGTCTCAGCCTTGATGAGGTCGATGATCGAACCGAGCTGAGCGGCGGAAACCGGAGTCGATTCAATATCCTTGCCGAGTTTGTTCAAGGCGCCCAAGAGGTCGTTGATGACCCAGTTGGCAGCCATCTTGCCATCGCGGCCTTCGGCAACGGCTTCGAAGTAATCGGCGATCGCCTTTTCCGACACGAGCACGGAGGCGTCGTAGATCGAGAGACCGAGTTCGCGCACGAAGCGCTCCTTCTTGTCGTCAGGCAGTTCCGGCAGGTCGGCTGCGAGGTTCGCCACATAGGCGTCGTCGAATTCGAGCGGCAGCAGGTCGGGGTCCGGGAAGTAGCGATAATCGTGCGCGTCTTCCTTGGAGCGCATCGAGCGCGTCTCGCCCTTGCCGGCGTCGAACAGGCGGGTTTCCTGATCGATCACGCCGCCATCCTCGAGGATGGCGATCTGGCGACGGGCTTCGTATTCGATCGCCTGGCCGATGAAGCGGATGGAGTTGACGTTCTTGATCTCGCAACGCGTGCCGAAGCCTTCGCCCGGGCGGCGCACGGAGACGTTGACGTCGGCGCGCATCGAGCCTTCGTCCATGTTGCCGTCGCAGGTGCCGAGATAGCGCACGATCGAGCGCAGCTTGGTCATGTAGGCCTTGGCCTCATCCGACGAGCGCATGTCCGGCTTGGAGACGATTTCCATCAGGGCGACGCCCGAACGGTTCAGATCCACATAGGACATGGTGGCGTGCTGGTCGTGCAGCGACTTGCCGGCGTCCTGTTCCAGATGCAGGCGCTCGATGCCGATCTCGATATCCTCGAACTGGCCCTGGCGATCCGGGCCGAGCGAGATGACGATCTGGCCCTCGCCGACGATCGGATCCTTGAACTGCGAGATCTGATAGCCCTGCGGCAGGTCGGGATAGAAGTAGTTCTTGCGGTCGAAGATCGAGCGCTTGTTGATCTGCGCCTTCAGGCCGAGACCCGTGCGGACCGCCTGGGCGACGCATTCCTCGTTGATCACGGGCAGCATGCCGGGCATGGCGGCATCGACCAGCGAGACGTTGGAATTCTGCGGCTTGCCGAATTCGGTCGAAGCGCCGGAGAACAGCTTCGAATTGGACAGCACCTGCGCATGGACTTCCATGCCGATGATGACTTCCCAATCGCCAGTGGCACCGGGAATGAAGCGTTTCGGATCAGGCGTGCGAACGTCGACAAGGGTCATGGAAATGCTCTTTTGAGGCTATCTTATTCAACTGGTGAGGTAACGGAAATGACCTTCCGGTGCAAGGCTTTCGGCATGGTCTCGGCCAATGCGGGCCGCACACCGGGCATTTTTCGGTTGTTAACGGGCCGCCGCTAAACTTCACCAATGCCTCTCACCGATCTCGCCAAAATCATCGGACTGTTCACAGCCTGGAACGGGCTGGTGTTTACAATCTACTTCGTCGACAAGCAGGCCGCGCGCTACGGCCAGTGGCGCATCAGCGAAAAGACGCTTCTGACGCTTGCGTTCCTTGCCGGCAGCCCTGGGGCGGTCAGCGCCCAGCAGCTACTGCGCCACAAGACCCGCAAGGAGCCGTTTCGCTCGGAACTCATGGCGATCTGCGTTTTTCACCTGCTTGCCGTGGTCGCGCTCGTCTCCGGCATCACAGCCAGGATGCTTGGGCTGATCTAGAAGGCGCCGTAGGGACCATCGCCCGGCGATGACACCGGCTTCGATAGCCCAACCGAGGGAACGTCGCGGTCGAGCTTGGGATTATAGGCGACCGACAGCCAGTGAATTGAATAGCCGTTCTTCTTGAAGAAGGCGATCGCCTCGTTGTTCTCGGCGTGGGTCTGCATCATGACGCTATCGAGCCCCTGCTCCGCCACTTCCTTCTCGATCGACTGCAGCAGCGCCGAACCGAGGCCATGGCCGGTGAACGACGGATCGATCCAGAAGTCGGAAATCGTCTCGTCGAGATTTTCACGCGCTGCCCATCCGGCCGTATGGCCGTTCCATTCGATAACGGTGATGGTGAGCCAGCGGGTCTCGGCGAAATTCATGAAAGCGCTGCGGGCAGCCGACGCCATCGCATCCGCCTCGCCGATCGGCGCCATCGCCTTCTGCCAGGCGCGCAGGCCGATCTCGCTCAAAACCTCGGCTTCGCCCTCATGGGCATTGCGAATAGTGATCAATCAGAACCTCCGAAACACCCAGGAAAGTAAACCACCGAATCGGGCCATCTCAAAGCCTTCCGTAACGCCAGGCGCAGCTTATCCCGCATTGCGAAAGATGGAGCTCGCTTGGCGCCGACCTTGACGCCGACGGGGTCGAAGCCTATCAAACCCTCATGTTGAGCTCGCAATCAGAGACCCGGTAAAGGCCCTGCCCGCAAGTTTTCTTGCGCGCATGGGCCTGACGAGAACGAAGCCCTGACGTCCCATTCGGACGCCAGATCGTTTTTGTGCGCCTTAAACGGCGCGAGACCGGATCAACATCTCCATGGATATTTCACGCGCCGAACAGCGCATCCTGCACTTGCTGGCCCAAGGCGGCCGCATCGAAATCGAACGCGACGACAGACACAAGATCGAGGCCGTCAACTGCCTCACCCGCGACGGCTGGCTCTACCCAGGCTTCGACCTCGAGCTCTTTCGAAAGCTCAAACGGCTGAAGGCGATCAGATCGCAGACCGGGCAGCCATATCGGATCACCGAACGCGGCTTGCGGCTGGTTCGCTCGCAGCTCGACAACCGATGACAGCGAAACGGCGCCGCTCAGGTGGCGCCGTTTTCACACCTCAGCGTTGAAGCAGCCGATATTTCGAGAGCTGGACACCTGTATCGCGGTAGCCGGCAACCCGGTCGCGGCAGCTATCGTCAACCACCATATAGTTGCCTGTCTCGGCGTCCATGGGCGCAAGGCTGACTTTATGCCAACGCTCGAGATAGCCGTAAAGCGCCCAATCTTCGGCCGCAGCGCCACAGACAGTGACGACACGTTCGCACGCGCCCGTTGTCGGGCAGACATGGTCCGCGATGGCTGCAGCGTTCGCGATCGTAGCTGCATCCGTGCCAGGGCGACCGATGTTGAAACCGACGAGAATGACGCTCAACGCAAGCGCCGCAGCCAAGCCGATCGTCAGACGACGATACGAGCGCGCATTCATTGCCTTGAGAGCTCGAATAACGGCCGGTGCGCTCGCAACCGCGAATGCCGACGCAAAATAGGCCAACGAAGGATTGAAATAGAAACTGGCGACGCGTGGGCTCACGAGCAAGGGCAGCGAGGCGGAAAAGCCCACGAGCGCCAGGAAGGCGGCAGTTTGTCGACGCGCCTGCTTCAGATCGCGAGACAATTCCGGGCGATTTCCCCAGCGCCGGTCGCAGAGCAGAACAATCAACATCACGATCGCCGGATAGGCATTGACGCGTACGAAGGCGCGCACGGCACTCCAATGGCCGCCGCCGCTTCCGCGTTGTCCAGTCAAGCTGGGCAGCAACTGTATGGAGAGATAGCGTTCGATCGCCCCCCGGGCGTCGTCGAACTGCCAGAGAGCGGCAAAGAAAACGATTACCGTCGCCGTCATGACAAATGTGTCGACGATGAAGGAGACCAGATTTCGACGGCGAAATGCCAGCCACCATATCCCCGGTGTTGCGAGAGGGAACAGGCCGACCAAGCCTTTGGTCATCAAGGCCAAAGCCACCAAAACTCCTGCAGCAACCATCAAGACGGAGCGCGATATGGTGCTCCTGAGGCCTGCGCCGTCGTAAGCGACGACAACACAGTAGATCGCGAGCGATGTGAAAACGATCAGCAGGTTTTCGAGCATGCCATTGGTGAAGGCCCAGCTGACACGTCCGGCGGCGAGTGCCATGGCTAGGGCCATGGGGCCTGCCCACCGAAGCTCGGGATCGTTTGCGTGCAATCGCTGCCAAATCTTCAGCAGAATGAAGCCGCTGGCGATCAACGTCATCAGCGAGAAACATTTCTCAACGGCGATCGTATCGCCGAACAGACGAAAACCAATGGCCTCGAGCCACATCATCAGAGGCGGATGTTCCGAGAAGACCGAAAATAAGGTCTCGGAGAACTGCAGTCGCCAAGGCGATCCAGTGCCTTCAGCCAAGTTGCGCGCGATGCTGGCGTAGATGGCGCCATCAAAGAACATCGACTGATGCATGAGCTGACACAACACCAGCAGGCAGACGACGATCGAGAGGATGATCCAGAGAGGCTTTGCAGCATCCACGGTCTTGGACTGCATGGGTGGCCTCGCCTACTTCCAGATGAACTTGTTGGCGATCACGAACTTCCACACCGTATCGATCGCGATGCCCGCGAGCGTGGCAAGGAAGACCACGTGCACCAGCCGTTCATAGGCAAGGGTTGCGGCCGAAACATTGGCGACAATGCCGACAGAGGACACGAACAGGAACTTCAGATAGCCCCAGAACTTGTTCATGCCGCGCAGCCGGCGATCCTGGAAGGTCAGCAGGTTGTTGAGCAGGAAGTTGCTGGTGGCGGCTACCAGCGTCGCCACGGTCTGCGCCGCCATGAAGGGCACGGAAAGCGCCAGCGCGCTGTAGAGAACCGCCAAGTGAACGAAGAGACCCGAGCCTCCAACGAACAGGAAGGAAATCAGGTTCGCAGGCACGATGCCGCGTGTCATCTTGCTGAGCAGGAAGGTGACGAATTTCCAGATCACGTAGCTGTCGAGCTTGGATTCGCCACTCAGCCGCGCCTGGAAATCAAAAGGCACTTCGGCGTGACGCAAATCCTTGCGCGAATAGAGGATATCGAGAAGAAGCTTGAAGCCCGCGTCGCCAAGCTGCGGTGCAATTCCCAGGAACGCCTCGCGCCTGATAACGAAGAAGCCAGTCAGCGGGTCGACCAGCTGGCGTCCCAGGACGAAGCTGCTCAACCAGTTGCCAACCTTCGACAAAGTATTGCGCACCGGCGACAATGCGTCCGCCTGGCGCTCGTCGCCCAACCGGCGTGCGGCGCTGACGATATGTAAATTATCCTGATGCAGTCGATCGACCAGATCCTTGACCACTTCAGGATCATGCTGGCCATCGACGTCCATCACGCACAGCAGCCCGCCCTTTGCAGAGAGCATGCCCTGGATACTCGACTTCGCAAGGCCTCGATCCTGGAGGCGGGTGATAATGCGTATGCGCGGATCATGCGCAGCGTAGTCGAAGACTTTCTGCGCCGTTCCATCGGCAGAGTTATCATCGACGAAGATGATCTCCCAATCCTTTTCATGAAGGGCAGCCTTGGTGCGTTCGATGAAAGGAATGACGTTTCCCGACTCATTGTATGTCGGGGCAATAATAGAAATACGACCTGCGGGCAAAGCGTTATCCACCAATGGAATTCAATCGCACGTAGCAGGTCGCCAAATAAAAATCCAGCGAGATACCGCGACGACCAGCATCAGCAATTTGGATACTTGTGGACCGACGAATCCGAGGTGAAAAACCGGTGGCCGAGACACGGCAACTCCGGATGCGGTACCTTTTTCACTTGGCCAGCAATACCAAGCGCATGGCGGCCCACTCATCGGCAAACGAACCTGTCGCGACCGTCTTGCCCGCCAGCCGATACCAATAGCCGGCATTCCAGTCATCGCCTTCGATGCGGTGACAGAGCGCGTGCCCCCAATCGAAAGGCTGTTCTCCTTCATGGGCCTGGCAGATATCGTGCACGGTCTTCCACTCCGCGCCCATCGTGAAATCCGCGGCGGCCAAGTGGTCGAAGGCCTCGACGAGCACTGTAATCTGCGATGCCATAAGCTTCTCCTCCACTTGGTGCATCTAAGATACGTGGCACTTCCCTGCCGCAAAACCGACTTCGCCGACCAGCATGTGGTCGGCGATCGTCATGTCTCTGATTTTCAGTCCGCTTACCACCACTTTGCGGGGGTGAAGCGGCCGGCGGCTTGTTCGATGACGTGGGCCGTCTTGAAGAGCGTTTCTTCCTCGAACGGCTTGCCGATCAGCTGCAGGCCGAGCGGCAGGCCCTTGTGGTCGAGGCCGGCGGGGACGGCGATGCCGGGAAGGCCGGCCATGTTGACGGTGACGGTGAAGATGTCGTTCAGGTACATCTTGACCGGATCGGACGCCAGATCCTCATCGGCGATGCCGAAGGCGGACGACGGAGTGGCGGGTGTCAGGATGGCGTCGACACCGGCGTGGAAAGCGAGGTCGAAGTCGCGCTTGATCAGCGTGCGGACCTTCTGCGCCTGGATGTAATAGGCGTCGTAATAGCCGGCCGAGAGAACATAGGTGCCGATCATGATGCGGCGCTTGACTTCCTTGCCGAAGCCGGCGGCGCGGGTCTTCTCGTACATGTCGGCAATGTCCTTGCCGTCGACGCGCAGGCCGTAGCGCACGCCGTCGTAGCGGGCGAGGTTCGACGACGCTTCGGCAGGTGCCACGATGTAATAGGCTGGCAGCGCGTACTTGGTGTGCGGCAGCGAGATGTTGACGATCTCAGCACCTGCATCCTTGAGCCAGGCGATGCCCTGCTGCCAGAGCGTTTCGATTTCTTCCGGCATGCCGGCGACGCGGTATTCGTTCGGGATGCCGATCTTCATGCCCTTCAGCGACTGGCCGAGCACGGCTTCATAGTCCGGAACCGGCAAATCGACCGAGGTCGTGTCCTTGGCGTCGACAGAGGCCATCGACTTCAGGAGAATGGCGGCGTCGCGGACGTCGCGGGCGATCGGGCCGGCCTGGTCGAGCGACGAGGCGAAGGCAACCGTGCCCCAGCGCGAGCAGCGGCCGTAGGTCGGCTTGATGCCGACGGTGCCGGTGAAGGCGGCGGGCTGGCGGATCGAGCCGCCGGTGTCGGTGGCGGTGGCGCCGGCGCAAAGATGGGCCGCAACGGCAGCGGCCGAGCCGCCCGAGGAACCGCCGGGAACCAGTTGCTGGTTCGAGCCTGCGGCGCGCCAGGGGTTGATGACCGCGCCATAATGCGAGGTCTCGTTGGAGGAGCCCATGGCGAACTCGTCCATGTTCAGCTTGCCGAGCATGACGGCGCCGTCGTCCCACAGGTTCTGCGTGACCGTCGATTCGTAGTGCGGCTTGAAGCCGTCGAGGATATGGCTGCAGGCCTGGGTGTGGATGCCTTCGGTGGCGAAGAGATCCTTGATGCCGAGCGGAATGCCCTCGAGCTCGCCGCCCTTGCCGCTGGCAAGACGGGCGTCGGAGGCTTCGGCCATCTGCAACGCCTTTTCAGGCGTCACCTTGATATAGGCGTTGAGCTTGTCGTTGGCCGCTTCGATCGCCGAAATATAGGCTTCGGTGAGTTCGGTTGCTTTGATCTCCTTGGCGCGCAGCTTGGTGCGGGCTTCGGCAATGGTCAGGCTGGTGAGTTCGCTCATGATGGTTCGCTTCAAATCTTGAATGGCAACGAGGTCGGAAAGCGGCGCGAGGCCTTATTCGACGACTTTGGGCACCAGGAAGAAATTCTGATCGGTAACAGGCGCGTTGGAAACGATATCGGCGGCCTTGTTGCCGTCGGTGACGTCGTCGGTGCGCTTCTTCATCAGCATCGGCGTGACCGAGGTCATCGCCTCGACGCCTTCGACATTGACTTCGGAGAGCTGCTCGACGAAGCCCAGGATCCCATTCAACTCGTCGACCATGCGGTTTGCCTCATCTTCGGAGACGGCAATACGGGCAAGGCGCGCAACGCGCTTAACGGTGGCTAGGTCGACGGACATCATATTCTCCGGATGGGATTTTCCCACACGCTATAAAGGCCATGCCCGCTGTGTGCAACGGGCATGGCCTTTCGTTCATTCAGATTTCCGCCCTTTCAAGTCGGGGCGAAGTGCCAATGCGTCAGAGAACGACGCTTTCGCTCGGCTTGATCGCCTTCACCTCGGTCTTTGCGCCTTCCATGCCGGCGACGAACTTTTCCGGCGTCTGGTCGATGATCGGGAAAGTACCGTAGTGGCAGGGGATCGCGGTCTTGAAATTGAAGTAGCGCTGGCAGGCGAGTGCCGCCACCGCACCACCCATGGTGAAGCGGTCGCCGACGGGGACGAGGCCGATATCGGGCTGGTGCAGTTCGTTGATCAGCGCCATGTCGGAGAAGATGTCGGTGTCGCCCATGGCGAAGATCGAGGCTTCGTCGTCGAAGTGCAGCATCAGGCCGTTGGCGTTGCCGAGCGCGTGGGAAACGCCGTCCTCGGTGATCTGAGCGGAGGAGTGCAGCGCGTTGGTGAAGGTGGCCGAGAAGCCGCCGAGAGAAACGGTGCCGCCGGTGTTGCCCATCTCGATCTTCGAAACGCCCTTGGTGCCGAGCCAGGAGGCGAGATCGGCGTTGGCGAGAACGACGGCGCCGGTTTCCTTGGCGATGGCTACGGTGTCGCCGACGTGGTCGCCGTGGCCGTGGGTCAACAGGATGTGGGTAACGCCAGCGGTGACATCCTTGATGTCCTGGCCGGCGAACGAGCCGTTATGCGTCAGGAACGGGTCGAGAAGGATGGTTGCCTTCGCGGTCTCGATGCGGAATGCCGCATGGCCTAGCCAAGTGATCTTCATGAAATGTCTCCTTGCAATATGTAATGCAAAAGCTTGTGGGGGCGGTTATGGACATATCCGATGCAGCGGCAAAGGAAAGCGGCGGCAGCTTCAATTTTTTTTGACGGAGTTAAGCGACCATGACCGTGCTGACGATCGAGGAACTGGCGGCGACCCTTCAGCCGGGACAGGCAATCGCCGGGCTCGACCTCGGCACCAAGACGATCGGGCTTTCGATGTCGGATCTCGGCCGGCGATTCTCGACGCCGCGCCCGGTGATAAAGCGCGAGAAATTCACCATCGATGCCGAGGTGCTCCTGAGCTTCGCCGAGAAGGAAAAGGTCGCGGCCTTCGTCATCGGCCTGCCTGTCAATATGGACGGGTCGGCGGGGCCACGGGTGCAGGCGACGCGGGCCTTCGTGCGCAACATGGAGCAGAAGACGGCCCTGCCCTTCGTTTACTGGGATGAGCGGCTATCAACGGTGGCCGCGGAACGAGCGCTGCTGGAGATGGACGTGTCACGCGCCAAGCGGGCCGAACGCATCGATTCGGCGGCTGCGAGCTTCATTCTTCAAGGCGCTCTGGACAGGCTATCCTTGCTTGGAAGGGCAGCACTCGAAGAACCGGACGCCTGACGTCCCCGCCACCAAGCGGCGATCTTCTTGCGCCTGCGGAAAGCCATGATCACGAACACCACGAGGCTATCGACAACGACGGCGCGGGCCACTAGCGGTGGGATGGTTTCGGCGGGGATGCCGAGGATATTGGCGTAGACCTGGAAGGTCAGGTCATGGGCCTGGCGCGTGAGCATGAAGATGCCGAAGCTCATGTCGTAGTAGGATAGCCAATACCAGCCCGCGAGAAACACGATCGGACCGGCCCAGAAGATCAGGAACCACTTCATGCGGTCGCCCCTCTTTGTCGCTTTGCGAATGGCAGATCAAGCGAGACCAGCCATGTCGATAATGCCATCAAACCCAGCACCAGGGCCGGCACCGCGATATCGAGCGCGAGCACGGCAAAGAACATCATCGCGGCAACGAGGAACATGATTCTCGCGATTTTGGTTCGCATGGTTCCAGACAACTCAAACTTTGAAACTGTCTGGTAACCTGACTTCTTAAGCACTCTGGCGCAACGTAAACCATTTGTTAAGGTTAACGGCCAAGCGGGAGGCTGTGGGAAAGTTTAGCGCCGATCAGCCGTAAACGCCGCGAACGATGCGTTTCAGGGCCTGCTCCGCCTTCTCCCAGTCCTTCGATGCCTTCAGCGCCAGACCGGCGCATTGCCCGCCGGCCGATGCCGAAAGGACGATATGCTGGATGGCGGCGATCAGAATCGCGTTCACAGCGACGGCATCGACGCCCTTGGGCGGCGTCAGCGAGCCGCGCATGCGCTCCAGCCAAGTGGCCAGCGCCTTGGAGCGCGCATCCGAGAGGCGGCGGACCTGCTCGGTATTTTCGGACACCTCCCAGGCGACGATGCGGCGCATCAGCGGGTCGTCCCGCAGGGCCTGGAGGAAGAGCAGCGACAGGCGCTCCATCAGGTCGCCGTAGGTCAGCAGGAACATGCCGCCGGTATCCTCGGGAATGCGGTCCTTCACCCATGTGCCGAGATCGGCGCCGATCGCGTCGACCAGGCCATTGAGGCCGCCGTAGTAGCGGTAGATCAGCTGCTTGTCGCAGCCGGCCTTGCGCGCCACGGCGTTGATGCCGAAATTCTGGAACCCCTCTTCCGCAAGCAGCGCCTTGGCGGCGTTGAGGATCGCCTTTTCAGTCGCGCCACGGTCACGCACACGCTTTTCCGGTTCGGCCTGCGATGCGCTCGCGATGGGGGTCAAAGGCATGGGGTCATTCAGCATCAGGGACTCGGATTTCATGTGTCACTCATCGGTGAGTAACAACCCCGCCCCCAACCGGCAACGGCGAGCCCCTTGAAAGATTGTGGATTGTTTTCAGGCCATTCGCGGCGGGCAGTCAAATGTCGCCGAGCGGCGACATCGATCAGAGCGTCTGGCCGAACCAGACTGTGCGCTCGGATGGTTCGACGAGCGGTGGGCCGAGGCGCGTAAAGCCGCGAGAGCCCCAGAAACCGATACCATTGGCATTCGTTGCACTGGCGCCGAGATGGACGGACTTCACGCCGGCGTCTCTTGCCTGCGAGAGCCACAGGTCGAGCAGCTTCGTTCCCACCCCCTGCCCGCGCAGACGCGACAGCAGGTTCATATGAATATGCGCCGGGAAGGCCTCGATGATGGCTGCTGGTGCCGACGAAGGGTGATGGATCGCGGCGATGCGTTTTTCGTCGGCATTCCAGAGTTCGGGATCGCCTTGCGGATCAGCGTAGGCGCTGCGCAGCGCCGGCCACCAATCGCGTTCAAGCTGAGCCTGAAACGCAAGCGTATCGTAGACGCCGACGATATAGCCAGCGACGCCTTCGGCATCCTCGGCCACGAAGGCCGTTTCAGCGCTGAGCGTCACATAGGGCGCGGAATAGATGTGGCCGATGAGCTTGCCGTCACCATGCAGTGACGTTGCATCCTGGCCGGCGTCGCCCGTGACCAATGAGATGTTGTAGATCTCATCGAGATCGTCGAGCCGGGCTTGGCGCAGCGTTGTCGTCATCAGGATGCCGGCGGATAGAGGAGATCGACGATGTAGCTGGCGTCGAAGCGGCTATCGAGCATGCCGTATGTAGAGCGCCAGCCGCCGGCGAGACGGGTTTCGATGAAGGCATCGGCGATACGCCCTGCCCCCAGGCGATAAAGCTCAGCGGCACCGGCCGCGAGCGCCAGCTGCTCGACGAGGAGGCGGGCAGCACCCTCGTCGCGTTCGCAAAGCGCCATGGCGGCACGCAGCACGTCGATGGTCTTCTTTCCGGCTGGGCCGAGATCCCTCGCAAGGCCTGCGAAGACGGTCTCGAAGAGATCCTTGCCGCGGTTCAGGATACGCAAGACATCGAGCGCCATGACGTTGCCCGAGCCTTCCCAGATCGCATTCACCGGCGCCTCGCGGTAATGACGGGCGATCGGGCGTTCCTCGATATAGCCGCTGCCGCCGATGCACTCCATCGCCTCATAGATGAGCGCCGGCGCGATCTTGCAGCACCAGTATTTGGCGACCGGCGTCATGACGCGGGCATAGGCGGCCTCTTCGGCGCTGCCGCGCGCGCGGTCGAAGGCGTCGGCGAGGCGGAAGGACAAGGCTGTGGCGGCGGCGACGTCGAGCGCCATGTCGGCAAGCACGCGGGTCATGATCGGCTGGCTGACCAGCATCTTGCCGAAGACGCTGCGGCCGCGCGTGTGGTGCACGGCCTCGGCCAGCGAGGCGCGCATGATGCCAGAGGATGCCAGCGCGCAATCGAGGCGCGTCAGCGTGACCATGTCGAGGATGGTGCGCACACCGGCATCCGGACCGCCCAGCAGGAAGCCGAAGGTATCGCTGAACTCGACCTCGGACGAGGCGTTCGAGCGGTTGCCGACCTTGTCCTTGAGGCGCTGGAACTGCAGGCCGTTGGCCGATCCGTCCTCGAGCAGGCGCGGCACCAGGAAGCAGCCCATGCCCTCCTTGGTCTGCGCCAGCATGATGAAGGCGTCGCTCATCGGCGCCGACATGAACCACTTGTGGCCCGACAGACGGTAGATGCCTTCGCTGACCTTTTCGGCAGACGTCGTGTTCGAGCGGACATCGGTGCCACCCTGCTTTTCGGTCATGCCCATGCCGATGGTCACGGCGGATTTCTGCATGGCCGGCTTGTTGGCCGAATCGTATTTGCGCGACAGGATCCTCGGCGCCCAGTCCTTCTGGACGGCGGGCGATGCGGAGAGAGCGGCAACAGATGCGCTCGTCATCGTAATCGGGCAGAGATGGCCGGTCTCAAGCTGCGACGACAGATAGAAGCGGGCGGCGCGGATCTTGTGCGCCTGGTCCTTTGCCTCGGCATCGGCTTGCGGGTCCCAGACGGACGAGTGAAGACCAACGGACATGGAGCGGCGCATCAGCGCGTGCCAGGCCGGGTGAAACTCCACGACATCGAGCCGTTCGCCGCGCGGGCCATGAGTGCGCAGCTGCGGTACGCCCTGGTTTGCCATGCGCGCCAGCTCCTGCGCTTCCGGCGAGGTGACGTAGCGGCCCATATTGTCGAGATCATCGCGAATGCCGCGCGGCAACGAACCCGTGAGGTCGACGATCAGCGGATCGGACCTGTAGGCGTTGATGCCGGACCACAGGCTCGGCTGGTTGAGTTCGGCGAGTTTTTCTTCAGCGGATGTCATGAATCGCTTCTAGAGTATGAGGCGGGCAAAGGGAAACCGGAAGTTTGGCACTCCTTGTGCTTTAGCCCAATTGCGACAAAATTGCAGGGGGAGAGCGCGGTTTGCCCACAGCGCATGCTTGCCGCCGCCGCACGCACTCTTTATAGAGCCGCTGACGACAGCATAGAGGCAGGTTCATGGTCTTCTTTCCCCACCGCCACCTCATCGGTATCAAAGGGCTCACAGAGCAGGATATCACCTTTCTCCTCGACAAGGCCGACGAGGCCGTCAAGATCAGTCGACAGCGAGAGAAAAAGACGTCGACCCTCAGGGGACTGACGCAGATCAATCTGTTTTTCGAAGCATCCACCCGCACGCAGGCCTCCTTCGAGCTCGCCGGCAAGCGCCTAGGCGCCGACGTGATGAACATGTCGGTCGGCAATTCCTCGGTGAAGAAGGGCGAAACGCTGATCGACACGGCGATGACGCTGAATGCGATGCGCCCTGACGTGCTGGTCATCCGGCACTCGAGCGCGGGCGCCGCAGCGCTTCTCGCGCAGAAGGTCTCCTGCTCGGTGGTCAATGCCGGCGACGGCCAGCACGAGCATCCGACGCAGGCGCTGCTTGACGCGCTGACGATCCGCCGCGCCAAGGGCAAGCTCTCGCGCATCATCGTCGCCATCTGCGGCGACGTGCTGCACTCGCGCGTGGCGCGCTCCAACATCCTGCTTCTCAACGCCATGGGTGCCAGGGTTCGAGTCGTGGCACCGGCCACGCTGCTTCCGGCTGGGATCGCGGACATGGGCGTCGAGGTCTTCCACTCGATGAAGGAAGGCCTGAAGGATGCCGACGTCGTGATGATGCTCCGGCTACAGCGCGAGCGCATGTCCGGTGCCTTCGTGCCGTCGGTGCGGGAATATTTCCACTTCTATGGTCTCGACGCGGAAACGCTGAAGGCGGCGAAGGAAGATGCGTTGGTCATGCACCCTGGACCGATGAACCGCGGGGTGGAAATCGCCTCCGAGGTCGCGGACGGGCCGCAGAGCGTGATCGCCGAACAGGTCGAAATGGGTGTCGCCGTACGCATGGCTGTCATGGAAACGCTGCTGATCTCGCAGAACCAGGGTCCCCGCAGCGAAGGAGCCGGCGCATGAGCAACTCGATCGTCTTCAAGAACGTTCGCATCATCGACCCCTCTCGCAATCTGGACGAGGTCGGCGCGATCGTCGTCAAGGACGGCGTGATCGTGGCTTCCGGCAAGGATGCGCTGAACGAGGCCGTGCCCGCAGGCGCGACGGTGCGTGATTGCAACGGGCTTGTCGCGGCGCCCGGCCTCGTGGATGCGCGCGTCCATATCGGCGAACCTGGGGCTGAGCATCGCGAAACGATCGAATCCGCCAGCCGGGCCGCTGCCGCAGGCGGCGTGACCTCGATCATCATGATGCCCGATACCGATCCGGTGATCGACGACATCGCGCTGGTCGAATTCGTGAAGAAGACCGCCCGCGACAAGGCGCTGGTCAACGTCTATCCAGCAGCGGCGATCACCAAGGGTCTCGCCGGCGAGGAGATGAGCGAGATCGGCATGCTGATGGAAGCAGGCGCGGTGGCCTTCACCGACGGCCGCTCCAGCATCCACGACGCGCAGGTGCTGCGCCGGGTGATGACCTATGCGCGCGAATTCGGCGCGGTGATCTCTTGCGAAACACGCGACCAGCATCTGGCCGCCGGCGGCGTCATGAACGAGGGGCTGTTTGCAAGCTGGCTCGGCCTCAGCGGCATCCCGCGCGAGACAGAACTCATCCCGCTGGAGCGCGACCTGCGCATCGCCAAGCTGACACGCGGCAAGTATCACGCCGCGATGATCTCGGTGCCCGAATCCGTCGAGGCGATCGAGCTGGCGAAGAGCCGTGGCGCGACGGTTACCTGCGGCATCTCGATCAACAATCTGGCGCTCAACGAAAACGACATCGGCGAGTACCGCACCTTCTTCAAGCTCTATCCGCCGCTGCGCTCCGAGGACGATCGCGTGGCGATGGTGGATGCGCTGGCGCGCGGGGCGATCGACATCATCGTCTCCTCGCACGACCCGCAGGACGTCGACACCAAGCGCCTGCCCTTTGGCGAGGCTGCCGACGGTGCCGTAGGGCTCGAGACCATGCTGGCGGCCGCCCTTCGCCTGCACCACAGCGGGCATGTGACGCTGATGCGCCTGATCGATGCCATGTCGACGAGGCCGGCGCAGATCTTCGGTCTTGATGCCGGTACGCTGAAGCCCGGCGCCAAGGCGGATATCGTGCTGATCGATCTCGAAGAGCCTTGGATTGTCGCCAAGGACATGCTTCTCTCGCGGTCGAAGAACACGCCGTTCGAAGACGCGCGCTTCAGCGGACGTGCAGTCGCGACCTATGTCGCCGGCCAGTGCGTGCATACATTATAAGAAGACAAGTGGGGGAACATGGGCGCTGATCTCATGACGTGGCAGATCACCTGGCAAATCGCGCTGGCGGCGGCCGCCATCGGCTATCTGCTGGGCTCCATTCCGTTCGGGCTTATCCTGACGCGCACTGCCGGCCTTGGCGACGTGCGCAGCATCGGTTCGGGCAATATAGGCGCCACCAACGTTCTGCGGACCGGCAACAAGAAGCTGGCGGCAGCGACGCTGCTGCTGGATGCGCTGAAGGCATCGGCGGCGGCGTGGATCGTCTCTTATTTCTTCGGCCCGGAAGCCGCTGTGATCGCCGGCTTCTTCGCCTTCATCGGCCACCTCTTCCCGGTCTGGATCGGCTTCAAGGGCGGCAAGGGCGTCGCGACCTATATCGGCACGCTTCTCGGCGTCGCACCGCTGATGGTTCTTGGCTTCGCGGCGGTCTGGCTCGGCGTTGCATTCCTGACCCGTTATTCTTCTCTTTCCGCACTGGTTGCAATGCTTGTCATTCCGGTTGCATTGTGGATACTGGGTGCAGAGAAGGTTGCAGCGATCATGGCGATCATGACCGTGATCTCCTACTGGAAGCACAAGGCCAATATCAGCCGCCTCATCAGCGGCACGGAAAGCAAGATCGGGGCAAAGGGATAGGATAGATGGACGCACGCAGCGCAAGGCCAAAAGGAATTGCGCTGACGGACAGGCAAAGGATTGCCTGGTTGCGTCTCATCCGCTCCGACAATGTCGGCCCGGCCACCTTTCGCGATCTCATCAATCATTTCGGTTCCGCGGAAGCAGCGCTTGCCGCCCTGCCCGGCCTTTCGGCGCGTGGCGGCGCGACACGCGCGATCCGGATCGCCACCGAGAGCGAAGCGCTGAAGGAGCTCGATGCGGCGCACAGGTTTGGCGCGCGCTTTGTCGGCATCGGTGAGCCGGAATATCCGCAGGCGCTGAAGCAGATCGACGGGGCGCCGCCTCTGCTCGCGGTGAAAGGCAATCTCGCGGCGACCGCCCAGCCTGCCATCGGCATCGTCGGCTCGCGCAACGCCTCGATATCAGGCGCGAAGTTCGCGGCGATGATCGCGAGAGAATGCGGACGTGTCGGCTATGCTGTTATCTCCGGTCTTGCTCGTGGCATCGACACGGCCGCCCACCGAGCCAGCCTAGACACCGGCACGATCGCCGCCATGGCTGGCGGGCTGGATCAGCCCTACCCTCCCGAAAACGCCGGGCTGCTTGAGGAAATCTGGAACGGCAACGGTCTTGCCGTCAGCGAAATGCCGTTCGGCTGGGAGCCGCGCGCGCGTGACTTTCCGAGGCGCAACAGGCTGATCGCCGGCATTTCACTTGGGACTGTGGTGGTGGAGGCAGCGACGCGATCGGGCTCCCTGATCACCGCGCGGCTCGCCGGCGAGTTCGGCAGGCTGGTCTTCGCGGTTCCCGGCTCGCCGCTCGATCCGCGATGCCACGGCACAAACAGCTTGCTGAAGGACGGCGCGATGATCGTTACCGCGCCCGATGACGTGATCAGCGCGCTTGCGCCGCTATCGCAGCTCGACCTGTTTACTGCGCCGCTTGCCGAGGAGCCAGAACGCGGCGGCGGATCGTCGCTGCTGCCGCCGGATGAGACCGACAGGGCGCGCATCGTAGATGCGCTCGGGCCAACGCCTGTCGAAATCGACGATATCATCCGGCATACGGAGCTCAGCGCCTCGGCCGTCTATCTCGTGCTGCTGGAGCTCGACATCGCCGGGCGACTGCACCGGCACCCCGGCGGCATGGTGTCCATTGCAATGGAGGTGTGACGACTTACATATGAGCGGGTTACATCCGGGCCACTTACATACGAGCCTGGAGATCGCCGGCTTCGACATATGCCATCTCGATCAGATAGCAGAGCATGTCGGCCTTTTCCTTTTCCGCCACTTGACGCAACTCGGCGAGCATCTGGCGGATGAAGGCAATGTTCTCGCGGGAGCCGGATCGGCCGGTGTCCTTCTTTGCGTACTTAGCCGTCATGAAAGCACTCGCGCCCCAATTGGGAAGGGTTGATCGTCGCAGCCTGAACCACACGCGAAAAACGATATCGCAATAATCAGAAATTGCAATATGCGGAATATCGTCTTTTGGTTGCAACGCGTTGCAATGCGTAAAAATGCACTCAAAGTACTTGACCGAAACGAATTCCCTGTCCATGTCGGAGAACCGGCGACCGTGACACGGCAGGTCCTCTGCCCTGATATAGGCCGGCTGGCATCCATTTTTAGAGAATCATCATGAATGTTGTAGTGGTGGAATCGCCCTCGAAGGCCAAGACGATCAACAAGTATCTGGGACCCGGATACAAGGTGCTCGCCTCCTTTGGCCACGTCCGCGATCTCCCCGCCAAGGACGGCTCCGTGCTGCCCGACCAGGATTTCGAAATGCTGTGGGAGGTCGATGGGGCCTCGGCCAAGCGTATGAAGGACATCGCCGACGCGGTGAAGTCCTCCGACGGCCTGTTCCTCGCAACCGACCCTGATCGCGAAGGCGAAGCGATCTCCTGGCATGTGCTCGATATGCTGAACAAGAAGCGCGTGCTCGGCGGCAAGACCGTCAAGCGCGTGGTGTTCAACGCGATCACCAAGAAGGCCGTGCTCGACGCAATGGCCGAGCCGCGCGATATCGACGTGCCGCTGGTCGACGCCTATCTGGCGCGCCGCGCACTGGACTATCTCGTCGGCTTCAATCTTTCGCCGGTTCTCTGGCGCAAGCTGCCCGGCGCCCGCTCGGCGGGACGCGTGCAGTCGGTGGCGCTTCGCCTCGTCTGCGACCGCGAATCCGAGATCGAGCGTTTCGTCTCCGAGGAATATTGGAACATCTCGGCGCTGCTGAAGACACCGCGCGGTGACGAGTTCGAAGCCAAGCTGGTTGCGGCGAATGGCAAGCGGTTGCAGGCACGTTCGATCGGCAACGGCGACGAGGCCGGCAAGCTGAAGGCGCTGCTCGAAGGCGCGTCCTACGTCGTCGATACCGTCGAGGCCAAGCCCGTCAAGCGCAACCCGGGACCACCCTTCACAACCTCCACGCTGCAGCAGGCCGCTTCCTCGAAGCTCGGCTTCTCGGCATCGCGCACCATGCAGGTGGCACAGAAGCTCTATGAGGGCTTCGACATCGGCGGCGAGACGGTCGGTCTGATCACCTATATGCGTACCGACGGTGTGCAGATGGCGCCCGAGGCGATCGACGCGGCGCGTGGCGCCATCGTCGACCAGTTCGGCCAGCGCTACCTGCCGGAGAAGGCGCGCTTCTATTCCACGAAGGCGAAGAACGCCCAGGAAGCCCACGAAGCCATCCGCCCGACGGACTTCAACCGCTCGCCGGACAAGGTTCGCCAGTATCTCGACGCCGACCAGCTCAAGCTCTACGACCTGATCTGGAAGCGCGGCATCGCCAGCCAGATGGCATCGGCCGAGATCGAGCGCACGACCGCCGAGATTATCGCCGACAACAACGGCGAGAAGGCCGGACTGCGCGCAGTTGGCTCCGTCATCCGCTTCGACGGCTTCATCGCCGCCTATACGGACCAGAAGGAAGACGGCGAGCAGAGCGACGACGGCGACGAGGATGGTCGCCTGCCGGAGATCAATGCGCGCGAAAACCTCGCCAAGCAGAAGATCAATTCGAGCCAGCACTTCACCGAACCGCCGCCGCGCTACTCGGAAGCGTCGCTGATCAAGAAGATGGAAGAGCTCGGCATCGGCCGCCCGTCCACTTACGCCGCGACGCTCGCGACCCTTCGCGACCGCGAATATGTCATCATCGACAAGCGCAAGCTGATCCCGCACTCCAAGGGCCGGCTGGTGACGGCCTTCCTCGAAGGCTTCTTCACCAAGTATGTCGAATACGACTTCACGGCTGATCTGGAAGAGAAGCTCGACCGGATTTCCGCAGGCGAGCTGAACTGGAAGCAGGTTCTGCGCGACTTCTGGAAGGATTTCTTCGCGCAGATCGAAGACACCAAGGAACTGCGCGTCACCAACGTTCTCGATTCGCTGAACGAATCCTTGGCGCCGCTGGTGTTTCCGAAGCGCGAGGACGGCAGCGACCCCCGGATCTGCCAGGTCTGCGGCACGGGCAACCTGTCGCTGAAGCTCGGCAAGTACGGCGCCTTCGTCGGTTGCTCGAACTATCCCGAGTGCAATTACACGCGCCAGCTTTCTTCCGAGGGCGGCGCGGAGGCCGAGGGTGCTGCACTGAACGAGCCGAAGGCGCTCGGCACCGATCCTGTGACCGGCGAAGAACTGACGCTGCGCTCCGGCCGCTTCGGACCTTACGTCCAGCGTGGCGACGGCAAGGAGGCCAAGCGCTCCTCGCTGCCGAAGGGCTGGAAGCCCGAGGATATCGACTATGAAAAGGCGATGGCGCTGATTTCGCTGCCGCGCGATATCGGCAAGCATCCGGAATCGGGCAAGATGATCTCGGCCGGCATCGGCCGTTATGGACCGTTCCTGCTGCATGACGGCGGATATGCCAATCTCGAGACCGTCGAGGATGTCTTCAGCATCGGCCTCAACCGCGCCGTCACCGTGATCGCCGAGAAGGCCGCCAAGGGTCCGGGCGGACGCGGTCGCACGGCAGCGGCTGCCCTGAAGGAGCTCGGCGAGCATCCCGATGGCGGCGGCGCGATCACCGTGCGCGACGGCAAGTACGGCCCCTATGTCAATTGGGGCAAGGTCAACGCAACGCTGCCCAAGGGCACCGATCCGCAGGCGCTGACCGTCGAGGAAGCCGTGGCGCTCATCACCGCAAAGGCTGGCAAGGCGCCTGCTGCCAAGAGCAAGGCGAAGCCGAAAGCGAAGGCCAAGGCTGCGGCGAGCGATGACGAGAAGCCTGCAAAGGCAGCCGCCAAGCCAAAGGCAAAAGCCAAGGCGCCCGCCAAGAAAGCTACAGCACCCGCAAAGAAGAAAAAGAGCGAAGAGTGACCAGAATTCCGCGGGAACCAAAGGGCATGGGCAAGCGTCCCGACAAGACGGGACGCTCCAGCAGGGCGCCCGCCGTCGAGCCACTCAACATCCAGCACGGCGCGCTTCCGTCGCGCGAAGTGATCCTGCGCTTCATCGCCGATCATCCGCAGAAGGCTTCCAAGCGCGAACTTGCCAAGGCCTTCGGACTGAAGGGCGACAGCCGCGTCGAGCTAAAGCACCTGCTGCGCGATCTCGAGCAGGAAGGCATGCTGCAAAAGACGCGCAAGTCGCTGATCCGTCCCGGCGCTTTGCCGCCGGTCACCGTGCTCGACATCACCACCCGCGACAAGGACGGCGGACTGATCGGCCGTCCGGCGGAATGGTCGGATGAGATGGGCGTCGCGCCTGCCGTCTCCATCCGGCAGTCCTCCTCGCCTGCCGGCCGCAACGGCAAGGGCAAGGCGCCCGTCGCCGGCATGGGCGACCGCATTCTCGCGAAGATCTTCGCCGCCACCGACCGCGGCGGCCCGGCCTATACGGCGCGCATCATCAAGATCCTCGACAAGCGCCGCGGCGCGCTGCTCGGCGTCTTCAAGGATGCGCCTGGCGGCGGCGGGCGGCTGTTACCGATCGAGCGGCGCGGCGAGGAAATGCTGATCGACCCCGATGACAAGGGCGACGCCAAGGACGGCGATCTGGTCGAGGTCGAAGTCGCGCGCCTGCGCAGCTTCGGACTGCCGCGCGCCAAGGTGCTGTCGATCGTCGGTTCTGTCGCTTCGGAAAAGGCGATCTCGATGATCGCCATCCACGCCCATGGCATCCCCTATATCTTCCCGCCGGCCGTGGTTGCCGAGGCGGATGACGCCAAGCCGGCGACCATGTCGCACCGCGAGGACTGGCGCGACGTGCCGCTCATCACCATCGACCCTGCCGATGCCAAGGACCATGACGACGCCGTCTATGCCGAGCACGACCCCTCGCCCGACAATGAAGGCGGCGTGATCGTTACCGTGGCGATCGCCGATGTCTCCTATTACGTCCGCCCGAACTCGCCGCTCGACCGCGAGGCGCTGAAGCGCGGCAACTCGGTCTACTTCCCCGACCGCGTCGTCCCGATGCTGCCGGAGCGGATTTCCAACGATCTCTGCTCGCTGCGCGAGGGACAGGACCGGCCGGCGCTGGCCGTGCGCATGACCTTCTCGAAGGAAGGCCGCAAGGCCGGGCATACCTTCCACCGCGTGATGATGAAGAGTGCTGCAAAGCTCTCCTACCAGCAGGCACAGGCCGCGATCGACGGCAATCCCGACGACAAGGCCGGGCCGCTGCTGGAGCCGATCCTGAAGCCGCTGTGGCATGCCTATGAGGTGATGAAGCGTGGCCGTGAGCGCCGGCAGCCGCTGGAACTCGACATGCCCGAGCGCAAGATCCAGCTGAAGCCCGACGGCACCGTCGACCGCGTCGTCGTGCCGCCGCGCCTCGATGCGCACAAGCTGATCGAAGAAATGATGATCCAGGCCAACGTCGCGGCCGCCGAGACGCTGGAAAAGAAGAAGCAGCCGCTGATCTATCGCGTGCACGACGGCCCGTCGCTCTCCAAGCAGGAAATCCTGCGCGAGTTCCTGGCGACGCTCGGCATTTCGCTCGCCAAGGGCGGCAACATGCGCGCCAACAACTTCAACGGCATTCTCGCCAAGGCCGAGGACACGCCGCACCAGACGATGGTCAACGAGATGGTGCTGCGCTCGCAGAGCCAGGCGATCTACAGCCCCGAGAATATCGGGCACTTCGGCCTGAACCTGATGAAGTACGCGCACTTCACCTCGCCGATCCGCCGCTATGCCGACTTGATCGTGCATCGTGCGCTCGTCGGTTCGCTCGGCTTCGGCGAAGGCGGGATCACACCGGATGAGGAAGCCGCTCTCGACGATATCGCAGCCGAGATCTCCACCTTCGAGCGCCGCGCCATGGCCGCCGAACGCGAAACGGTCGACCGCCTCATCGCCCATCATCTAGCCGGCCGTATCGGCGAGGAATTCGATGGACGCGTGGGAGGTGTGACGAAATCGGGACTATTTGTCGCCCTGCCGGACTATGGAGCGGACGGCTTCATTCCTATATCTACACTGGGAATGGACTACTTCATCTATGATGAGGCGCATCAGGCACTATCCGGTGAGAAAACCGGCCTCGGCTACCGCCTGGGAGACAGTGTCAAGGTCAAGCTGGTGGAAGCCATTCCGCTGGCCGGCGCGCTTCGGTTCGAGATGGTGAGCGAGGGGCGCAAGATGCCCACCGCCGTGCGTTCATTCCACAAGGGCGGCCGCCGCGACGCAAGCCGCGCGCGCAAGCAGGCCGGGACAAGACCCCCGAGAGGGCGTCGATAGGCGTTTTAGGACGCCGGGAAGGAAGTGCAGTCATGACGACCACCTCGAACGGCCAGGCGATCCAATACGGCGATGTCGATGAAGCCAAGCGCCCGCTCGGTCAATCGATCAAGCGCGGCCTTCTCGGCCGCTGCCCTGCCTGCGGCAGCGGCAAGCTGTTCCGCGCCTATCTGAAGCCGGTGGACAATTGTGCGGCCTGTGGCGAGGCCATGCATCACCATCGCGCCGACGACCTGCCGCCCTACATCACCATCGTCATCGTCGGCCACGTGATCATCGCGGGCTACATGATGACCGATCTGATCTGGCCGATGCCGCTCTGGCTCACCTTCGCCATCTGGACGCCGCTGACGCTGCTCGCCACCCTGCTGATCATCCAGCCGATCAAGGGCGGGGTCATCGGGCTGCAGTGGGCGCTGAAGATGCATGGTTTCGGCGGGCACAGCGACGAGCAGGATCAGTACGAAATCCCCGGCCGCCGACATCAAGGCTGAAGACTTTCCTTGAACCTTCACCGTCACGACATATTTGGCGTGTAGCAGCGCCGGATGTGCTGCGAACTCTGTTTCAGGCACGATGTCAACTTGCGCGATGGTAGGCTTATTTGACTGAATCTCGTCCACCGCAATCAGATCATTGCAGCCAACCTTGTTCATCTAGTAAAGCACACACGTCATCTGGGTCTGGCCCGTCATCTGAGGCTGGTATGACCATGGGGGCAGATGTGGCTTTCGGGTCGCGTTTGTGCGCAGCAGTTCTGTAGGGGTGGATATATGTCTCAGCCGCGAAACGGCACACCGGGCGATGTCGAAGAGATCCATTGGCCGTCTCTGGTAGCCGCCGTTTCGTCGATCTCAGCGGTCGGCATTGCGATCGGGCTGGGATTGCCACTTCTGAGCATTATCCTTGAGAAGCGCGGCATCCCCTCGACCCTGATCGGTCTCAATACGGCGATGGCCGGCGTCGCGGCGATGGTGGCCGCGCCGATCACGACGAAGCTCGCCCATGCCTATGGCGTGGCGCAGACGATGCTTTGGGCGGTGGTGGTTTCGGCAATCAGCGCTGTCAGCTTCTACTATGCGCAGGACTTCTGGATGTGGTTCCCGCTGCGCTTCGCTTTTCACGGCGCCACGACCACACTCTTCATTCTCTCCGAGTTCTGGATCAACGCCGCCTCGCCGCCATCGAAACGCGGTTTCGTGTTGGGTATCTATGCGACTGTGCTCTCACTCGGCTTCGCGGCGGGCCCCCTGCTCTTCTCCGTTCTCGGCAGCGACGGCATCCTGCCCTTCGCCGTCGGCGCCTGCGCCATCTTGATGGCGGCCATCCCGATCTTTGTCGCGCGCCATGAAAGCCCGGTGCTCGAAGAGAAGCCGGAGCTGCATTTCATGCGCTATGTCTTCCTAGTGCCGAGCGCCACGGCCGCCGTCTTTATTTTCGGCGCGGTGGAAGCCGGCGGACTGGCACTGTTTCCGATCTACGCGGTGCGCGCCGCCTTCACCGAGACGCAGGCAGCCCTTCTGCTGACGGTCATGGGGATCGGCAACATGATCTTCCAGATCCCTGTGGGCATGCTGTCCGACAAGATGAAGGACAAGCGCCCCTTGCTTGCCGGCATGGCCTTCATGGGCCTGATCGGCTCGCTGATGCTGCCCGTGCTCTCGCACAGCTGGGTGCTGATGGCCGGCGTCCTGCTCTTTTGGGGCGGCTGCGTGGCCGGGCTTTATACGGTCGGATTGAGCCATCTGGGCTCGCGCCTGACCGGCTCGGACCTTGCCGCCGCCAATGCCGCCTTCGTCTTCTGTTATGCCGTCGGCACCGTTGCGGGTCCGCAAGTCATCGGCGCGGCCATCGATGTGGCCGGAAACAACGGCTTTGCCTGGGCGATTGCGGGCTTCTTCGGCGTTTATGCAGTGCTTTCGGCGGGCAGACTGCTTTTCATTCGAAAGCGGGGTTGACTTTTCAAGCTAGATTCGTAGTTTCGCGCCAGAATTAGCCGAGGCGCCTAAACGGATTCCAACGGCTTTCATTTCATTAAAGGCAGGACGACCATGGCCAAGGCTACAACAATCAAGATCAAGCTGCTGTCGACAGCCGACACAGGTTCTTTCTACGTCACGACGAAGAACAGCCGTACGATGACGGACAAGATGACGAAGACCAAGTACGACCCGATTGCTCGCAAGCACGTCGAGTTCAAGGAAACCAAGATCAAGTAATTTCTTGATCCTGTAGACCGCTTAAAAGCGCGCGCCACCAGGCTGCGCGCTTTTTTGTTGTCTGCGATACGGCCGCAGCCAGTCGACTAGAGAGCACAAATGAAAACGCCGCCCTGCCCGTTTCAACGGAGAGGACGGCGTTTTGCGAAAGGGGGTCGGTCAACAGGCAACGCGGCACGAGGAACCGCAGGTGTTGCTTGCCGACCGACCGACCCCACGACCCAGGAGATGCGGCGGACCTGAGCATCATGGGGTATCGGCGCACCCCGTATAGGGAGTGCTTTATTTCTATGTATTGATCATTCGCGCGAAAATGAAAGAAAATCAACAAATTCTTAATGATGAGATTTATTAGCTTGATTTTATGGTTAAAAGTCCCGATTTGGGACGCCGTTTCGCGTAATTTTCGACCACCACGCGCTAGAATAAGATCCGACAGCAAGAATAGACGGACAATATAAGCGAGTAGTCTTCGCGCTTGCAGACCGACGAAACCGCCTGAAAATCATCAAAATCCGCCGACCAGACCAAGCAAAGTGACGGCGCCTCACATTTTCTTCTGAGGCCGACAGCGTCTGTGCTGACCTGGATCGCCTGTCGCGGGCGGCGCTGAGGTCAAAACCCGGCACTACTACTTGCGGCTAATCCGCACACAGGGCCGGATCGGCGCCCGTTCAACTTTCTGTGGATGATCAATGCGCTGCCGGTCTTAGGCGCTAAACGGCCGTTGCCAATATCAGGCCGCGGCGACGACTCGGTTGCGACCGCCGTTCTTCGCTTCATAAAGCGCAACGTCGGCCTGCTTCAGCAGATGACCGGGCGTGATGACCTGCGGCGTGCGCGATGCGATGCCGAACGATGCCGTCACCTGCAACTCCTGGCCCGTACCCTTCACCACGAAGGGTACGCTTTCGATGACGCCGCGCAAGCGCTCGGCCACCGAGGCCGCGATCTCCGGCGAGGTGTCGGGCATGACGACGACGAATTCCTCGCCACCATAGCGGCAGGCGAGATCGGCACCGCGAACCGTGGAGCGGACGCGATTGGCGAACTCTCGCAGAATATCGTCGCCGGCATCGTGGCCGTGGGTGTCGTTGATCTGCTTGAAGCGGTCGATGTCCGCGATCAGCACCGACAGCGGGCGACCGCGCGCCATCGAGCGATTGAAGAGCGTGCTGATATGATTGTCGAGATAGCGTCGATTGCTCAAGCCCGTCAGCGGATCGGTGACCGCGAGCTCGATCGTCTGCTGCACATTGGCTCGCAGGCGGTCATTGTAATTCTTGCGGCGGATCTGCGTGAGGCTGCGGGCGACCAGCTCGTTCGGATCGACGGGGCGGACGATGTAGTCGTTGACGCCGAGATCGAGCGCGCGCACCACCATCTCGTCATCGCCCTGCTCGGTGATGATCAGGATCGGCAGGAAACGGGTGCGCTCCAGCGAGCGAAGCTGCGAGCAAAGCCTGAGCGGGTCGTAGTCGTCGATATTGGAATTGACGATCACGAGGTCGAACGGATTTTCGGATGCTTCGAAAACGGCGGCCTGGGCATCCGAAATGGCAAACACGTTGCCGATCGGCTTCAGCGCCTTGATGATCCGCTCCTGCGAATTGGCGCGGCCATCGACCAGCATGATCTGGCCGCCCTCCTCGCCGCGCTGATCGGCGCGCAGCAATTCGTCGATGCCCATCGTGTGCGCCGTCTGGGCGCGGATGCGCAGTTCGTCGCTCAGCGTCTTCAGGCGCAGCAGGCTCTTGACGCGCGCGATCAGCTGCAGGTCGTTGACCGGCTTGGTCAGGAAGTCGTCGGCGCCGGCCTTCAGGCCACGCACGCGGTCGGCCGGCTGATCGAGCGCGGTAACCATGACGACGGGGATATGCGATGTCTTCGGGTTGGACTTCAGCCGCTCGCAGACTTCGAAGCCGTCCATGCCCGGCATCATGATATCGAGCAGGATGAGATCGACTTGGTTGCGCTCGCAGATCGCCAGTGCCTGATAGCCGTCGGACGCGGTCAGCACGTCGAAATACTCGGCAATCAGCCGCGCTTCGAGCAGCTTCACGTTTGCCGGGATATCATCAACGACGAGAATGCGCGCGGTCATAAGCTTCTTTCCGATCTATCAGGCGTCGCCCAGGTAGGTCTTGATCGTCTCGATGAACTTCGGAACGGAGATCGGCTTGGAGACATAAGCCTCGCAGCCGCCCTGGCGAATGCGTTCCTCATCACCCTTCATCGCGAAGGCGGTGACGGCGATGACGGGAATGACGTGGAGCTCGTCGTCCTCTTTCAGCCACTTGGTGACTTCGAGCCCGGAAACTTCTGGCAGCTGGATGTCCATGAGAATCAGATCGGGGCGATGCTTGCGGGCAAGATCCAGCGCTTCCATACCGTTGCGGGTCTGGATGGTCCTGTAGCCGGACGCCTCGATCAGGTCGCGAAAGAGCTTCATGTTAAGCTCGTTATCCTCTACAATCATCACTTGTTTGGGCATCGAACGCGATCCTAAGTCCGTCATGAAAACCGTTTCGCCATGCGGAACTAAACCCGCGAGCGCACCGGCCGCCATGAAACCGATTGCGGCACGCTATCGGTATTTGGTTGAAAAATAGGTAATTTACCGCAAGAAATGCAGAGCAACTTCAAGACTTCAAAGCAACGCGCCGCCGACCCGCAAGAGACGGCCATCGCGGTTCTCGCCTGGCTCGCAAACGAACCTGATCTGTTTGGCCGATTCCTGGCGCTGACCGGCGTCGAGCCGGCCCAAGTGCGCAACGCGATCAATGATCCGGGGTTCCTATCGGGGATGATGGACTTCCTGATGCAGCATGAGCCGACGGCGCTGGCGTTCTGCCAGGCAAGCGGGACGCCGCCGGAGGTGCTCAATGCTGCCTGGCAGCATTTCTCTCCTGCCGGTCTCGGCTCGGGCGAGTATTGATCATGAGCGTGGTCACCGATCCCTCTCAGGTGCGCCTCGGTGATCGCCCGCTGATCGTCTGCGATATCGACGAGGTGGTGCTGGAGTTTCTCTCGCCCCTCACCCGCTTCCTGCGCTCGCACGATTACGATCTTCTGCCGCGCTCCTTCCGGCTGCACGGCAATATCGTGTCGCTGCTTGATGGGGCGGAGATGGACCGGGAGGCGTTCGACCGCTTCCACGAGATATTCTTCGAGACCCAGGATCTGTGGCAGGAGCCGGCGGAGCGTGCCGTCGAGACGCTGCATGCGCTGGCCGCCGATGCCGACATCGTGTTTCTCACGGCGATGCCGCCGCGCCACCACGAGGTGCGCCGCAAGCTTCTCGACCGGTTCGACCTGTGCTTCGACATGATCGCCTCGGAACAGCCCAAGGGGCCGATCGTGGCGGCGCTGCATGACCGCCGGGAGCTGCCCGTCGCCTTTATCGACGATATACAACGCAACCTCCTTTCCGTTGCCGACCATGTGCCGGAGTGTCTGCTGCTCAACATGATGGCGAATGCCGATTTCAAGCCATTCGCGCCGCCGCCCACCGGCACAATCGTCCAAGCGTCCGACTGGACGCATGCAGCCGAGCTGATGCGTCGGCATTTTTCGACCACGACGTCGCTCAGCAAAACCAGCGCATAAGCGCCGACATCCTCTTGAGACTCTCGAACTTAGAGCGTAATGTCGGGATGTTCAACCTTTGTTCCCGTCGATGACCGCCAATCCTGCCAAGACACCCGGCTTCTGTCGCGACTGCCTTGCCGAGCAGAAGGCGGAGGGGCGACGCTGTGCTGCCTGCGGCAGCCCCCGCCTCGTTCGCCACGACGAGCTCTACGGCCTGACGCTCGCGCATATCGACTGCGATGCCTTCTATGCCTCCGTCGAGAAGCGCGACAATCCCGAGCTGGCCGACAAGCCCGTCATCATCGGTGGGGGAAAACGCGGCGTGGTGTCGACAGCCTGTTATGTGGCGCGGATCTACGGCGTGCGCTCGGCCATGCCGATGTTCAAGGCGCTTGAGGCCTGCCCGCAGGCGGTGGTGATCCCTCCCAACATGGAGAAATACGTCAAGGTCGGCCGTGAGGTGCGGGCGATGATGCAGGAGCTGACGCCGCTGGTTCAGCCGCTATCGATCGACGAGGCGTTTCTGGAACTCGGCGGCACGGAGCGGCTGCACAACGACCCGCCGGCGCGCACGCTGGCGAAGTTCGCCCGCCGTGTCGAGAAGGAGATCGGAATCACCGTTTCGATCGGGCTCTCCTATTGCAAGTTCCTGGCGAAGGTTGCCTCCGACCTGCAGAAGCCGCGTGGATTCTCGGTGATCGGTCGCGAGGAAGCGGTTTCGTTTCTGGCGCCGCGTCCGGTGACGACGATCTGGGGCGTGGGAAAGGCCTTCGCCGCGACGCTGGAGGCCGACGGAATCCGCACCATCGGCCAGTTGCAGACCATGGACGAGACAGACCTGATGCGCCGCTACGGCACCATGGGGCAGCGGCTGTCGCGGCTATCACGCGGGATCGATGACCGCGATGTGCACCTCAACGATCCCGCCAAGAGCGTTTCGGCCGAGACGACCTTCTTCGACGACATCTGGCGATATGAGGAACTCGTTCCGGTGCTGCGCAATCTCTCCGAGAAAGTCGCCTGGCGCCTGAAGAAGGGCGATATCGCCGGCCACACGGTCGTTCTGAAGATGAAGACGGCGGACTTCAAGTCGCGCACGCGCAACCGCAAGCTGGAGGACCCGACGCAGCTTGCCGACCGGATCTTCCGCACCGGCATCGAACTGCTGCAGAAAGAAACCGACGGAACCAAGTTCCGGCTGATCGGTATCGGCGTAACCGACCTTTGCGACCCCACGCGCGCCGATCCGCCCGACCTGATCGACGTTCAATCCGGGCGACGTGCCGCTGCCGAGGCCGCTATGGACAAGCTGCGCGACAAGTTCGGCAAGGGTACGGTCGAGACCGGCTATACGTTCGGAAGCAAGCGCAATCAATAATATGTGAGCCCTACTCGGGGTCGCTCATTTCAAATATTCCTTAAGTTTCGAGCATTACCCTCCGGCCTGTAGTATTGCGTATCGGTTGGGTTCAAATGTTCTCGCGTCTCGTCTTCGGGCTCGGCTTGCTGTCGGCCACCGCCCTCGTGCACCCCGCGTTCGCCACGGACGCGCGGGCGCTGCAGATCTTCGTTTCAAAGAGCAAGCAGTCTCTGGCCGTCTATGACGGCGCCGATGTCATCGCCACGTCGAAGATATCGAGCGGCAAGTCCGGCCACACCACGCCGAGCGGCATCTTCTCGGTGATCGAGAAGCAGACCTACCACGAATCCAACATCTATTCGGGCGCGCCGATGCCGTTCATGCAGCGGCTGACGTGGTCGGGCATTGCGCTCCACCAGTCGAATTCCGTGCCGCGCTATCCCGCCTCGCACGGCTGCGTGCGCATGCCCGACGCATTTGCAAAACAGCTCTACAAGATGACCGAGATGGGCGTGCCCGTGATCATCACCGATGCGCAGCTTGCGCCGGAGCCGGTCGATCATCCGCTGCTGTTCAGCCCACACGCGCCACCTCCGGCGCCGCTTTTGTCCGACGTCGAACTCCGGCCGGCCATCGGCTCGCTGCCGGTGCAGGTGGCGATGAACGAGGTGGCGATGCCGCGGCTGCAGGTGCAGCCGATCGTGGCGCCCGTCAACGACCAGCCGGTGAAGATCCTGATCACCCGCCGGGCGCAGCGCGAGACGATCATCGACCTGCAGACCTATCTCGCCGAGCTTGGATTTGCCGTCGGCAACGCCGACGGCTATCTCGGGCCGGCGACGGTTCAGGCGATCGGCGAGTTCAAGAAGCAGCATCCGATGAGCCCTGATGCCGCCAAGTCACTCATCAGTGACGACCTGCTACGCGCGGTCTATAGCGCCGCTGGCAAGGGCGAGCCGCCGAATGGCGTGATCATGGTGCGGCAGGGATTCCAGCAGGTATTCGAGGCGCCGGTGACGATCGCCCAACCGGAACTGGCCCTCGGGACGCATTTCTTCAGCGCGCACGAGGTGAATTTCGAAGACGGCACCACCGAGTGGCTGGGCGTGACGCTGCCCAACACCTTGACCAGCCAGACGATGAAGCGGCTGGGCATCAGCACGATGGAAAGCTCGATCATCTCTGGCACGCCGATCCTGAACGCGCTCGGCCGGATCACCATTCCTGATGACACCCGGCAACGGATCGACTCCATGCTGACGCCGGGATCGACACTGACGATCTCCGACACCGGCGTCGGCCCGGAGACCGGTCAGGGCACCGACTTCATCACGCTGACGCGCGGTTAGACGAGTTCCACATCGATCACCCCCGGGGCCGAGCGCATGGCGGCGGCGATTTCGGGCGTGATCCGGTATTTCTGCGCCAACTCCACCTCGATCTCGCGCTTGCCATCTTCCTTGATGACGATGAAGGAGACGAGGCCGTCGCCCCTGGCATTGAGATGGGCGGCAACGGCGCGCAACGGACCGGAATCGCGGACATAGACGCGGAGCGCCTTCTGCATCTGCAGCGACTTCTCTTCCAGCGACTGGATCGTCTGGATGCGGAGGCCAATGCCCTCCGGCCGCTCTTCGCCGGTGGCGGTAATGACGAAGGATTTTCCCGATTCCAGCATGTCGCGATATTGGTTCAGCATCTCCGAGAAGAGTACCGCTTCAAACTGGCCGGATGAATCCGAGAAGACGATGATGCCCATCTTGTTGCCGGTGCGCGTCTTGCGCTCCTGCTTGGAAATGACGGTGCCGGCAAGGCGCGCATTGCTGGCGCCCTGCTTCACGGCGGCCGCGAAATCGCCGAAGGTCTGGACGCGCATCTTCTCCAGCACGCTGCTGTAGCTATCGAGCGGATGGGCCGTCAGGTAGAAACCTAGGACCTGGAATTCCTTGAGCAGGCGCTCCGAGGGCAGCCAAGGCGAGAAAGGCGGCATCGAGATCTTTTCCGGGCCCGATGACAACACGCCGCCGAAGATATCCGACTGGCCGCTCAGCTTGTTTTCCTGGGCGCGCTGGGCATAGCCCATGATGCGATCGATGCCGCCCGAAAGCTGGGCGCGATCGAGATCGAAGCAATCGAAGGCGCCGGCGAAGATCAGGCTTTCCAGCACGCGCCGGTTGACCTGCTTGGGATCGATGCGCAAGCAGAAATCCTCAAGGCTGGCGAACGGCGTGTCGCCGCGCACCTCGACGATATGATCGACGGCCGATTCGCCGACACCCTTCAGCGCCGCCAGCGCGTAATAGATGCGGTTGTCGCCGGTCTGAAAGTGGCGGAACGAGGTCTGCACGGAGGGCGCGATCACCTCGATATCGAGGCGCTTGGCATCCTGGCGGAAGTCGTTGACCTTTTCGGTGTTCGACATGTCGAGCGTCATCGAGGCGGCGAGGAACTCGACCGGATAATGCGCCTTCATGTAGGCGGTCTGGTAGGAGACGATGGCGTAGGCTGCGGCGTGCGACTTGTTGAAGCCGTAGTTGGCGAACTTCGCCAGAAGCTCGAAGATGTTATCGGCCTGCGGCTTCGACACGCCGTTCTTGACGGCGCCGACGACGAAGCGCTCGCGCTGCTGGTCCATCTCCGCCTTGATCTTCTTACCCATGGCGCGGCGCAGAAGATCGGCCTCGCCGAGCGAATAGCCCGACAGCACCTGAGCGATCTGCATGACCTGCTCCTGGTAGACGATAACGCCTTGCGTCTCCTTCAGCAGGTAATCGATGGTCGGATGGATCGATTCGAGCTCTTCCTCGCCATGCTTGCGGGCATTGTAGGTCGGGATGTTTTCCATCGGACCCGGACGATACAGCGCCACGAGCGCGATGATGTCCTCGATGCAGTCCGGCCGCATGCCGATCAACGCCTTGCGCATGCCGGCACTTTCCACCTGAAACACGCCGACCGTTTCGCCGCGCGACAGCATCTCGTAGGTCAGCTTGTCATCGAGCGGGATCGCGGCGAGATCAACCTTGATGCCGCGCTTGGCGACGAAATCGACGGCGACCTTTAGCGTCGTCAGCGTCTTCAGGCCGAGGAAGTCGAACTTGACGAGACCAGCCTGCTCGACCCACTTCATGTTGAACTGGGTGACCGGCATGTCGGAGCGCGGGTCTCGGTACATCGGCACCAGCTTCGACAGTGGGCGGTCGCCGATGACGATGCCGGCGGCGTGGGTCGACGCGTGACGGTAGAGACCTTCGATCTTCTGGGCGATATCGAGCAGACGGGCGACGACGGGCTCCTTGTCGGCCTCTTCCTGCAGTTTCGGCTCTTCCTCGATCGCCTTCGACAGCGGCGTGGGGTTGGCCGGATTGTTCGGCACCAGCTTGCAGATCTTGTCGACCTGGCCGTAGGGCATTTCAAGCACGCGGCCGACGTCGCGAAGGGCGGCGCGCGCCTGTAGCGAACCGAAGGTGATGATCTGCGCCACCTGCTCGCGGCCGTATTTCTTCTGCACGTAGCGGATCACCTCTTCGCGGCGATCCTGGCAAAAGTCGATATCGAAGTCGGGCATCGAGACGCGTTCCGGATTGAGGAAGCGTTCGAAGAGCAGCGAGAAGCGCAGCGGATCGACGTCGGTGATCGTCAGCGCGTAGGCGACAAGCGAGCCCGCGCCGGAGCCACGGCCGGGGCCGACAGGAATATCCTGCAGCTTCGCCCACTTGATGAAGTCGGCAACGATCAGGAAGTAGCCCGGGAATTTCATGCGCTCGATAACGCTGAGCTCGAATTCCAGGCGGTCGCGGTAATCCTTCTCCTCGTAGCCCGCCGACATGCCGAGCGTTGCGAGGCGCATGTCCAAGCCTTCGACTGCCTGGCGGCGAAGTTCCAGCGATTCGGCGCGCTCCGCCTCTTCAGGATCAGCCGTGGCGCCGGTGAAGCGCGGGAGGATCGGTTTGCGGGTCTTCAGGACGAAGGAGCAGCGACGGGCGATTTCCACCGTGTTCTCGAGCGCCTCGGGCAGATCGGCGAAAAGCTTCACCATCTCGGCGCGGCTCTTCAGATAGTGATCCGGCGTCAGGCGAAAACGCGTGTCGTCGGAGACGATGGCGTTGTGCGCAACGGCCATCAGCGCGTCGTGCGCGTCATAATCGTCGCGGGTCGGGAAGAAGGCTTCGTTGGTCGCGACGAGCGGGATCTCGTGCTCATAGGCAAGGCCGATCACACGCTGCTCGTGGCGCTTGTCGTAGGTGCCCTGGCGCTGAAGCTCCATGTAGAGCCGGTCGCCGAACTTGTCCTTCAGAGACAGCAAGCGCGCGGTCGCCGGCGCGATGTGCCCATCTTTCAGTGGCATATCGATCGGACCGGTCGATGCGCCGGTCAGCGCGATCAGCCCCTCGGTGCCGAGCTCGTCCAGCCACGACGCCTTGATGTGGACCGCCTGCCCGCCTCCCTCGCCGCCGAGATAGGCGCGGCTGACGAGATCCACTAGCCGCTCATAGCCGGCGTCGGTGGCGGACAGAAGCACGATCGACGGCAGTTTCGCCAGCTGTTGCTGGCCGCCGCGCCGCTCGGTCTCAAGCCCGTCTTCCATATCGATGGAGACCTGGCAGCCGATAATCGGCTGCAGGCCCTCGTCCATCGACTTCTGCGCAAATTCCAGTGCGACGAATAGATTGTTGGTATCGGTGATGGCGATCGCCGGCTGGCTATCGCCCGATACCTTGTAGAGGATCTTCTTGAGCGGCAACGCCCCCTCAAGCAGCGAAAAGGCGGAGTGCACACGCAGGTGAACGAAGCCCGGCGTACCGCCGATGAAGTCGCTCGCGCCGTTTTCAGTGCCCGCCATGATATGCCTTTCCGCGCATCCGTATGAATCGGATGCATTGTCGGATTTGGGGACGCCGATGTCCAGAGAGACGGGTACTATCGGACCGCATGACAGTCATGCGGTCCCCGTTATTCTTACATTGCCATGCAGATCAAAGAGAAGCTGGCAATGAACATTGCGATGGAGGTGAATGCTGCGATATCGCGGATCATGTCAGTCATTTGGCTCTCCTGTGCTCTTATGTTTTTATTTTGTTCCTCTCTTGTTCCGTTGTCAACAGGATTGTTTTCTGTTTGGTTAACGGCAAACGGGAGACGAGCATGCGGCGATTCATCTTTGTGGCAGTCCTGCTTTCGGCCAACGCGGCCTTCGGCGCGGATCCTGATCCCGCGCGCATCGTCGATGCGGCCGTCGGCGACTGGAACGGCGACGGGAAGCCGGATCTGGCGCTGCTCGCCGAGGCCCCAGATGATGCCGCCGACGACCAGCTTGGCGTCTACATCTATCTGCGGGATGACCACGACCTGTTGCGGCTTACGACCAGCGCACCCGGCAAGATCTGGGGAACCACGGTGGCTGAAGGGATTTACGGCCAGGAGCCGTCGATCAAGGCGGCAGGCAAGAGCTCGATAGCCATCCACTCGCAGAACAGCGCCATCGGCCGCGACCGGTGGGAGCAGACGCTGACGCTTGCTTACCGCAACAACCAGTTCGTCGTCGCTGGCTACACCTACAGCCATTACGATACGCTAAATCCCGATGGCGGCGGCTCGTGCGACTACAATGCGCTCACCGGCAAGCTGCAGCGGGACGGCAAGGATGCGAAGGCCGAGGCGCGCACGATCACGATTGCCGACTGGAAGGACGAAACCGGGCAGTCGATCTGCGGCGGCTAGACTGGTCCTGACCCGACAGTGAAATCTCAGAAATCCACGACCTTGCCGTCGGCGATGGTGACGCGGCGGTCCATGCGGGCCGCGAGCTCGTGGTTGTGGGTGGCGATCAGCGCCGCGAGGCCGGACTGGCGCACCAAGGCCTCCAGGGCTTCGAAGACATAGCTCGCCGTCTCGGGGTCGAGGTTGCCTGTTGGTTCGTCGGCGAGCAGGAGGCTCGGCGCGTTGGCGACGGCGCGGGCGATCGCCACGCGCTGCTGTTCACCACCAGACAATTCGCCGGGGCGATGGGCGCCGCGGTGGCCGATGCGCATGTAGTCGAGCAACTGCCCTGCCCGCACCTTGGCTTCGTTGCGCGGCAGGCCGGCGATCATCTGCGGCATCATGATGTTTTCAAGCGCCGAGAATTCGGGAAGCAGGTGGTGGAACTGGTAGACGAAGCCGATCTCGCTGCGGCGGATCGCCGTACGCTTGTCGTCCGAGAGGCCATTGCAGGCATTGCCGCTGATGGTGACTTCGCCGCCATCGGGATGCTCGAGCAGGCCCGCCAGATGCAGCAGGGTCGACTTGCCGGTGCCCGACGGCGCCACAAGCGCGACGATCTCGCCGCTGTTGATGGTCAGGTCGGCCTTCTTGAGGATCGAAAGCTGGGTCTCTCCCTGGCCATAGTGACGCTCGACGCCGGAAAGCTTGAGAACGGTATTCCGCTTCATGTAATCAGCATTCCTTATTCGTAGCGCAGGGCCTGCACGGGATCGAGCTTGGAAGCGCGCCATGCGGGGAAGATTGTCGCGAAGAAAGACAGCGTCAGCGCCATGACGACGACGGAGACCGTTTCGCCGACCTCCATCTTGGCCGGCAGCTGGCTGAGGAAGTAGAGCTGCGGGTCGAACAGCACCGTACCCGACAGCCAGGAGAAGAACGCGCGGATCTTCTCGATATTGATACAGACGATAACGCCGAGCAGCACGCCGGCGAAGGTGCCGACCAGGCCGATCGCGGCGCCTGTCATGAAGAATATCCGCATGATGGCGCCGGAACTCGCGCCCATGGTTCTCAGGATCGCGATATCGCTGCCCTTGTCCTTCACCAGCATTATGAGGCCGGAGATGATGTTCAGGGCGGCCACGAGAACGATCAGCGTCAGGATCATGAACATGACGTTGCGCTCGACCTGCAGCGCTGAGAAGAAGGTCTGGTTGCGCTGGCGCCAGTCGGTGATCGCGATCTGGCGGCCGGCTGCGGCCTCTACCTTGGGGCGGAGCTCATCGATATTGTCGGGATTGTCGACATAGAGCTCGATCGACTGCACCAGCCCTTCGGCGTTGAAATAGAGCTGTGCTTCCTCGAGCGGCATATAGATGATCGTCGCGTCATATTCCGACATGCCGATCTCGAAGATGCCCGAGACCTTGTAGGATTTGACGCGCGGATTGATGCCCATCGGCGTCACGTCACCTTCCGGTGATATCAGCGTAATATTGTCACCCGCCTGCAGTCCCAGCTGATCCGCCATGCGCGAGCCGATGAGAACGCCTTGGCCGGCGGCAAAGCCGACGAGGTCGCCGGACTTGATGTTGTCGGAGACGGTTTTCACCTTGCTCAGGTCTTCGGCGCGGATGCCGCGAACCAGCGCGCCGGTGCCGGCACCGCCGGCACCGGAGGCCAGCGTCTGGCCTTCCACGAGCGGCAGCGCCACCTTGATGCCGGGCACGGCGCCCAGGCGATCGGTCAGCGCCGGATAATCCGTGAACGGACCATCGACCGGCTGCACGATCATGTGGCCGTTGATGCCGAGGATGCGCGAGATCAGCTCGGTGCGGAAACCGTTCATCACGGCCATGACGATGATCAGCGTCGCGACGCCGAGCATGATGCCGATGAAAGAGAAGCCTGCGATCACCGAGATGAAGGCTTCCTTGCGGCGTGCGCGCAGATAGCGCCACGCCACAAGTCGCTCGAAAGCGGAAAATGGCCTGCTGGCCGCAGCCGAGCCGGATTTGGATCCCTGCTGGCTCACCGCTGCGTCTGCCATTTCGCCTCCCGCCTTTTCTTAGCCCAAGAGCTTATTGATTGCCGCGTCGATGGTCATCGTTTCGCGGGCGCCAGTCTTGCGGTCCTTGACTTCCACTTCGCCGTTCGCGACCGCGCGCGGGCCGGCGATGATCTGTACGGGCACACCGATCAGGTCCGCAGTCGCGAACTTGGTGCCGGCGCGATCGTCGGTATCGTCATAGAGAACATCGACGCCGGCCTTGGAGAGCTCGGCGTAGATCTTCTCGCAGGCTGCGTCGCAAGCGGCGTCGCCGGCCTTCATGTTGATCACGACGACATCGAAAGGCGCGACCGAGGCCGGCCAGATGATTCCGTTCTCGTCATGCGATGCTTCGATGATGGCGGGAACAAGGCGTGTCGGGCCGATACCGTACGAACCCATGTGGACGGCGTGTTCCTTGCCATCCGGTCCCTGCACCTTCGCGCCCATCGGCTCGGAATATTTCGTGCCGAAGTAGAAGATATGGCCGACTTCAATTCCGCGTGCGGACAGGCGATCGCTCTCGGGGATGGCGTCGAAAGCGGCTTCGTCGTGCATCTCGGAGGTGGCGGCGTAAACCGAGGTCCACTTCTTGAAGATCGCATCCAGACCGGCGACGTCGTCGAAGTTGGTGTCGACCGAGGGGATATCGAAATTCACGAAATCCTTGTGGCTGTAGACTTCCGATTCACCGGTGTCGGCAAGGATGATGAACTCGTGGCTGAGATCGCCGCCGATCGGGCCGGTGTCAGCGCGCATGGGAATGGCGCGCAGGCCGAGACGATCGAAGGTGCGCAGATAGGCCGCGAACATCTTCTTGTAGGAATGCTCGGCGCCTTCGCGGGTCATGTCGAAGGAATAGGCGTCCTTCATCATGAATTCGCGCGAGCGCATGGTGCCGAAGCGCGGACGGATTTCGTCGCGGAACTTCAGCTGGATGTGATAGAGGTTGAGCGGCAAGTCCTTGTAAGACTTGACCGAAGACCGGAAAATATCGGTGACCATTTCTTCGTTGGTCGGGCCGTACAGCATCGGACGGTCCTGGCGGTCCTTGATGCGCAGCATCTCCTTGCCGTAGGCGTCGTAGCGGCCGCTTTCCTGCCAGAGCTCGGCCGACTGCAGGGTCGGCATCGACAGCTCGATGGCGCCGGAGCGGTTCTGCTCCTCGCGGATGATGTTGTTGACCTTGTCGAGCACGCGCTTGCCCAGCGGCAGCCAGGAGTAGATCCCCTGCGACTGCTGCCGGATCATGCCGGCGCGCAGCATCAACCGGTGGGAGACGATTTCAGCCTCCTTGGGGTTTTCCTTGAGGATGGGCATGAAGTAGCGAGACAGACGCATGGCGAATTCCAGAGCTGTTGAGACGCCGCCAAATAGCGGAATCGAAGGCAATCACAATGTTGGCAGCGTTCATAACCGCTTCGCGGCAGGAAGGAAACCCGCGAGGGATTTCCACAGGCTTCTCTTAGAGCAAGTTGGAGCCCGCAAACCGAAGAAACCAAGAAAGCGGCGAAATTATAATGACTTGCGCGAAACTCTTATCAACAGAAAAAATTTACTCGAGTGTAGCAAAAATGCAAAAAAATCTGATGACAAAGCACAATCTTTGAGCTAGCTTTAGCCCACAAAACAGGCAGGGAGTTCAAATCCCTACCATTTTCGCGGTCAAGTCTTGGGAGGATCAGATCTTAGGCGCGCTTGTCGCAGCCCCGGTAACGGTTAAGGATCACGCGATACTTAAAACAAGGCTTTTAGCCTTGTTTTTTTTTGGCTTTTTGACACCGCGTCCCTCGCTCGAAACGCCCATCTTCCGCAACGTAAGCTGCCCATTCCGTTACGGCACCTGCATGCCGCAACTTGATGACACGCGTATGACGCGCCTTCGCTCGCATCTGCTCAATTGCTGAGCAAACGCCCTTAAGCGCTCTCAAACATTCGAAAATGATGGACCGATCTGCGGGAGGGCGTCGAAGCCCCAGCCGAAATAGGTCGAAGAGACATACCAGAGGGTGTAGATGACGGCGGAGACCAGCGTCGTCAGCGAGAAGGTGAAGAGCGGCCGAAAACGCGTTGGTGCGCTATGCACGGTGCCGGGCACGATATCGTCGTCCTCCGCCTGCGTCCGCAAGCCGATCGGCAAGACGGCAAAGAGCGTCATCCACCAGACGATGAAGTAGACGGCAAAGCCCTGTAGAAATGTCTGCAGCATAAGATCTCCCACCCAAGCGGCCGCATCGGGCCATCGCCCTTATAAGACGGAACAGCGACGATACAAAGTGGTGTTGAGGGGCTTGTCCAGTCTTGGCGACGTTTGGGTCACTCTGCCGCAGCCGATCAGACCTGCTCGAGCTCGATCAGCGTGCCGAAGAAATCCTTTGGATGCAGGAACAGCACGGGCTTGCCGTGGGCGCCGATCTTCGGCTCGCCGTTGCCAAGCACCCTCGCCCCGGCGGCCAGCATCTGGTCGCGGGCCGCGATGATGTCGGCCACCTCATAACAGATGTGATGCATGCCGCCGGACGGGTTCTTCTCCAGGAAGGCCGCTATCGGAGATTGCGGGCCGAGCGGCTCAAGCAGTTCGACTTTGGTATTCGGCAGTTCGACGAAAACGACAGTGACGCCGTGTTCCGGCAATGCCTCGGCCGCCGATACCGTGGCGCCCAGCATGTCCCGATATGCGGCCGTGGCGGCTGCGAGATCGGGAACGGCAATGGCGACATGGTTGACGCGGCCGAGCATAGGGTCAGACCTTGGTGACGAACACGGTGACCAGCGGCTTCTTGCCCCAGATCTGGTTGGCCGTCGAGCGAACCGCCCGACGCATCGATTCCTGCAGCAGGTCCAGATCCTTGCGGCGCGCGCGCGGAATGCTCTCGAAGGCGCTCAGCGCGGCGTCATAGAGCGTGTCCTCGAACTCATCGCCTTCATCGTCATACACAGGCAGGCCGATCGCCACCATGTCGGGCTCGCCGATGATATCGAAGCGGGCGTCGATCACGACGTTCAGCGCGACATGCCCGACATAGGAGAGCTTCTTGCGGTCGCCGATACCCATTTCGTCGAAATCGCCGATCAGCGTGCCGTCCTTGAAGATACGGCCATGCGGGGCTTCGTCGATCACTTCCACCGTACCGGGCGCCAGGCGGAGGACATCGCCGTTGCGCACGCGCGGAACGGTGGAGATGCCGGATTGCTCCGCGAGTTCCTTGTGGGCGGTCAGATGCGTGGCTTCGCCGTGCACGGGAACGACGACGGTCGGCCGTGTCAGTTCGTACATCTTCTGCAGTTCGTTGCGGCGCGGGTGGCCGGAGACGTGAACGAGCGCCTCACTATCCGTGATGATGTGAACGCCCTGCTCGACGAGGCCGTTCTTGATGTCCTGAATGGCCTTCTCGTTGCCCGGGATGGCTCGCGAGGAAAAGACGACCGTATCGCCGGCCGCAAGCGCCACGTTGCGCATCTCGTCACGCGAGAGCTTGGCAAGCGCTGCGCGCGGCTCGCCCTGGCTGCCGGTGAGGATGACGACGACGTTTTCGCGCGGAATATAACCGTACTCCTCTTCGGCGATGAACGGCTTGATGCCATCGAGCAGGCCGAGATCGCGGGAGACGTTGACGACCCGCTTCAGCGAGCTGCCGAGCAGCAGGACTTCGCGTCCGGCGGCTTCGGCGGCTTCAGCCACGGTGCGGATACGGCCGACGTTCGAGGAGAAGGTGGTGATCGCGACGCGACCTTCGGCATTCTCGATGATCTTGCGCAGGCTTTCAGAGACGTCCTTTTCGGACGGCGAGACGCCGTCGCGGAGCGCATTGGTCGAATCGCACATCAAGGCGAGCACGCCTTCATCGCCAAGCTGGCGGAAGCGTGCCTCATCGGTCAGCGGGCCGAGCGACGGTTCGTGGTCGATCTTCCAGTCACCGGTGTGGATGACGTTGCCCAAGGGCGTGCGGATCATCAGCGACATCGGCTCGGGGATCGAGTGATTGACGGCCACGCCTTCGACGCTGAAGGGGCCGACATTGACCACTGTCCCTGCTGTGAAGGGCGTGATCGGGATTTCGACCATCGTCGATTTTTCGTAGTTGCGCTTGGCTTCCAGCAGCCCCGCCGTGAAGCCCGACGCGTAGACGGGAACATTGAGGCCCGGCCACAGATCGGCCAGCGCGCCATAGTGATCCTCATGCGCGTGGGTGATGAAGATCGCCTTCAGGTTCTTGCGTTCCTTGGCGAGGAAGCGAATATCGGGCAGAACCAGATCTACTCCCGGCAGATCGGGACCCGGGAAGGTCACGCCGCAGTCGACCATGATCCACTGGCGATGCGCGGACGGGCCATAGCCGTAAAGGGCGAGATTCATACCGATCTCGCCAACGCCGCCCAAAGGCAGAAATACCAGTTCGTCCTGCTTCGCCATACTGCTTGTTTTTCCAATCATCCAAAGAAGACGTCGCCGGCGGCGATCGTCATCATCCTGCCTGCCCCCGTATCGAGCAGCAACAGGCCATTATCATCAATTCCGCTGAAGTGGCCGGAAATCGAACGGTCCGGCAGATTCACGGTTATCTTTTCGCCAATACCGCAAGCCACATCGCGCCAACGGGCGGTGATATCGCGAATACCGCGGCCGCGGTCCCACGCTGATAGCACATCGGCCATGGATGCGAACAGGTGCGCGAAGAGTTCCTGTGGAGAGGCCGAACTTCCCTGCTCTCGCAGGCAGGTCACGGGATAGAGCGGATTGTCGGGCATGAAGGCGACGTTGATGCCGATGCCTATGACAAGGGCGTAGCGGCCGTCGGCCAGGGCCTCGCCCTCCATGAGGATGCCGCATGTCTTCTTGCGGCCGATCAGGATGTCGTTGGGCCACTTCACCTCGAGCGGCTCGGCACTCGGAGGCAGCACCATCCGCACCGCCTCGTGCACGGCCACCGCGATCGCCAGCGGCAGGGACGAGATGCGCTCCATCGGCGCGGGATCGATCAAGAGAAGAGAGGCGTAGAGGTTGCCGGGTTCAGACACCCAAGGACGACCACGGCGGCCGCGGCCGCCGGTCTGTCTTTCCGCGGTCACCCAGAGGCGACCAGCATCCCCTGCCCGGGCCCGGGCAAGGCATTCGCTATTGGTGGACAATGTCTCCGACAGAGCCTCGTGCCTGAAGTCGTCGAGCGACTTCAAGCGCCGTGGGTCGAAGCTCATCAGAACAGCGTCGCGGCTGCGAGTTCGGCCGCACCACCGATCGGACCGCCGATGAGCACATAGGCGAGAACGAACAGGCCGGAGACGCCGAAGACGAGGCGCAGCGAGCCGGAGACGCGGGCGAATTCGCCGGTGGCTTCATCGAACCACATCAGCTTGATGACGCGCAGATAGTAGTAGGCGCCGACAACCGATGCGAGGACGCCGATGATGGCAAGCGCATAGAGCTTGGCTTCGATGGCGGCGACGAAGACGAAGTACTTCCCGAAGAAGCCAGCCAGCGGCGGAATACCGGCCAGCGAGAACATCAGGATGGTGAGAACCGTCGCCATCATCGGATTGGTGGTCGACAGGCCTGCGAGATCGGCCACGTTTTCAACGACGGTGCCATCCTTGCGGCGCATCGACATGATGATCGCGAAGGAGCCCAGCGTCATGACCATGTAGATCAGCATGTAGAGCATGACGCCCGAAACGCCCGTCTGCGAGCCGGCGGCAAGACCGACCAGCGCGTAGCCCATGTGACCGATCGAAGAATAGGCCATCAGTCGCTTGATGTTCTTCTGGCCGATCGCGGCGAAAGAACCGAGCAGCATCGAGGCGATCGAGATGAATACCACGACCTGCTGCCAGTCCGCCATGACGGGCTGGAAGGCGGTGATGACGATACGCGTCATCATGGCCATGGCGGCGATCTTAGGCGCGCTTGCCAGGAAGGCCGTGACCGGGGTCGGCGCACCTTCGTATACGTCAGGCGTCCACATGTGGAACGGAACGGCCGAGATCTTGAATGCGATGCCGGCGAGGATGAAGACCAGACCGAAGATCAGGCCGAGCGAGCGCGCGCCATCCACCGTCAGCGCCTGGGCGATATCGGCGAAGTGGGTGTGGCCGGTGAAGCCATAGACCAGCGACATGCCGTAGAGCAGCATGCCTGACGACAGAGCGCCGAGCACGAAATACTTGAGGCCAGCTTCCGTCGACTTGACGCTGTCGCGGTTGATCGCGGCGATGACGTAGATCGCGAGCGACTGCAGCTCGAGGCCGAGGTAGAGCGAGATCAGGTCGTTGGCCGAGATCATCAGCAGGATGCCGAGCGTGCAGAGCACGATCAGAACCGGGAACTCGAACTTGTCGATCTGGTTTTCCCTGGCAAGGCCGAGCGACATGAACAGCGCCACGATGGAGCCGACCAGAGCCGTCACCTTCATGAAGCGGCCGAAGCCATCAGCCAGGAAGACGCCGCCATAGGCAAGGCCTTCGCTCGGAGCGAAGACCAGCCAGAGGGCCGCGACTGCCAAAAGGATGATCGCGAGAACGCTGACCATGCGGCCGGAGCGCTCTCCCGAGAATACGCCGATCATCAGCAGGACCAGAGAGCCGATCGCGAGGATCAGTTCCGGTATCGAAAGATGCAGGCTTGCGAGTAGTGTTTCAGAGGTCATATCACAAAAGTCCCGTCATCATTTCATCGACAGCGCGACGTCATGCGCTGCCTGGACTGCGGCCGAATAGCTGTTGATCAGATGGTCGACGGAGGCAGCGGTCACATCGAAGACCGGAGCCGGATAGACGCCGAAGAAGATCGTCAGAGCAATCAGCGGGTAGAGGATCAGCTGCTCGCGCGGCGACAGGTCGAGGAGAGCCTTGAGCTTTTCCTTGTCCAGCGTGCCGAAGATCACCCGGCGATAGAGCCAGAGCGCGTAAGCGGCCGAGAGGATGACGCCGGTGGCGGCAAAGAGCGCAACCCAGCTGTTGACCCGGAAGACACCGATCAGCGTCAGAAATTCGCCGATGAAGCCCGAGGTGCCGGGAAGACCGACGTTCGCCATGGTGAAGACCATCATCGCAACAGCATATTTCGGCATGTTGTTGACGAGGCCGCCATAGGCCGCGATCTCGCGGGTGTGGGTGCGGTCATAGACCACGCCGACACAGAGGAAGAGCGCGCCCGAGACGATGCCGTGCGACAGCATCTGGAAGATCGAACCCTGCAGACCCTGCGCGTTGGCTGCGAAGATACCCATCGTCACGTAGCCCATGTGGGCAACCGATGAGTAGGCGATCAGCTTCTTGATGTCTTCCTGCATCAGCGCCACCAGCGAGGTGTAGATGATGGCGATGACGGACATGGCGAAGACCATGGGCGCGAAGAAATCGGAAGCAACAGGGAACATGCCGAGCGAGAAGCGGATGAGGCCGTAGCCGCCGAGCTTCAGGAGAACGCCCGCCAGGATGACGGAACCGGCCGTCGGCGCCTGAACGTGGGCGTCGGGAAGCCAGGTGTGGACCGGCCACATCGGCATCTTCACCGCGAACGAGGCGAAGAAGGCCAGCCATAGCCAGGTCTGCATGTGCGGCGGGAACTTGTAGGCGAGCAGCGCCGAGATATCGGTCGTGCCGGCCTGCCAGTACATGGCCATGATGGCGAGCAGCATCAGCACGGAGCCGAGCAGCGTGTAGAGGAAGAACTTGTAGCTGGCGTAGACGCGATCCTTGCCACCCCAAACGCCGATGATCAGGAACATCGGGATCAGGCCGGCTTCGAAGAACACGTAGAAGAGAACGATATCGAGCGACACGAAGACGCCGACCATCATCACTTCCAGCATCAGGAAGGCGATCATGTATTCCTTCAGGCGCTTCTCCACCGAAAACCAGCTGGCGAGCACGCAGAAGGGCATGAGGAAGGTGGAGAGGATGACGAACAGCATGGAGATGCCGTCGACACCGAGATGGTAGCTGATGCCCGTGCCGAGCCAGCCGTGCTTCTCGATCATCTGGAAGCCCGGGTTCGCATTGTCGAAACCGATCCAGATGAAGAGCGACAGGATGAAGGTCACGACGGTCGTCAACAGGGCAATGTTGAGGACGTTGCGGCGGCCGTTCGGGCCGTTCTCATTCATCAAAAGCAGGAGCACCACGCCGACGAACGGCAGGAAGGTGACCGTGGAAAGAATAGGCCAATCGGTCATCAGAGGGCACTCCCGAGCATCATCCAGGTAACGAGCGCTGCAACGCCGATCAGCATGGCGAACGCGTAGTGATAGAGGTAACCGCTCTGCAGGCGCACGACGCGGTTGGTGACATCGACGACGCGGGCGGCAATGCCGTTCGGGCCGTAGGTGTCGATGACGCCGACGTCACCCTTCTTCCACAGGAAGCGGCCAAGGGCCTTTGCCGAACGGACGAAGAGGAAGTCGTAGAGCTCGTCGAAGTACCACTTGTTCAAGAGGAACTGGTAGAGCACCCGATGCTGACGTGCGAGCACGGCCGGCGTCGATGGCGACTTGATGTACATGTACCAGGCGGTCACGAAACCGATCACCATGGCGATGAAGGGGCTGAGGGCTACGAGGGCCGGAACGTGGTGAAACTCGTGGACCAGCTCGTTGTGCTCCGAGGTGAAGAGCGCGCCCTTCCAGAACTCCGCATATTCCTCGCCGTAGAAGTGCCCTTCGAAGAACCAGCCCGCGAAGACCGCGCCGATCGCCAGCAGATAGAGCGGGATCAGCATGACCTGCGGCGATTCGTGCACGTGGTGCATGACCTCGTGCGACGCGCGCGGCTTGTTGAAGAAGGTGAGGAACATCAAGCGCCAGGAATAGAAGCTCGTGAACAGAGCCGCGATAACCAGCATGGCGAAGGCGAAGCCAGCGACCGGCGAATGCGATGCATAGGTCGCCTCGATGATCACGTCCTTCGAGAAGAAGCCAGCGAAGCCGAACGGCGTGAACGGAATGCCGACGCCGGTGATGGCGAGCGTGCCGATCAGCATCATCAGGAACGTGACCTTGATGTGCGGACGCAGGCCACCCATGTTTCTCATGTCCTGCTCGCCATCGACGGCGTGGATGACCGAGCCGGCGCAAAGGAAGAGCAGTGCCTTGAAAAAAGCGTGCGTGAACAGGTGGAAGATGGCCGCGCCATAGGCGCCGACACCGAGAGCGACGAACATGTAGCCGAGCTGCGAGCAGGTCGAGTAGGCGATGACGCGCTTGATGTCGTTCTGCACGAGGCCGACGGTGGCCGCGAAGAAGGCAGTGATCGCACCGATGATGGTGACGACGGTCAGTGCATCCGGAGACAGTTCGAACAGCGGCGACATGCGGGCGACGAGGAAGACGCCGGCGGTGACCATGGTCGCGGCGTGGATGAGCGCCGACACAGGTGTCGGGCCTTCCATGGCGTCAGGCAGCCACGTGTGCAGCAGGAACTGCGCCGACTTACCCATCGCGCCCATGAACAGCAGCAGGCAGGCGCCGGTCAGCGCGTGTGCCTTGTCGAGGTGCATGCCGAAGAGGTTCAGGACCACTTCGCCGCCCTCGCCGCCTTCATGCGCGAAGCTCGCGGCATTGGCGAAGATGGTGTCGAAGTTGATGGCGCCGAAGAGGACGAAAACGCTCGAGATGCCGAGGATGAAGCCGAAGTCGCCAACGCGGTTGACGATGAAGGCCTTCATGGCGGCGGCGTTCGCCGACGGCTTCTTGAACCAGAAGCCGATCAGCAGATAGGACGCCAGACCCACGCCTTCCCAGCCGAAGAACATCTGGGCAAGGTTGTCCGACGTGATCAGCATCAACATCGCGAAAGTGAAGAGCGACAGATAGGCGAAGAAGCGCGGGCGATGCGGGTCATGGTGCATGTACCCGATCGAATAGAGATGGACGAGCGTCGAGACCGAGTTGACGACGATCAGCATGACCGACGTCAGCGTGTCGATGCGCAGCGACCAGGAGACGTCGATGCCGCCGGACTGGATCCAGCGCAGGACCTCGACCTTGATCGGGCCGCCTTCGACATGGCCCATGCCGACGGTGATGAAGACGTACCACGACAAGACCGCCGCGATGATCATCAGACCCGTGGTGACGAATTCCGACGCCTTGGCGCCGATCGCACGGCCGAAAAGGCCGGCTATGATCGCGCCGATCAGGGGAAGAAAGACGATAGCCTTATATAAAAACATAGCCTTATCAGCCCTTCATCATATTGACGTCTTCCACGGCGATGGAGCCGCGGTTGCGGTAGAAGACGACGAGAATTGCGAGACCGATGGCCGCTTCAGCAGCAGCGACAGTCAGAATGAACAATGCAAAGACCTGGCCGACGATGTCGTTCAGGAACGACGAGAAGGCGACCATGTTGATGTTGACGGCGAGCAAAATGAGCTCGATCGACATCAGGATGACGATGATGTTCTTCCGGTTGAGGAAGATGCCGAAGACGCCGAGCGTGAAGAGGATGGCGCTGACCGTCAGGTAATGGGAAAGTCCGATGACCATTGTGTTGTTTCCTTAAGCTCGCGCCTGCCTCAAAGCCCCTGCCCCGGCTTCACCGAGATCACCTCGACGGCGGTCTTCGGGTTGCGGGCAACCTGGTTTGCGATGTTCTGACGCTTGACCGTCGTGCGATGCTTGAGCGTGAGCACGATTGCCCCGATCATCGCGACCAGCAGGACGAGAGCGGCGATTTCGAAGAAGTAGACGTAATTCGTGTAGAGCACGTCGCCGAGGGCGGCGGTGTTGGTGCGTTCGGTGATCGCGGGGATCGGCATGGCGACCGTCTTGGCGATCTCCGGCGAGATCACGCTGCCGCCGACCACGACGATCAGCTCGGCCGCGAGGATCACCCCGATCAGGGCGCCGATCGGCGCGTATTCCAGAACGCCCGCGCGCAGCTCCGTGAAGTCGATGTCAAGCATCATGACCACGAAGAGGAAGAGAACCGCCACGGCGCCGACATAAACGACGAGCAGGATCATCGCGAGGAATTCAGCCCCAAGCAGCAGGAAGAGACCGGCCGCGTTGAAGAAAACCAGGATCAGGAACAGAACCGAGTGAACCGGGTTCTTCGACCAGATGACCATGAACGCCGACGCTATCGCGATAAAGGCGAAAATATAGAAAAATAGAGCCTGCAGACCCATGTTCGTGCCTTCTTCATCTTCCCACGGGCTGCCGGGTACTCCCCCCGCCCGATGAAGCTTCGCATTGGTTGCCGCGAAGCTCTGGTGCATGTTGACTGGGCGACGCTTCAAGCACCGCCCGGCATTTCAATTTCAATCAACGGTACGGAGCGTCGAGAGCGAGGTTGCGAGCGATTTCACGCTCCCAGCGATCGCCGTTCTCGAGGAGCTTCTGCTTGTCGAAGTAGAGCTCTTCGCGCGTTTCCGTTGCAAATTCGAAATTCGGGCCCTCGACGATCGCATCGACCGGGCAAGCCTCCTGGCAAAAGCCGCAATAGATGCACTTCACCATGTCGATATCGTAACGGACCGTGCGGCGGGTGCCATCGTTGCGGCGCGGGCCGGCTTCGATGGTGATCGCCTGAGCAGGACAGATAGCCTCACACAGCTTGCAGGCGATGCAACGCTCTTCGCCGTTGGGATAACGACGCAGGGCATGTTCGCCACGGAAGCGCGGGCTGACCGGTCCCTTTTCGAACGGATAGTTCACCGTTGCCTTCTGCTTGAAAATGTAACGGAACGTCAGCCAGAAAGCGCTGATGAATTCCTTCAGGAACAACGAGCTGACAGCGTTGGACAAGCCTGCCATCTTCAACCTCCAATATTGCTGGAAACCAGGGCCGGCATGATCATGCCCCTGCCGTCAGCTTCAGCACGAATGCAACAATGATGACCATGGCGAGCGACAGCGGAAGGAAGACCTTCCAGCCGAGGCGCATCAGCTGGTCGTAGCGGTAGCGCGGCACGAATGCCTTGACCATCGCGAACATGAAGAACACCAGGCACGACTTCAGCATGAACCAGATGATGCCGGGAACCCAGTTCAGGAACCAGACGTCGACCGGGGGCAGCCAGCCTCCGAGGAACAGGATCGTCGTCAGCGAGCACATCAGGACGATGGCCGCGTATTCGCCGAGCATGAACATCATGTAGAGGGCCGAACCATACTCGACCATGAAGCCGGCGACGAGTTCGGATTCAGCTTCCGGAAGGTCGAAGGGCGGACGGTTGGTTTCAGCCAGTGCCGAGATGAAGAAGATGATGAACATCGGGAACAGCGCAAGCCAATGCCAGTCCAGGAAGGACGACGGCATGCCGAGACGCGTACCGATGCCGCTCTGCTGCGCGTGAACGATATCCGTGAGGTTCAGCGAACCTACGCAAAGCAGGACGGTGACGATGACGAAACCGATCGAGACTTCGTAGGACACCATCTGTGCCGCCGAGCGCAGCGCGCCGAGGAACGGGTACTTCGAGTTCGAAGCCCAGCCGCCCATGATGACGCCGTACACTTCAAGCGACGAGATCGCGAAGATGTAGAGGATGCCGACATTGATGTTGGCGATGACCCAGCCATCAGCGAAGGGAACCACGGCCCAGGTCGACAGTGCCAGAAGCACGGTGACCAGCGGGGCCAGAAGGAAGACCGCCTTGTCGGCGCCAGCCGGAATGATCGGCTCCTTGAAGACGAACTTCAAAAGGTCGGCGAAGGACTGGAAAAGGCCGAAAGGACCCACCACATTCGGTCCGCGACGCAGCTGTACGGCTGCCCAGATCTTGCGGTCGGCCAACAGGATGTAGGCGATGAAGACGAGCAAGCAGACGAGGACAAGAAGCGACTGACCGACCATGAGGAGGCCTGGCCAGACATATGTTGAAAGAAACGATTCCATAGTCCCCTGCCCTTACTCTGCCGCGACTTTGAAGTTGTTGCGGGCCAATGCCGAGCACTCAGCCATGACAGCCGATGCGCGCGCGATTGGGTTCGTCAAATAGAAGTCTTTCACCGGCGATGCGAAGCCGGCCTTGTTCATCTTGCCGGCTTTTTTGGCGACGGCAGCAATCTTGGCGCTGTCGCTTTCGGCAATCTCGTCGGCGGCCGCGAAGTGCGGGAACGCCTGGTAAAGCTTGGCGCGCAGCTGGCTCAGCGAGTCGAACGGCAGCTTCTTGCCGAGCACGTCGGAGAGTGCGCGGATGATCGCCCAGTCCTCGCGAGCATCGCCCGGTGCGAAGCCTGCGCGATTGCCGACCTGAACGCGGCCTTCGGTGTTGACCCAGGTGCCCGACTTTTCCGTGTAAGCGGCGGCCGGCAGGATGACGTCGGCGTTCTGTGCGCCCTGGTCGCCATGCGAGCCGATGTAGACGGTGAACTTCGCCTTCTTGGCTTCGAAGTTCATTTCATCGGCGCCGAGCAGGAAGAGAACGTCCATCGAGGTCAGCATCTCGGCGGCATTGACGCCCTTGGCGCCCGGTACGAAGCCGAGATCGAGACCACCGACGCGGGCAGCAGCCGTGTGCAGGACGGCGAAACCGTTCCAGCCATCGACGACAGCACCGACAGTGCCTGCGAGCTTGGCGGCGCTGGCGAGAACGCCTGAGCCATCAGCGCGCGAGAGGGCGCCCTGGCCGATGATGATGAGAGGCTTCTTCGCGTCGGTCAGAACCTTGGCGAAGCTGTTGTTGCCGTCGACCAGATCCTTCAGCGTGTCGGGACCGGCGCCGAGATATTCGTAGTCGTAGCGCAGTTCGCCGGCTTCGCCGATCACGCCGATCGGGAAGTTGCCGCGGCGCCAGCGCTTGCGGATGCGCGCGTTGAGAACTGCGGCTTCGAAGCGCGGGTTGGCGCCGATGATGAGCAGCGCGTCGGCCTGTTCGATGCCTTCGATCGTCGGGTTGAAGAGGTAGCTTGCGCGGCCGAGCGACGGATCAAGTGCCGTCCCATCCTGGCGACAGTCGAGGTTCTCGGAACCGAGCGACTTCACCAGTTCAGACAGAGCGTACATCTCTTCGACCGAAGCGAGGTCACCTGCGATGGCGCCGATCTTGTCGCCAGCGGTCGAGGCGACCGCCGACTTGATCGCTGCGAACGCGTCCGGCCAGCTTGCGACCTGCAGACGGCCGTCCTTGCGAACGTAAGGCTTGTCGAGGCGCTGCGTCTTCAGGCCGTCCCAGATGAAGCGGCTCTTGTCGGAGATCCACTCTTCGTTGATCTGGTCGTTGACGCGCGGCATGACGCGCATGACTTCGCGGCCACGGGTATCGACGCGGATCGCCGAGCCGAGCGCGTCCATGACGTCGATCGTTTCGGTCTTGTTCAGTTCCCACGGACGGGCCGTGAAGGCGAAGGGCTTGGAGGTCAGAGCGCCGACCGGGCAGAGGTCAACGACGTTGCCCTGCAGCTCGGAGGTCATCGCCTGCTCGAGATAGGTGGTGATCTCGGCGTCTTCGCCACGACCGATCAGGCCGAGCTCGGCAATGCCGGCGACCTCGGTGGTGAAGCGAACGCAGCGCGTGCAGTGAATGCAACGGTTCATGACCGTCTTGACGAGCGGTCCGATGTACTTGTCTTCGACGGCGCGCTTATCTTCCTGATAACGAGAGCCGGCGATACCGAAAGCCATGGCCTGGTCCTGCAGGTCGCATTCGCCACCCTGGTCGCAGATCGGGCAATCCAGCGGATGGTTGATCAGCAGGAATTCCATCACGCCTTCGCGGGCCTTCTTGACCATCGGCGTGTTTGTGAAGACCTCGGGCAATTCGCCGTTCGGGCCACCGCGGATATCGCGCACGCCCATGGCGCAAGATGCCTGCGGCTTCGGCGGGCCACCCTTGACCTCGACGAGGCACATGCGGCAGTTGCCGGCAACCGAAAGGCGTTCGTGGAAGCAGAAGCGCGGAACTTCAGCACCGGCTTCCTCACACGCCTGAATGAGGGTGTAATGATCCGGGACCTCGATCTCGTTACCGTCAATCTTCAGTTTTGCCATCGTCACTCAGTCCTGTTTCCCGTTCACCGGAAGCCGGTAAACAAACCTATTCTGCAACGTTTCCACTGCCAGGCCGGATTTTTATCCCGCTGACACTGGTGTCGTCCAAATTTTCGTCTCCGCCCCCCGAGGCCCGGGAACCGGCCTGCGACATCGCGGCATTGGGACCCTCCCCGCGCCGCTCAGTCTTGTCTCTCCTCCGATCGCGATCCGCGACCGGACATCATCACGTCCGCTTCCGGCCCTTTGCCGTCAGCAACTTGGCCTGTGCCACCCAGCCATCGCGGGCGATGCGGCCGTCAAAGCCAAGCTCCGCGTCCAGGCGGGCCACATCGGCATCCGACCAAGCGGCGATCTCGGCAAGCGTGCGAACACCCTTGGCGTTCAGCACCTGCTCGAGCTTCGGGCCGACGCCTGAGATCTGCTTGAGATCATCGGCCCTCTTGCCTCGCACCGGCTTAGCGGCTGCAGTCTTCGTCTTCGCCACCGGCTCGGCCTTGTCGGCAACCACGGCCAGCTTAACGCGTTCAGCCGTCTTCTTCGGCGCGGCCGGGCGAATATTTTCCGGCTTCACGTCGATCTCGGGCTTCGGCTCTTCCGGCGGCGTCTCGTCGAGAACCGCCGCCAGCTTGTTCGATGCTTCCATCGCGCCCTGGAGAGCGCCGAAGAAGGCGCCGGCCATCTGCGTGGAGAAGCCGAAACCGATTGCGGTCGCGGCGGCCATGGCGGCTGCCGGATTGACCATCATCGGCGCGATCGGCAAGGCGCGGGCATTTTCCAGCATCTCGGCGGCAAGACGGCCGAAGTCGGCCGAGAAATCGGCGACCCCTTCCTTGTTCTTGCTGTCGGATGCGTTTGCCATCGTCTTACTCAGCAGCCTCGAGAACCGCGCCATGATCCATGGCGCTTGCCGTATACTGATCGATGCGCGCTTCGATCTCATGACGGAAGTTGCGGATCAGACCCTGCACCGGCCATGCGGCAGCATCGCCGAGCGCACAGATGGTGTGACCTTCGATCTGCTTGGTGACGGCGAAGAGCATGTCGATTTCGCGCTTCTGGGCGTTGCCCTTGGCCATGCGCTCCATGACGCGCCACATCCAGCCTGTACCTTCGCGGCACGGCGTGCACTGGCCGCAGCTCTCATGCTTGAAGAAAGCCGAGATGCGGGCGATCGCCTTGATGACGTCGGTGGACTTGTCCATGACGATCGAGGCTGCCGTACCGAAGGACGAACCGACCGAGCGCAGGCCATCGAAGTCCATCGGCACGTCGATCATGTCCTTGGCGGGAACGATCGGGCACGATGCACCGCCCGGGATGACGGCGAGCAGGTTATCCCAGCCGCCACGGATACCGCCGGCGTGCTTGTCGACGAGCTCACGGAAGGTGATGCCCATTTCTTCTTCGACGGTGCACGGCTTGTTGACGTGACCAGAGAGCATGAACAGCTTGGTGCCGACGTTGTTCGGGCGACCGAGTGCCGAGAACCAGCCGGCGCCACGACGAAGAATCGTCGGAGCAACGGCGATCGACTCGACGTTGTTGACCGTCGTCGGGCAGCCGTAGAGGCCCATGTTGGCCGGGAACGGCGGCTTCAGGCGCGGCTGGCCCTTCTTGCCTTCCAGGCTTTCGAGCAATGCGGTTTCTTCGCCGCAGATGTAAGCGCCGGCGCCGTGGTGGACGAAGATGTCCATCGGGTAGCCAAGCTTGTTGTTCTTGCCGAGCAGACCGAAATCGTAGCACTCGTCGATCGCAGCCTGCAGCGCCTCGCGCTCGCGGATGTATTCACCGCGAACGTAAATGTAGGCGGTGTTGGCGCCCATGGCGAAGGAGGCGATGACGCAGCCTTCGATCAGCGTATGGGGATCGTGACGCATGATGTCACGGTCCTTGCAGGTTCCGGGCTCGGATTCGTCGGCGTTGACGACGAGGTAGTGCGGACGGCCGTCGTTTTCCTTCGGCATGAAGGACCACTTGAGACCCGTCGGGAAGCCTGCGCCACCACGACCGCGAAGACCGGAGGCCTTCATCTCGTTGATGATCCAGTCGCGACCCTTTTCGAGGATCTGCTTGGTGCCGTCCCAGTGGCCGCGGCTCATCGCGCCCTTCAGGGACTTGTCCTTGAGGCCGTAGATATTGGTAAAGATGCGATCTTTATCTTGTAACATGCTTCACCTCTTACCGCGGCTTCTTGCCGAAGACTTTAATGTATTCGGCTTCGCCGCCCTTGGCGAGCGCCTTGGCCTGCTTGACCCAGTCGTCGCGATCGATGCGGCCCTTGAAATTCAGGTAGCCATCAACCCACTCGCGCTCGGCCTTCTTCCAGCCCGCGACCTGCGCGAAGGTGAAGATGCCGAGTTCGTGCAGCGTGCCTTCGATCTTCGGGCCAACGCCCGAGATCAGCTTGAGATCGTCAGGGGTGGCAGGCTTTTCGATGCCGGCAGGACGGTTCTTGTCCGTCAGCGACGGCTTTGCCGTTGCCGGAACCGGTGCTGCTACGCCCGGCTGTTCTTCAACGGCCTTGGCGTTTTTTGCAGCGGCCTTCGGCGCCGTTACGGGCGTCTTCAGCGCGGCGTTGGTCTCGGCGTCCGTGCTCTTGGCGCGGGCTGCTTCGGACGGGGGAACCGGTGCGGCGTCGACTGTTGCGGTCGCAGCATCGGCGACGACCTTCTTGGCGGAGGCCTTCTTCTTCGGCTCTTCGTCGGTCAGCGACGTCGGGCCGCCCTCAGGAGAGGAGAAATGACGGTCGATCTGCGGGCCGGGTGTTACGCTTGCGCCATTGCCGGCATCAAAGGTGTCGATGATCTCGGCCAGGCGCTCCGGCGTCAGGTCTTCGTAGGTATCCTTGCCGATCATGACCATGGGCGCGTTGACGCAAGCCCCGAGACATTCGACTTCTTCCCAGGACAGCGTGCCTTCGGCATTGCGCTCGAACGGATGGTGATGGATCTTGCTCTTGCAGACCGACATCAAACCTTCCGAACCACGCAGCATGCAAGGCGTCGTGCCGCACACCTGGATGTGGGCGCGTGTGCCGACCGGGCCGAGCTGGAACTGCGTGTAGAAGGTCGCGACCTCGAGAACACGGATGTAGGCCATGTCGAGCATGTTGGCGACCTTTTCGATCGCCGCGCGCGTGACCCAGCCGTCCTGTTCCTGCGCTCGCATCAACAGCGGAATGACCGCGGATTGCTGACGGCCCGCAGGGTATTTTTGGATCGTCTTATCCGCCCAGGCCGCGTTCTCGTCATTGAAGGCGAACGCGGCAGGCTGGAATTGATCTTCGGCTAATCGACGAACGGACATTCTTCCTCACGCCTTGTCAGTTTAGGGCGCCACACTGCGACGAGGTCAGAGACTTCATCTCGCAAGCGTAGGCCGACTGGTCTTTCTGCAGGAACACAACGAAGAACTTTCCACCGTTGGGGACTGCAGCCTTGATTTGATAGCCCTTGGACAAAAGTTCGCCCATGGACGCGTTTTTTGCCGGCGGCGTCACGTCGTCCTGGCCCAACTTGGGGCCAAGTCCACCGGCTTGCTGGGCGTATGCGCCAGAAGCCAGGAGGAGAACGGCGGTAACGAGCGACGGCAGCTTCATTAGCGGTCGACCTCGCCGAAGACGATGTCGAGCGAACCGAGAACGGCGGTCACGTCCGCAAGCATGTGGCCCTTGCAGAGGAAGTCCATCGCCTGCAGGTGGGCATAGCCCGGGGCGCGGATCTTGCAACGGTAGGGCTTGTTGCTGCCGTCGGCGACGACGTAGACGCCGAACTCGCCCTTCGGCGCTTCGACGGCCGCGTACACTTCGCCAGCCGGAACGTGATAGCCTTCGGTGTAGAGCTTGAAGTGGTGGATCAGCGCTTCCATCGAACGCTTCATCTCGCCACGCTTCGGCGGAACGACCTTGCCGTCGATCGAGGAGACCGGGCCGACCTTGGCATCGCCGAGCAGGCGGTTGACGCACTGCTTCATGATGCGGACGGACTGGCGCATTTCGATCATGCGGATCAGATAGCGATCGTAGCAGTCGCCGTTCTTGCCGATGGCGATGTCGAATTCGAGATCGTTGTAGCACTCGTAGGGCTGCGAGCGGCGCAGGTCCCAGGCAGCGCCGGAACCGCGAACCATGACGCCCGAGAAGCCCCAGGACCATGCGTCTTCCAGCGAGACGACGCCGATATCGACGTTACGCTGCTTGAAGATGCGGTTGTCGGTCAGAAGGCCTTCGATATCGTCGAGAACCTTGAGGAACGGATCGCACCACTTGCCGATATCCTCGACCAGTTCCTGCGGGATGTCCTGGTGGACACCGCCCGGACGGAAATAGGCCGAGTGCATACGGGCGCCGCAGGCGCGCTCGTAAAACACCATCAGCTTTTCGCGCTCTTCGAAGCCCCAGACCGGCGGCGTCATCGCGCCAACGTCCATGGCCTGTGTCGTTACGTTCATGATGTGCGACAAGATTCGGCCAATTTCGGAGTACAGAACTCGAATCAGCTGACCGCGAATCGGAATTTCCAGCTTCAGCATCTTTTCGACGGCGAGCGCGAAAGCATGCTCCTGGTTCATCGGCGCGACGTAGTCGAGACGATCGAAATAAGGAACGGCCTGAAGATAGGTCTTCGATTCGATCAGCTTTTCGGTGCCGCGGTGCAGGAGGCCGATATGCGGATCGACGCGTTCGATGATTTCGCCATCGAGTTCAAGCACCAGACGCAGAACGCCGTGCGCGGACGGGTGCTCCGGTCCGAAGTTGATCGTAAAGTTGCGAACGTTATGTTCAGTCATAGCGACGCGCTCCGCGCTGGCAATTGGCATGAGACGGCGAACGGAGAGGCTTCAAGACAGTCGAGCCTCATCTCAATTCGCAGCCTTCTCGTCTCCCGGAAGTACGTAATCGGTGCCTTCCCACGGGGACGTGAAATCGAAATTGCGGAATTCCTGCTTCAGTTCGACGGGTTCGTAGACAACGCGCTTGGCGGCATCGTCATAACGTACCTCGACATAACCTGTCGTCGGGAAGTCCTTGCGCAGCGGATGGCCTTCGAAGCCGTAGTCCGTCAGCAGACGGCGCAGGTCGGCATGGCCGGAGAACGGAATGCCGTACATGTCCCAGGCTTCACGCTCGAACCACTCGGCGCCCATGTAGACCGACGTCGCCGACGGAACCGATACGCCATCGGCAACGGCGAGCTTGACGCGGATGCGCAGGTTCTGCTTCGGCGACAGGAGATGATAGACGACATCGAAACGCTTTTCGCGCTGCGGCCAGTCGACGCCACAAATGTCGATCATGCTGACGAAGCCGCAACGCGGATCGTCGCGCAGGAACGTCAGCAGCGCGACAATCGTTTCCGGCGTCGTGGTTACGTTCAATTCGCCATAGCTGATGGACGCATCGGCAATCAGATCGCCGCGCATCTCGCGGAGATACGACGACAGTTCGCTCAAGGCTTCACTCATGACAGTCCTCCGCCCTTAGCGCTCAATCGTTCCGGTGCGCCGTATCTTCTTCTGCAGAAGCAAGACCCCGTAGAGCAGCGCTTCTGCCGTGGGGGGACAGCCCGGCACGTAGATATCGACAGGAACGACACGATCGCAGCCACGCACGACCGAGTAGGAATAGTGATAGTAGCCACCGCCGTTTGCGCAGGAGCCCATCGAGATGACGTAACGCGGCTCCGGCATCTGGTCATAGACCTTGCGGAGCGCCGGCGCCATCTTGTTGGTCAGCGTACCAGCGACGATCATGACATCAGACTGGCGCGGCGAAGCGCGCGGAGCAACACCGAAGCGCTCCATGTCGTAACGCGGACCGGAAACCTGCATCAGGCCTTCGACGGCGCAGCAGGCGAGGCCGAACTGCATCCACATCAGCGAGCCGGTGCGCGCCCAGGTGATCAGATCGCGAGTGGACGTGACCAGAAAGCCCTTGTCGGCCAGCTCGTCATTGATCTCGCCGAAGAACGCACTGTCGCTGCCAACAGGCTTGCCCGTTGCCGGGTCGATGATGCTTTTCGGATGCGGCGCGACGAGCGCCTTGTCGCTTGGGGCTACTCCCATTCCAGGGCTCCCTTTTTCCACTCATAAATAAAGCCGATGGTCAGCACGAGAAGGAAGACCATCATGGACCAGAAGCCGAACCAGCCGATCGCGCCGAAAGAAACGGCCCACGGGAACAGAAAGGCGACTTCGAGGTCGAAGATGATGAAGAGAATCGACACCAGATAGAAGCGGATATCGAATTTCATGCGGGCGTCGTCGAACGCGTTGAAGCCGCATTCGAAAGCCGAAAGCTTTTCAGCATCAGGCGCCTTGTAGGCAACGGCGAACGGCGCAATGAGCAGCGACAAGCCGATTACAAGGGCGATGGCAATGAAAATGGCGATCGGAATATAGGAACTGAGAAGTCCAGTCATCAGGTTCATCCCTGCTTGCCGCCTGCGCCGGGAGGCGCGGCCTGAGCATTTGCCCGGCAAGCGAACGTGCGTTGCAACAAGCCGTGGTTAGCGCAGCCACAGCCAATGCGCAAGAGTTTTAGCGTGTCAATTCCAATTGCACACGTGCGACATTATTAGCCACGCACATTGTTTTTGCGACAAATCAACGCACAGCCCGCGATCTTGCATGCCAGCCCAGCATTTATTGCATGACTGACGGGCTTTCATGAGTGGAAAGTGCAGGATTTGATGGGACCAAGCCGCAAACTCAGGCTGCCGAAGCGCTTGAGAAGTAAGGAATATCCGCTGTGCGCGCCACATTCGCCCGCGCAGACAACCTCGAACCGGCTCATGTCTATGTATTTGATATACAATACTCATTTTCGAGCAACGGTCGGACAACGTGTGCGACGCACCGGGCCGCAGCATGGAGCGGACGGGCAAAATCGGTGATTTTGCGGCGGCCAAGTGTGCGTTTCCTCATCTAATGTCGGTGAATTGTCGGCAATGCGGAGTATCTGCTCCGATTCGACTGAAAAACTGCGCCAATCGGGTCGCTATGTCGCAGGCCAGATGGCTAAATAAAGGGCATTTCGGCCAGTGGATATTGCGCATGCCCGAGTCCCGGAACGGGCCGTGCGGGGTGATCGGGCGGGTGCGCGGCGGCCTCATCAGACGCACTCTCAAGACCCGCGATTCCGGACATGCGCGCACGCTACTTAAATCCATAAGTTGCGCGAAATAACCTCGCTGGAGAGGCCCATTCCGACAGTTCATTATAAGGACAAAGCAACTCAAGCACGGCAGCGACAGGTGGCTTTATCGGCAACCGAGGACGCGGCAGGTCGATTGAGTATCGAGAGGCACCGAAGAGGCGTCTGAGCGCGACTGTCGCGGCTCCTGGCAGGCCACGCGCCGCCGCCTGCCCTCTTGGCGACGACGGCCCATGCCGAAGGCATAGCGAAACGCGCAGGACTAAAACAGCGATGCGCATAAAATGCGCCTCAAGAACAGAAGGGCGCAAGCGCACCTTGTAGGTGATGTATATTATGGAGACATTCTGGAAGAGAATGGCGCGAGTGACGGGGCTCGAACCCGCGACCTCCGGCGTGACAGGCCGGCACTCTAACCGACTGAGCTACACCCGCGCATTTTCAGACTGCGTCGTTCCGGACCATGCTTTTCAGCATTTACATGAAATGGCGCGAGTGACGGGGCTCGAACCCGCGACCTCCGGCGTGACAGGCCGGCACTCTAACCGACTGAGCTACACCCGCATTCATTTCAAGCAATCCGGATGCTTTCGCGTCCGTGTCAAAGCAGCTTGCCGCTTCGATGAGCGGCTAACTACGGGGTTCGCATTTGAGTGTCAAGCAGGTTTGGAGACAAAACGATGACAGCCTGCGATTTGTTTGTGGGTGAATGAAATCAGATCGAAAATCACCCTTATAGAAGGGCCTTCCAAGCGCCGGCGCTCCAGAGACCCGCCAGCTGATGGTCCGATCACTGCGCGCCCCTTGGCCTCCCCTCGTCGATTTTTCTTTTCCACAGACGGAATTACCGGGAAACCGGGGCATTGGTGGATGCCGATCGAAAAAAATCAAAAAATCTTCACAAACGCTCTTGCGGTTTGTCCGCGATCCGCATAGATCACGGCCATCGACGCGGCGGACATGATCCGCACCGCGGAGGGCGATTAGCTCAGTTGGTAGAGCGCCTCGTTTACACCGAGGATGTCGGGAGTTCGAGTCTCTCATCGCCCACCATTTTCTCTCCCCTTTATGTGATTGATCGACCCGAAGCTTTGATTTTGCCGCGGTTGCTAATCCCGTTTTCGGCGATTAGGTTCCGGCCAAATCGAACGGCACCTCATGTGCTTCAGGCGGAGATAGAATCATGAAAACACGCGAAGATCGCCAGGCACAGCGGGCAGCCATGCCGCGCACGCAGCTCAGCGCCCACCACATGGAAAACGCGCGCCTGCTGCCCGATCGCGGCGAATTGCTCTATCGAATCCCCAATGGCGGCGTGGGTGTCGAGATCGGCGCGGCGTTTGGAGAGTATACGGCGGAGATTCTCGAAAAGAATCGCCCGGCTCAGCTTTATCTCATCGATCCCTGGAGCATGGACCGCTACAGCTCCGGCCTCGACCAGATCCACACGCAGTTCGGCAAGCAGATCGAAAGCGGGCAACTGCACCTGATGCAGGGCACCTCGCTGGAGAAGCTCGCCGAATTCGAGGACGATTTCCTCGATTGGGCCTATATCGACACGGATCACTCGTTCGAACTCACCTGGCAGGAGCTTTTGCTCTGCGACCGCAAGGTCAAGCGGACCGGCCGCATCGCCGGTCACGACTTCTGCACCGGCAATACGGTGAAGCCGATCGTTTATGGCGTGGTCGAGGCCGTCACCAAGTTCTGCAAGGATTATGGCTGGCAGTTCGAATTCCTCACCGTCGAATCACACGCGCACTTCTCCTTCTGCCTGAAGCGGCTCTGAGTCGCGGAGGCTTTACGGAAAACTGGCAGAGGCGGACGCGCCGCGCTGCCCTATCTCCTCCCTCTCATGCGCTTGTCGGCCTTTGTGCGGACTGATACTGCCATCAGCGAAACGAGGAGGATCATTCCAATGAAGCAGCATTCTTTCGGCCACCTGCCCCATACGGTGAGCAATATCGGTTTTGGCGCATGGCAGATCGGCGGCGCCTGGGGCGATGTCAGCGAAGCTGATGGACGCGACGCGCTCAATGCGGCGCTCGATGCCGGGATCACCTTCATCGACACCGCCGACGTCTATGGCGACGGCCGTTCGGAGAAGATCATCGCCGATGTGCTTGAGAGCCGTGGCGGCGAGCGCCCGATGGTCGCCACCAAGGCAGGTCGGCGGTTGAATCCGCATGTGGCCGACGGCTACACCAAGGCCAATCTCGAGGGCTTTATCGACCGCAGCCTGAAGAACCTCAAGGTCGACAGCCTCGACCTCGTGCAGCTGCACTGCCCGCCGACGGAGGTGCTTTACCGGCCGGAGGTGTTCGAGGGGCTGAACGAGCTGCAGAAGGCAGGCAAGATTCGCGGCTATGGCGTCAGCGTCGAGAAGGTCGAGGAAGCGCTGAAGGCGATCGAGTTCCCCGGCGTGGTCAGCATCCAGATCATCTATAATGTCTTCCGCCAGCGCCCGAGCCATCTGTTCTTCCAGGAGGCGCGGCAGAAGAACATTGCCGTTATCGCCCGCGTGCCGCTGGCAAGCGGCCTGCTCTCCGGCAAGATCAGCCGTGAGACGACATTCGCCAGCGACGACCATCGCAACTTCAATCGCCATGGCGAAGCGTTCGATGTCGGCGAGACCTTCGCGGGCGTTCCGTTCGAAGTCGGCCTGCAGGCGGTGGAAGAGGTTCGCAAGCTGGTTCCCGAGTGCGCCACGATGGCGGCGTTCGCGCTGCGCTGGATCCTGATGAGCGATGCGGTCACGGTGGTCATTCCCGGCGCCCGCAATGCCGAACAGGCGAAGGCCAATGCTGCGGCCGCCAGCCTGGCGCCGCTGACGCATGAGGTGATGGCCGCGAGCCACGAGATCTACGACCGGCTGATCGCGCCGCATGTGCACCAGCGCTGGTAACAGCTGTAGCTATTTCACCAAACAGAAATGGCCGGGCATCGACCCGGCCATTTCCTTATCTGGGCTTTGCCCGGTTTACTTCTTTTCAGCGTAAGCCTTGATGGCGGCGGCAACTTCGCCCTGCGCCTTCTCGGCGTTCTCGAAGCCGTTCAGCTCGACAACCTTGCGCTTGGCCGGCAGCTGCTTGTATACGCGGAAGAAGGCCTGCAGGCGCTCCTGCTCGATCTCCGGAAGATCAGAGATTTCCTTGATCTTGTCGTAGCTCGGATCGATGTCGCTGGCCGGAACGGCGACGACCTTGTCGTCCTGCTCACCGCCGTCGATCATCTTCAGGAGGCCGATGGCACGAACCTTGATGATGGCGCCCGGAACGACCGGCTCGCGGGTGTAGACGAGCGCGTCGAGCGGATCGCCATCACCGCCGAGCGAGCTGGTGATCGAGCCGTAGTTGGCCGGGTAGATGACCGGCATCGACTGGAAGCGGTCCACGACGATGTGGCCGGTCTTGGCGTCGATTTCGTACTTGGTGAAGCTTCCCTGCGGAATCTCGATCGCCGTGAAGAATTCCTTGCTGTCGTCCTTCGGCTGCGGATAGTCGAGGTAGGAAACATAGTCGGAAGCGGCAGCGACGCCGGCCGTGAAGAGAACGGCAGCGGCCGCGGAAATAATGGTCTTCATAAGAGATACCCCCAATTGGCATTGCGAAGAAACGCCCTCCGCCTATGGGGTTTGCATTACAGCGATGTGACATATGCCGGGCGCTCGGGACCATCCACATGACAATCTCGTGAGCGCCCGGAGCAGCGCTTATGCGGTTCCGCGCTCGCGCTTCATCTCGTGGTGCATGAGGAACAGCGAGGCGCAGAGGATCAGGGCGGCGCCGAGCCACAAATAGCCGGCTGGCGCATAGCCGAAGACCAGCCAACCAGCGAGAACGTTGAGCGGCAGCTTCAGATCGTCAAAGGGCTGAACATAGGCGGCATCGGCGGCACTGTAGGCGAGCGTCAGAAGATACTGGGCGATCGCCGTCAGAAGGCCGGCCGCGACGAGCAGCATCAATACCGTGCCTGTTGGCATCGCGAAGCCGGCCGCAAAAGCGAGACCACCGTTGACGGGCGTGAGGAGCACGAGCAGCCACACAGTGATCGTCTCCGGCTTCTCGATCCCCGTCAGGCTCTTGGTGATCAGCGACGAGGCGCCCCAGAGCAGTGCCGACAGGATCGGCAACAGTGCCGCCCAGCTGAAACCGTCCGACCAGGGCTGCAGGATGATCATTGCACCGACGAAGCCACAGGCCGTGGCGCCCCAGCGCACTGGCCCTACCCGTTCACCGAGGAACAGGCGGGCGCCGAGGATGATGAAGAAGGGCGAGGTCATGACCAGCGCGATCGCCTGCCAGATCGGCACGCTCGCGAGACCCGCAACCCAGGTCTGGACGCCGAGGGCTGCCAGCACGACGCGAACGATGTGGCGCCAAGCGTATTGAGTGCGCATCGCGCCAAGGCCAGTCTTCCACAGGAAGGGTAGCGAGAAGACGAGCGCGAAAGCGTATTGCCAGAAGGCGACCGAGGCCGACGGAAAGGCCAAGGTCATCGTCAGCCATTGGGTGACGACGTTGAGAACGGCAAAGGCGATGCCGGCAAGCACCATCCAGCTTGCGCCGGCGAGTGCACGCGATGCGGATATGGAAATCTGGGTAGTCTGATTCATGTCATTCATCCGAACAAAAGGACCAACATAAATCAGGACGCATGAACGCGGGTGCCGACGCGGCGGACGATGCCGCCCCGCGTACCCTGCTCATTCTCTTTCATCCGGACTATGACCGTCGGCTCCGGAATTCAACCGGATCTGCTGACCCTTTCCACCTGAGGTAAAAAGGCGCTCGCGGGCTCAAGCTTGCGCTCTTACCGCCGGTGGGGAATTGCACCCCGCCCTGAGAACGATCCATGCGTAATTCAAACCGGCAATCGCGGCAAGTCTCGCAAATGCGAAAAGGGTCCGGCTTTCGCCGAACCCTTCGAATACTTGTGCTGCCGGTCTCGTTGCCCGGCTGCCAAGCAAATCCAATCAGCCGTTGACGGCTTCCTTCAGGCCCTTGCCGGGCGTGAACTTCGGCACGTTGCGTGCCGGAATGTCGACTTCAGCGCCGGTCGACGGATTGCGGCCCTTGGTGGCAGCGCGATGGGAAACGGTGAAGCTACCGAAACCAGCGAGGCGAACGTCGCCCTTGCCCTTGAGCTCAGCCTGGACAACTTCGAAAACAGCGTCGACGGCCGAAGCGGCATCGGTCTTCGAGAGTCCTGCCTTTTCGGCAACTGCGGACACGAGTTCATTCTTGTTCATGTTTCCACCCCTTTCAAATGGTTCGAAACGACTCAAATCTATAGCCGGGCACGGAAGTTGGTGCATCAGGCCCGCCGCACCCCAAAGAGCCTGCAAATTAAGGAAAAGCAAGCGTCTCCGTACGGTTTTCACAAAAAAAGGCTGGCAAAAATGCCAGCCTTTTCAGGGTTTTTAAGCAATAGGGCACGAATGTGGCAAACAAGGCTCAATGAGCGATGGAAGTGCCGCTTTCGTCGTGCCCTTCGACCGTTGCGATAACAGGCGTTTCCACCGTGCCATCCCACTCGATCGCCTCCGGTCTGCGGACCAGAGCATGCTTGATCACCTCGCCCATACGGGACACAGGGATGATCTCCATATTGTTCTTCACGTTATCCGGAATCTCCGCCAGGTCCTTGGCGTTTTCTTCCGGGATCAGAACAGTCTTGATGCCGCCGCGCAGTGCGGCGAGCAGCTTTTCCTTCAATCCGCCGATCGGAAGGACGCGACCACGAAGCGTGATTTCGCCCGTCATCGCCACGTCCTTACGCACCGGGATGCCGGTCATGATCGAGACGATCGCGGTTGCCATGCCGACGCCGGCCGATGGGCCGTCCTTCGGCGTGGCGCCTTCCGGCACGTGGACGTGGATGTCCGACTTGTCGAAGCGCGGCGGCTCGATGCCAAAATCGACAGCACGCGAGCGGACGTAGGACGCCGCCGCGGAAATCGATTCCTTCATGACGTCCTTCAGGTTGCCGGTGACGGTCATGCGACCCTTGCCCGGCATCATGACGCCTTCGATCGTCAGCAGTTCACCACCAACCTCGGTCCAGGCCAGACCGGTGACGACACCGACCTGATCCTCGCCCTCGGCTTCGCCGTGACGGAAGCGCGGAACACCCAGGTAGTCCGAAATGTTCTCGGCGGTAACCGCGACCGATTTCGTCTTACCCTTGATGATCTCGGTGACCGCCTTGCGGGCGAGCTTCATCAGTTCACGCTCGAACGAACGGACACCGGCTTCGCGTGTGTACTGCTGGCTGATCGCCATCAGGGCATCGTCCGAAACCGAGAATTCGTTCGGCTGCAGAGCGTGTTCCTTGATGGCCTTGGGCAGCAGGTGCCGCTTGGCGATCTCGCGCTTTTCGTCCTCGGTGTAGCCGGCGATACGGATGACTTCCATGCGGTCCATCAAGGGCGCAGGGATATTCAGCGTGTTCGCCGTCGTGATGAACATCACGTCCGACAGATCGTATTCGACCTCAAGATAGTGGTCCATGAAGGTCGAGTTCTGTGCCGGATCGAGCACTTCGAGCAGAGCCGAAGACGGATCGCCGCGGAAGTCCTGGCCCATCTTGTCGATTTCATCGAGCAGGAAGAGCGGGTTGGACTTCTTCGCCTTCTTCATCGACTGGATGACCTTGCCGGGCATCGAGCCGATGTAGGTGCGGCGGTGACCGCGGATTTCAGCTTCATCACGAACGCCGCCGAGCGCCATGCGGACATACTCACGGCCGGTCGCCTTGGCGATCGACTGGGCGAGCGAGGTCTTGCCGACACCCGGAGGGCCGACGAGGCACAGGATCGGACCCTTGATCTTGGTCGCACGGGCCTGGACAGCCAGATACTCGACGATGCGCTCCTTGACCTTGTCGAGACCGAAGTGATCGGCTTCGAGGATCTTTTCGGCGTTGTTGAGATCCGTCTTGATCTTCGACTTCTTCGACCACGGAATACCGAGCAGCCAATCGAGATAGTTGCGCACGACGGTGGCTTCCGCCGACATCGGGCTCATCTGACGCAGCTTCTTCAGCTCGGCATCGGCCTTCTCGCGACCTTCCTTGGAGAGCTTGGTCTTGGAGATGCGCTCTTCCAGTTCGGCCATCTCGTCGCGGCCTTCTTCGCCGTCGCCGAGCTCCTTCTGGATCGCCTTCATCTGCTCATTCAGGTAGTATTCGCGCTGGGTCTTCTCCATCTGGCGCTTGACGCGCGAGCGGATGCGCTTCTCGACCTGAAGGACCGAGATCTCACCTTCCATGAAGCCGAGCGCCTTTTCGAGGCGTGCCTTGACGCTGGTGGTTTCCAGCATCTCCTGCTTCTCGGTGATCTTGATCGACAGGTGCGAGGCAACCGTATCGGCCAGCTTCGAGTAATCATCGATCTGACTGGCGGCGCCAACGACCTCGGGCGAGATCTTCTTGTTGAGCTTCACGTAGCTCTCGAATTCGGACACGACCGAGCGGCTCAGCGCTTCCAGTTCGACCGGATCGTCGTGCGGCTCTTCGAGCACGTGACCGAGGGCTTCATAGAAATCCTCGCGGTCGGTGTAGGCGTCGATTTCAGCGCGCGCGCGGCCTTCGACGAGAACCTTGACGGTTCCGTCTGGAAGCTTCAGCAGCTGCAGAACATTGGCGACGGTGCCGACATTGTGGATGGCGGACGGCTCGGGATCATCGTCGCTGGCATTGATCTGCGTGACGAGCATGATCTGCTTGTCCGAGCCCATGACTTCTTCGAGCGCGCGGATCGATTTCTCGCGGCCTACGAAGAGAGGTACGATCATGTGCGGAAAGACCACGATGTCGCGCAGGGGCAATACTGGATAAGCGGTGCTCGCAACTGACGTTTTCTTCGTCATTTTATTTCCTTTCCATCGTCCCGTTGCCGGGCTCTTCTGGCGCGACCGTTTGGGACCGGCCGCACTCTCACTTGCATTAACAAGTGGAGGTTCTGACTATGCTTTTCAAGCTGCCACATGGCCCGTGTCCGCTTGGACATGACAGCTATGCTACAACGGAACACCTCACTATGTCGCGCCTAGCTGGACCGGCGCTGACCATTTCCGAACCGGCTAAAATACAACGCCGAAACACACCAACGGAATCATTGCATAATTGCCAAGGGCGGATGAATTCGCAACGGCAACGAACGTGGTTTCAGGCGTCATCAGCAAGTTTTATCGGCATTTGGAGGTGCCGCGAACGGTTTTTCAAATAGAAAGGGGCCTGCCAACGGCAAGCCCCTTAAATTCACGGTTCGTATCGCGCTGATACTTAGGCCGAGGCGTTGGCCTTTTCTTCCTGGCGATCCGCGTAGATGTAGAGCGGACGCGAGGAGCCGCGGACGACTTCGTCGGAAATGACGACTTCGCGCACGCCTTCGAGCGTCGGCAGTTCGAACATCGTGTCGAGCAGGATCTTTTCCATGATCGAACGAAGGCCGCGGGCGCCGGTCTTGCGGGTGATCGCCTTGCGGGCGATTTCGCGAAGGGCGTCCTCGTGGAAGGTCAGTTCGACGTCTTCCATTTCGAACAGGCGCTGATACTGCTTGACGAGCGCGTTCTTCGGCTCAGACAGGATCTGGATCAGTGCGTCCTCATCCAGGTCCTCGAGCGTCGCCAGAACCGGCAGACGACCGATGAACTCGGGGATCAGGCCGAACTTGACGAGATCTTCCGGCTCCAGTTCGCGCAGAACTTCGCCGACGCGACGATCATCCGGAGCGGCAACGCTTGCGCCGAAGCCGATCGAGGTCTTTTCGCCACGGGCCGAGATGATCTTGTCGAGACCGGCAAAGGCGCCACCGCAGATGAACAGGATGTTCGTGGTGTCGACCTGCAGGAATTCCTGCTGCGGATGCTTGCGGCCGCCCTGCGGCGGTACGGAAGCGACCGTGCCTTCCATGATCTTCAGAAGCGCCTGCTGCACGCCTTCGCCCGACACGTCGCGGGTGATCGACGGGTTGTCGGACTTGCGCGAGATCTTGTCGACTTCGTCGATGTAGACGATGCCGCGCTGCGCGCGCTCGACGTTGTAGTCGGCAGCCTGCAGAAGCTTCAGGATGATGTTTTCGACGTCTTCACCGACATAGCCGGCTTCGGTCAGCGTCGTGGCATCGGCCATCGTGAAGGGAACGTCGATGATGCGGGCGAGCGTCTGGGCAAGATAGGTCTTGCCGCAACCGGTCGGACCGACCAGCATGATGTTCGACTTCGCAAGCTCGATTTCGCCGTTCTTGGTGGCGTGCGCGAGACGCTTGTAATGGTTGTGAACGGCAACGGACAGGATCTTCTTCGCCTGACGCTGGCCGATGACGTATTCGTCGAGGACCTTGATGATGTCCTGGGGCGTGGGAACGCCATCACGGGACTTGACCATCGAGGACTTGTTTTCCTCGCGGATGATGTCCATGCACAATTCGACGCATTCATCGCAGATGAAAACTGTCGGTCCGGCAATCAACTTGCGGACTTCGTGCTGGCTCTTTCCGCAGAAGGAGCAGTACAGGGTGTTCTTAGAGTCGCCGCCGTTGCTGCCGCTGACTTTGCTCATATCACTTTCCTTCCAGCACGCCGCATTTCAAGGTGAAAGTGCGGTCAACTCATTGGCCTGCCCCACTTGGAGCTACAGCCGGCCAAGGCCGTCAAGGGGTACGAACCGGGTCCAGACTAGGCCGTCTTGGCCCCGGCGGCAACGAACTCCCCTCGAAGCCAAATGCTATGTCATAAAAATTCAACATAGCATTAATACTTGAGAATGGTTCACCCGCCACTCGGTTTATTCCCTAGTTCGATCACAAATGAGATAGAACTGTGGCGGGGAAAACACCATCCCTAGTTCTGACTAGGCGCAGCGCCTTCGATCTCGACACGAGACGTGAGGACCTTGTCGATCACGCCCCAGTCCTTGGCTTCCGCCGCATCCATGAAATGGTCACGGTCGAGCGTCTTTTCAACTTCCTCGTAGGTCCGGCCCGTGTGCTTGACGTACACTTCGTTCAGGCGGCGCTTCATCTTGAGAATGTCGCGTGCGTGACGCTCGATGTCCGAAGCCTGGCCCGAGAAGCCGCCCGACGGCTGGTGAACCATGATGCGCGAGTTCGGCGTGGCGAAGCGCATGTCCTTGTCGCCGGCTGCGAGAAGCAGCGAGCCCATGGACGCGGCCTGGCCGATGCACAGCGTCGAAACGGCAGGCTTGATGAACTGCATCGTATCGTAGATCGCCATGCCGGCAGTGACGACGCCACCCGGCGAATTGATGTAGAGCGCGATTTCCTTCTTGGGGTTCTCGGCTTCGAGGAAAAGCAGCTGGGCGCAGACAAGCGTCGCCATGTGATCCTCGACCGGACCCGTCAGGAAAATGATGCGTTCCTTGAGCAGGCGCGAATAAATGTCGTAGGAGCGTTCACCGCGATTGGTCTGTTCCACAACCATCGGCACGAGGGCCATAGCGGTATCGACTGGGTTTCTCATGTGCGTCCTTTGTCAACGTCTTTCCGGCCCGACGCCGGGAATCAAAGAAAATGCCTTATCCCTACATAGAACTTCCCTACCCTTCTCTTCAAGACGCGCCTTGGGATAACGTTAAGACGGTGGGAAACCATGCCTGTTTTCATGGGCCCTCTGTAGGGAGATTCTTCAAAACCGTCATTAACAGCGGAGGGCCATACTCCCGGCTCACAGCTTTTCTCTTCAGCAAGATGAAGAAATGCTGAATTCGTCCAGTATGGGACGCCGGTCATTTACCTCGTGGAAAGCCTATCGCCAGATAACGGACAAGGCCCGTGGGCTGCCGGTCCGCGATTAACAAAGTCGCCAGCTTATTTAGCGAGGATGCGGCCATACAAGGGGTATTGCCGTGTTCAATGTTACGACAGGACTGGCCATTTGGTGCTCCGAGGCTATGACGCTCGCGCTGGTCGCGTTCATTGCCTGGCGCCACAATGTCCGAGATAAAACTTATTTCTATTGGGGCTGGGGCTTTGCACTCAGCGGCATCGGATTTGCACTGGTCGCGTTGCGCGGCCACGTTCCGAGCTACCTGTCGATCGAGGTGGGCAATACCATCGCGCTTGTTGGCCAGAGCGCCTGGGTCGCGGGATATCTCGCGCTTGACCGGCGCAAGATCGAATGGTGGGTACTGTTGCCGCCGGTCGTCTGGCTGGCCGGCGTGTTCCTGCCCTGGGTGCACGACGACTATCCGAACCGGGTCGCCCTCTACAATCTCGCCTCGGCAACGGGCGCGACGGCGCTGACCATGGCGGTCAGCTCGCCCGGCCTCAACCGGGAATCGGCTCGCGCCAAGCTCGCAGTCATGTTCATTCTGCAGGCCTGCGTCTGTTTTATCGCCGCCGGCGCGATCGCCGTGCTATCGCCGGGTGATATGGAAGCAGCCAACATCGCGGGGCTCGCGGCCATGGGTACGGCGCTCATGCTGACGCTTGCCTGCGCGCTGACGGTTCGGCTCATCATGGAGCGCTCGGAGCAGAAATTGCGTATTCTCAGCCTCACCGACACGCTGACAGGTGTTCTTAATCGCCGCGGCCTGTTTGCGCAGTTCACGCGCATCCAGACGAAGGCGTTCGACGAGAACCGGCAGATCGCCGTTCTTCTGTTCGATCTCGACAATTTCAAGCGCATCAACGATCGCTTCGGCCACCAGGGCGGCGATGCCGTGCTGACGGTCTTCGCCCGCATGGCGCAGCAGTTCACCCCCGCAGGCGTGTTCGGCCGCATGGGCGGCGAGGAATTCGGCGCGTTCGCAAGCGTCGCCGACCAGACGGAGGCCGAAGCGCTGGCCGAAACGATACGCACCGAGTTCTGCCGCGTTCCCGTCAGCACCGGCGATGCCATCATTCCGGCCACCGTCAGCATTGGCGTTGCCCTTGCCTCGCCCATCGAGGCCAATATGGACAAGCTGGTATCGGCAGCCGACCGCGCGCTCTACGCCGCCAAGGCCGCGGGCCGCAACTGTACCGTCACCTTCGGCGAGGCCGAGGCGGCAGCACCCCCGCCGCCGGAAGAAAAGCCGGATCACACCACGGGCGAGCTCGTGCCGACGCTCGACGACCAGATCCATGCGCTGCGTCGCGTAGGTTCACTCGGACGCTGACAATAGGTTGTGCCCAGAGGTTGTCCTCTCTTCCCGAGATTGGGCAAATCCGCTAAGCCTCGGGCATGATCACATTGCCTTACATGTCCATTGACCCTGCCGCGCGCCGCGTCTCCATCGATGCACGCAGCCCCTTGTTCTACAGCAATCCCAATGCCGCATATGCGGCATTGCATACCCACTGTCCCACATTTTACTGGGAAGAGCAGAAGCAGTGGTTCTTCACCTCATATGACCATGTGAACGCGCTTTTGCGCGACCGTCGCTTCGGCCGGCAGATCCTGCATATCGCCAGCCGCGAAGAACTGGGGCTTCCCGAACCCGACCAGCACGTCGTCAATTTCGACCTTGCCGAACGCTACTCCTTGCTTGAGCTCGAGCCGCCGGAGCACACGCGCCTGCGCACGCTCGTCAACCGCGCTTTCGTCTCGCGCCATGTCGAGAAGATGAAGCCGGAGCTCGAGGAACTCGCCAACCGGCTGATCGACCAGTTCCAGCACAAGGGCGAGGTCGAGCTGCTTTCGGCCTTCGCTGACATCATCCCGGTCACGATGATCGCGCGGATGATCGGCATCCCCGAGGAGATGGGGCCGCAGCTCCTCAAGTGGTCGCACGCCTATATCCGCATGTATCTCTTCGGCCGCACCCGCGCCGACGAGGATGGCGCGGAGAAGGCTGCGAAGGAATTCGCAGACTACGTGAAGACCGTGATCGCCGAGCGCCGCGCCAATCCGCGCGACGATCTCTTGACGCACATGATTCACACCGAGCACAAGGGCCAGTATCTGACCGAGGACGAACTCGTCTCGACGACGATCGTGCTTTTGAATGCCGGGCATGAGGCGACCGTGCATCAGATCGGCAACTCAGTGCGGATGATCCTCGACAGCGGCTTTGCGCCTTCAGAACTGTTCAAGGACGAGGAAACGACCGAGCGGACCGTCGAGGAATCGCTGCGCATCTGCGCGCCGGTTCACATCTTCCAGCGCTGGGCGCTGGAGCCGGCCGAAATCGACGGCATATCGTTCAAGCGCGGCGACAAGGTGAGCCTGATCCTGGCTGCCGCCAACCTCGACCCGCTGAAATTCACCGATCCGCTGACCTTCAAGCCGGATCGCCGCGAGGCGGCCAACCTCTCCTTCGGCGCCGGCATTCACTTCTGCATCGGCGCGCCGCTGGCGCGGCTGGAGCTCAACGTGGTCTTGCCGATCCTGTTCGAGCGCTTGCCCGGCCTGAAGCTCGCTAAAACGCCCGAAGTAAAGGACGTCTACCATTTCCACGGGCTCGACCGGCTCGACCTCAGCTGGCCGACTAAATAAAACGACCGCGCTCCCTTTCGGGAGCGCGGCCATCCGCCTTGGGAGGCACAGCTGCCTGTTAAAGGCAGGCTGTTCTTTGGTTCGTTTGCCTTATTCGGCGGCCTGCAGGCCGGGAACCGGCTGGTCGAGCTCTTCCGGAAGCTGGCCGGCCATGGCGGCGGCGAACTTTTCCTGGTCGAGTTCATTTTCCCAGCGGGCGACCACCACGGTGGCGACAGCGTTGCCGACTAGGTTGGTCAGAGCGCGGCATTCCGACATGAAGCGGTCGATACCGAGGATCAGCGCCATGCCGGCGACCGGCACCGAAGGCACGACCGACAGGGTCGCGGCCAGCGTGATGAAGCCGGCGCCGGTGATGCCTGCGGCACCCTTGGACGACAGCATCGCAACGAGGAGCAGCAAGATCTGGTCGCCGAGCGACAGATCGATTCCGGTTGCCTGGGCGATGAAGAGCGCTGCCAGCGTCATGTAGATGTTGGTGCCGTCGAGATTGAACGAATAGCCGGTCGGGATGACCAGGCCGACGACCGAGCGCTTGCAGCCGGCGCGTTCCATCTTCTGCATCAGACCCGGCAGAGCTGCTTCAGACGAGGACGTGCCAAGGACGAGCAGCAGTTCTTCCTTGATGTAGCGGATCAGCGACAGGATCGAGAAGCCGTTATACTTCGCAACCGCACCCAGCACGACCAGCACGAAGAGAAGCGCAGTAATGTAGAAGGTGAGGATGAGGTAGGCGAGATTGGCGACCGAGCCGATACCGTACTTGCCGATGGTGAACGCCATGGCGCCGAACGCACCGATCGGGGCAGCCTTCATCAGGATGGCGACGAGGCGGAAAACCGGGGCAGTGAGCGCGGTCAGAAAATCCGTGACCGGCTTGCCCTTTTCGCCGACCATGCCGAGCGCGATGCCGAACAGGACCGAGAAGAACAGCACCTGCAGGATGTCGCCCTGGGCGAATGCGCCGACGATGGTTTCCGGGATGATGTTCATCAGGAAGCCGGTGATCGTCGTTTCGTGCGCCTTGGTGGCGTAGGTCGAGACCGCCTTGCCATCGAGCGTGGCCGGATCGATGTTCATGCCGGAGCCCGGATGCAGCAAGTTGCCGACGATGAGACCGACGATCAGCGCCAGCGTCGAGAAGACGATGAAATAGAGCATCGCCTTGCCGGCGACGCGGCCGACCTTCTTCAGGTCCGACATGCCGGCAATGCCGGTGGCGACCGTGAGGAAGATGACCGGTGCGATGATCATCTTGACGAGGCGGATGAAGGCATCGCCGAGCGGCTTCAGGCTGGCGCCGAAGTCCGGCCAGAAATGGCCGATCAGCATGCCGGCGATGATGGCGACGACGACCTGGAAATAGAGATGCCGATAGAACGGCATCTTGGTCCGCGGCTCGGCGGCTGGAATTGCAACACCCATAGTGTCCTCCATAAAGCCCCCAACCTGACCGGCCTCCCGGGGCAACTGCGTTTCAATCAACAGCCTTCCGGCTATTCGCAGCTACTTTGCAATGACCGTGCCAGTTTCCACGCGCCGCAATATCGCCATGATTCAAAAGACTTTTCTTCCGGCCCGAAACGCCGCCGGATCTGGTTTGCGCGAATTATCGCACAATTTCATTTGACGAATGTGCGAAAATCCGCACATTTTACCCCATGCCAAATACGCCGAGCATTCAGGGATTTGAGACCATTGACGACGTCGATCGCAGGACGCGACGCGGCTGGATCCTCTTCGTCGCGTTCTCGGCCGCCTTGCTTGTCGCAGCCTTGATCGGCGCGGCACTTTACGGGCGCAGTTCGTCGATCAACGCGCTCGCGGCCCAGAGCCAGACTGATGCCAGCCTGAAGGTGGCGCTGCTGACGGCCGTGCTGGAGCGTCCCCGCGCCCTGCCATTGCTGCTCGCCGAGGACCAGCAGGTCCTGAATGCGCTCTCCTCCACCAGCGTCACCGATATCGACATATTGAACCGCAAGCTGGAACGGCTGGTGACGGGCACGCAGGCCGCGGTCCTCTATGTCATCGGCACCGACGGTCTCGCCATCGCGTCCAGCAACTGGCGCGAGCCGATCAGCTTCGTCGGCAACGACTATACGTTCCGCGACTATTTCAAGCGGGCGATGCAGCAGGGAACGGCGGAGCATTTCGCGCTCGGCAGCGTCAGCAAGCGCCCAGGCCTCTACATCTCCCGCCGGGTCGGCAGCGCCGACGCGCCGCTCGGGGTCGTGGTGGTGAAGCTCGAATTCGACCAGCTCGAGACCGACTGGCGCGACACGCGCCGGCCGGTCTACGTGACCGACGAGCATGGCGTGGTGCTGATCACCAGCATCCCCTCATGGCGCTTCATGACGGCTGTGCCCGTGCCACAGCAGGAGCTCGCCGCCATCCGCGAGAGCCTGCAATTCGGCGACGCGCCGCTGACGCCGCTGCCGGTCGTCAGGCCCGATATCATCGACCCCAAGACATCGCTGGTTTCCGCGATCCTTCCCGGCAGCGGCCCGGCCGAATATCTGCGCCTCTATGCTACTGTGCCGACGACGCCATGGCGGCTGGAGTATCTGGTGCCGACGGAGGCCGCCGTTGCCTCTTCCGTGCGGGAGATGCGGTTGCTGTCGCTCGCCGTGCTCGTGCCCATCCTCGCGGTCGCGGCGTTCCTGCTTAGACGCCGGCAAAGTGCAGCGATGCGCATCGCGGTCGAATTGTCGATGCGAGAGGAGCTCGAGCGACGCGTCGTCGCCCGCACCGAGGATCTGAGCCGCGCGCGCGACCGTCTGCAGGAAGAGATCGCCGACCACAGGAACACCGAATCCAGGCTGCAGGTCGTGCAACAGGAGCTTGTCCAGGCAAACCGGCTTGCCATTCTCGGCCAGGTCGCGGCCGGCGTCGCACATGAGATCAACCAGCCGGTAGCGACCATCCGCGCCTATGCTGATAATGCCCGCGTCTTCCTAGACCGCGAGCAGGCCGAGCCGGTGAAGGAGAACCTCGGCGCCATAGCTGATCTCACCGAGCGGATCGGTTCGATCACCGATGAGTTGAAGGCCTTTGCGCGCAAAGGTCGGACGGCGCCGGAGCCGGTGGAGTTGCGCGATGTGATCGAGGGCGCTGTGGTGCTGCTCAAGAGCCGCTTTGCCGGACAATTGCAGGCGCTCAGCATCAAGCTGCCGCCGCCGGGGCTGCAGGTTCTCGGCAACAGGGTTCGGCTTGAGCAGATCCTGATCAACCTGTTTCAGAACGCGCTGGAAGCGCTGGAGGGGCGTAGCGACGCGCGGGTGGAAATCTCCGCCGTCGCGACGGATGAGGACGTCGAGGTGATCGTCGCCGACAACGGCCCGGGAATACCCGCCGCCATTCTCGCCTCGCTGTTTACACCCTTCAACACCTCCAAGGAGAAGGGCCTCGGCCTTGGCCTGGTGATCTCGAAGGACATCGTCGCCGATTACGGCGGACGCATCGAGGTCTCCAGCAGCGACCAGGGAACCAGCTTCATCGTGCATCTCGTGAGAGCAAAGCCATGACAGACGCCGCATCCATCTTCCTCGTCGACGACGACAAGGAGCTTCTGCGCGCCACCAAGCAGACGCTGGAACTGGCGGGCTTTACCGTTTCGGCCTTCTCCTCGGCGGTCGATGCGCTGGCGGCGCTGACGCCGGATTTTCCGGGGATCATCGTCTCCGATATCCGCATGCCGCAGATGGACGGCCTGCAGCTATTCGACCGCGTGCAGCGGCAGGACCAAGACCTTCCCGTCATCCTGGTCACCGGTCACGGCGACATTCCGATGGCGGTGAAGGCGATCCAGAAGGGTGTGTATGATTTCATCAGCAAGCCCTTCCCCGCCGACCGGCTGGTGCAGAGCGTGCGACGGGCCGTGGAGAAGCGGCGTCTGGTGCTGGAGAACCGTGCCTTGCGCAAGGCGAGCGAGCAGGTGCGCGACGACCTGCCGCTGATCGGCCAGACGCCGGCGATGGAGCGGCTGCGTCATACGCTGCGGCAAATCGCCAATACCGATGTCGACGTGCTGGTGACCGGCGAGACCGGCAGCGGCAAGGAAGTCGTGGCCAGCCTGTTGCACCAGTGGGGGCGGCGCAAGGCCGGGAACTTCGTGGCGCTCAACTGCGGCGCCCTGCCGGAGACCGTGATCGAGAGCGAGCTGTTCGGCCACGAGCCGGGCGCGTTCACCGGTGCGCAGAAGAAGCGTGTCGGGCGCATCGAGCATGCCAGCGGCGGCACGCTGTTTCTCGACGAGATTGAGAGCATGGCGCCGTCGACGCAGGTGCAGATGCTGCGCGTGCTTGAAATGCGCGAGGTGACGCCGCTCGGAACCAACGAGGTGCGGCCGGTCGACCTGCGTGTGGTCGCAGCCGCCAAGGTCGATCTCGGCGATCCCCGGCAGCGCGGCGAGTTCCGCGAGGATCTCTATTACCGGCTGAATGTGGTGACGATCTCCATCCCGCCGCTCAGGGAACGACGCGACGACATTCCGCTGCTCTTCGGCTATTTCGCCGAGCGCGCGGCGAAGCGGTTCAAGCGCGACATGCCGGTCGCGTCGTCCGCCGTGCACCGGCATCTGCAGGGCCACGACTGGCCCGGCAACGTCCGTGAACTCTCGCATTTCGCCGAGCGCTTCGTGCTTGGGGTCGAGCAGTTCGCCGGCAGCGCGTCCGAGGCGAAGCCTGCCGATCTCGGCGAAGGCCTGCCCCTGCCCGACCGGCTGGACCGCTACGAGGCGAGCATCATCCGCGACGTGCTCGACGCCAATGACGGCGATGTACGCAGGACGATCGCGGAACTCGGCATCCCGCGAAAGACCTTCTACGACAAGCTGCAGCGCCACGGCATCGTGCGTGCCGACTTCGCGCCGAGCGACGAGCGAAGCTAGCCCGCCGTTACGCCATAGCGCGCTGCCGGCTTGTTGTGCGAGAGGTTGGGACCGAGCGCAAATCGTGCTGCCGTTGCGGCGTCGAGATCGGCGCTATCAGGCAAGGACGGGATGGTGACAAGTTCGCCCTGATCGAAGCCCGCAAGCGCCGCGTCCACCATGTCGTTCACGTCCATGACCATCGATGGCGGCATCTGGTCGAAGGAGCGGCCCACGCGCTCGAAGATTTCCGTGCGGGTCAGGCCGGGCATGACCGCCTGAACCTTGACGCCCCTTTCCGCGACTTCCGAATGGATGGCCTGGGTGAGGTTGAGAACGAAAGCCTTGGTGGCGCTGTAGGTCCCGTTGAAACGCTCCGGGATATAGGCGACCACCGATGCGATGTTGATAATCGCACCCCTGCCCCGCGCCGCAAACGCCTGCGCGGCGGCAACGGCCAGCCGGTTGGCGGCAACGACGTTCAGCTCGATCATCGTTTCAAGATAATCGATGTCATCCTCCACCAGCGTGCCCTTGGGGCCGATGCCGGCATTGTTGACGAGCAGGCTGATATCAGCGTCCTCGCGCAGGCGTTTCTCGACAACACGCACGTCGGCGCGATCGGTAAGGTCGGCCGGCAGCGCGCTCACTTTCACGCCGGTCTCTCCAATCAACCTGTCGGCCAGCGCCTGCAGGCGCGCGGCATCGCGGGCGACGAGAACGAGATCATGGCCGCGCTTGGCAAGGCGATCGGCATAGGTGGCGCCGATGCCGGACGAGGCGCCGGTGACGAGTGCGGTTCCGAGAGAAGCGGTGGACATTGCGGCATTCCTTCTTTGTTTGAACCCGCCCTGCTTGGTCTCACGGGGCGCGTTGAAATTTACTGGTATATGCCACTATATTTAGGCGACGGATCGGCGTGCGCAAGAGGCGCTGAAAAAGATGTGTCGTTTAGCGGTTGACGGACCGCCACCAATCGGAAGACATCACCGATGGAGAACATGCGATGGCAGAGAGCAACACCCCTGACGGGGCATGGAATTATTGCAGCAACAGCGCGCTCAAGCGCGCCTCACGGCAATTGGGCCAGCTTTATGAAGACCTGCTGGCGCCGAGCGGCTTGAAGATCACGCAGTACACGCTGCTGACGCAGATCAAGCTTGGCCGCGAAACGCCGCTGAAGCTACTTGCGGAGGCGATGGTGATGGATCTCTCCGCGCTCGGCCACACGCTGAAGCCGCTGCAGCGCGATGGGCTGGTTGAGCTTGTGGCCGACGAGCACGACCGCCGCGTCAAGCGGGTGCGGCTGACCGAGAAGGGCAATCGATTGTGGAGCAACACGAACGGCCTGTGGCGCGAGGCACAGGCGCGTTTCGACGCGGCCTTCGGAAAAGAAGCCTCCGAAAACCTCCGGCGAACGATGGATCTCATCGCATCGCCAGGCTTTGCCGCGGCATTTTCCGGGGCCCGACAGGATCAGGATTGAAGAGCGCAGCAAGGATGTCCCTGCGCAGGGACAGCGCCATCAGAGCCTGATGACGTAGTCCTTGCGAGTCGTTTCAATGACTTCCCACGTTCCCTTGAAGCCGGGTCTCAGGATCATCCGGTCGCCGGCGCGCAGATGGACGGGCTCGCCATCGTCTTCGGTGACGACCGAATGGCCTGACAATACGTTGAAATATTCCCACTCATCATAAACGATGCGCCACTTGCCCGGCGTTGCCTCCCAGATGCCCGCATAGAGACCGCCATCGGCCTCCTCCAGGTTCCATGTCCGAAACTGCGGATCGCCAGCGATCAACCGATCCTCCGCCGGGGCGCCGACTTCAGGTTCGACGCCGGCAATATCGAGCTTGAGCTGCTTTGCCATTGCGCCTCACACCTTCGCCAGCGACTGTTCGAGATCGGCGATGATGTCCTTGACGTCCTCGATGCCGATCGACAGGCGCACGACGTCCGGGCCGGCGCCGGCGGCGGTCTTTTGCTCGTCGGTCAGCTGGCGGTGGGTCGTCGAGGCCGGGTGGATGACCAGCGAGCGGGTGTCGCCGATATTGGCAAGGTGAGAGAAGAGCTGCAGGCCTTCGACCAGCGACTTGCCGGCTTCGTAGCCGCCCTTGACGCCGAAGGTGAAGACGGAGCCCGCCCCCTTTGGCGAATAGCGCTGCTGCAGCGCGTGGTTCGGATCGTCCTCCAGGCCAGCGTAATTGACCCAGGCGATCTTGCTGTGCGCCTTCAGCCATTTGGCCACCGTCGCGGCGTTTTCGCTGTGGCGCTGCATGCGCAGCGGCAGCGTCTCGATGCCGGTCAGGATCAGGAAGGCGTTGAAGGGCGAGATCGCCGGGCCAAGATCGCGCAGGCCGAGAACGCGGCAGGCGATGGCGAAGGCGAAGTTGCCGAAGGTCGAATGCAGGACGACGCCGTTATACTCGGGCCTTGGGCTCGAGAGCATCGGATAGTTGCCGGATTTCGACCAGTCGAAGGTGCCGCCATCGACGATGATGCCGCCCATGGAATTGCCGTGGCCGCCGAGGAACTTGGTCAGCGAATGCACGACGACATCGGCGCCGTGTTCGATCGGGCGGATGAGATAGGGGCTCGCCATGGTGTTGTCGACGATCAGAGGCAGGCCGTGCTTGTGGGCGACATCGGCGATTGCCGCGATATCGACAAAGGTGCCGCCGGGATTGGCGAGGCTTTCGATGAAGATCGCCCGGGTGTTTTCATCAATCTGGCTTTCGAAACTCGCCGGATCAGCGGAATCACCCCAGCGCACCTGCCAGCCGAAGTTATCGAAGGCATGGCCGAACTGATTGATGGAGCCGCCATAGAGCCGCTTGGCGGCAACGAAATTTTCGCCTGGGCGCAGCAGCGTGTGGAAGACGATCATCTGCGCGGCATGACCAGAGGCGACGGCGAGCGCTGCCGTGCCGCCCTCAAGCGCTGCGACACGCTCTTCGAGCACCGCCTGGGTGGGGTTCATGATGCGGGTGTAGATATTGCCGAATTCCTGCAGGCCGAAGAGTGCCGCCGCATGATCGGCATCGTTGAAGACGTAAGCCGTCGTCTGGTAGATCGGCGTGGCGCGGGCGCCGGTCGCCGGATCGGGCTTTGCGCCTGCATGGACGGCCAACGTATTGAAACCCGGATCATTCGCGGTCATGAAGTCCTCCCGTTCTGATTTGACTTTGCTGCTTTAACTTCGCTGGGCGGAGCATAGCGGACGATCGGCAAAAGTTAATCGCCATCCGTTTCAACCGAGACGCGTTTGGCGAAAAATTTGCCCTTCTCAGCCGATGAGGCGTGGGTACTCGATTGCCGGGCAGCGGTCCATGACAACCTTGATACCGGCTGTCTCGGCTTTGGCGGCAGCGGCATCGTCGCGCACGCCGAGTTGCGCCCAGATCACTTTCGGTCGCGGGTTCATCGCCAGCGCCTCGTCCACCACCTCCGACAGGTAGTTCGAGGCCCGGAAGACGTCGACCATGTCGACCGTAACAGGCACGTCAGCGAGGTGGCCGAAGACCTCCTGCCCCTGGATGCGCTTGCCGACCTGGCCGGGATTGACGGGCACGACCTCGTAGCCGCGCGACAGAAGGTAGCCCATGACGCCATTGCTCGGCCTTGCGGGATTGGGCGACGCGCCGGTGAGCGCGATCGTCTTCACCGACCGGAGGATATCGACGATGTATTCGTCGCTATAGTGATCGTGATCCATCTTTCCTTGTCTCCAACTCAATGACAGCGCTAAAGCGTTTCCTATATATAATAGGTACGCTGGATGCCGAAGGAGGAGATCGCCGTGAGAAAAGTGCTTGTGTTCGCCGCCGCGCTGCTCGCCGCCACGCCGGCGCTCGCGATATCGCGCTATAATTCGCAGACGATAAGCTGCGATCGTGCGCGCGCCGCCATCCACAACGAGGGAGCGGTCATCTTGCGCTATCCCTCCACGCGCGTTCGCGGCATGACGCTCTACGACAGATATGTGCGCAACAGCCGGATGTGCGACGCCAACGAATATGCCGAATGGACGACAGTTCCAACCAAGGACAACCCGAAATGCCGGGTCCTGAACTGTCAGAATATCGACAACCTGGACGGGATGCTGTTCATTCCTGACTATTCGCTCTGAGACCCGAAATTTCGGTTGAGCGACTGCCCATCGGACGGGCATAAAACCCACCAATTTTGACAGGCCGCCCTCGCCCCCGCGTGGCTTTTTGTGATCTATTTACATCACCCATCCGGGTTAATGCACGCACTGCGATCGATGTTCACTGTATATCCCGTTTATGTCCTCATTTGTTCATTGCCATTTTAGAAACACCTCATAGTTGAATGAGGAAAAAATGTTTGAAACTTCTGGCGTACGTATCGCAACGACCGCTTGGCGATATGATCGTCCGAAGGTTGCATAATCGATTAAGCAGAGAGGGAACTGCATAGCTTCGTCTCAATGGCCGCTGTTGCATTTTCCTGATGACGGCGTAACAAGCTTTGTCCCGTCTTTTCGCCACACCATCAGGTAGTTCTTTTGTCCCTCACCGTCATCCTGCTGGTCCTGTTCGGCGCGCTTCTTCATGCGACATGGAACGCCTTGATCAAGGCCGGGACGGACAAGGCGCTGGACGCCAGCCTGATCTCGGCGGGTGGAGCGATCGCGGCCCTGCCGTTCCTCCCGTTCCTGCCGTTTCCCTCTATCGAGGCCCTGCCCTATATCGGCGCTTCGGCGATTTTGCAGTTCGCCTATTTCCAGCTGGTCGCAGGCGCCTATCGAGCCGGCGACATCGGCCTCGTCTATCCGCTGATGCGTGGGTGCGCGCCGCTGCTGGTGGCGGCGACGAGCGGCTTTGTTCTTGGCGAGAGCCTGTCGGGCGGCGCGCTGATCGGCACGATCACGATCTGCGCCGGCATCCTGACGCTCGCCTTCGAGGCCAAGCGCGGCAGCGGCCACGCCATTCGTCTGGCCCTTGCCAATGCCGTGGTCATCGCCACCTACACCTATGTCGACGGCATCGGGGCGCGAATATCCGGCAATGCGATCTCCTATACGCTGTGGATGTCGCTGTTGCCGCCAGTGCTGCTGCTCAGCTGGGCGATCTCACGGCGCGGCGCCTACGCGGTTGCGATGCATGTGAAGGTGAATTGGTGGCGCGGATTGATCGGCGGCACCGGATCGATCGCCTCCTATGGGCTGGCGCTCTGGGCCATGACCAAGGCGCCCGTCGCCACCGTCGCCGCGCTGCGCGAGACGTCGATCCTCTTCGCGCTCATCATCTCCGTCGTATTCCTGAAAGAGAAAGCCAGCCCCTGGCGCTATCTCGCCGGCGCGATCATCGCGCTCGGCGGGCTATTGCTGAAGCTGGCGTAGACGGCTCCGAGCTCCGCCGGGTTCAGTCCCGCGTCCAATCCGGCATCCGGTTTTCCAGGAATGCTCCGATCCCCTCTTCCGCATCCTCTGTCATCATGCTGTCGACCATGACTTCGGCGGCATAGCCATAGGCCTCCTCGACCGGCATTTCGACCTGTCGATAGAAGGCTTCCTTGCCGATCTGGAGCGCCATGGGCGATTTGCTTGCAATCACCGACGCGTATTTGGTGACGACCTGCTGCAGATATTGTTTCGGCACGATGCGGTTGACGAGACCGAAATCCTTGGCGGTGGACGCGTCGATCGTCTCGCCAGTCAAAAGCATCTCCATCGCCTGCTTGCGATGGGCGGAGCGCGTCAGCGCCACCATCGGCGTCGCGCAGAAGAGGCCGATATTGACGCCCGGCGTGCAGAAGGTCGCCGTATCGGTGCAGATCGCGAGATCGCACGAAGCGACGAGCTGGCATCCGGCGGCAGTCGCAAGGCCGTCGATCTCGGCGATGACGGGCTTCGGCAGCTTGGTGATCTCCAGCATCAGATCGGCCGCGAGCGCGAAGGTCTCCTCGAAGAAGGCCTCGCCATCATCGGCATCGGCGCGATGCTCGGTCAACTCCTTGAGATCCTGGCCGGCCGAGAAGACATCGCCCGTCGATGCGATGATCACGACGCGCACGTCGTCGTCTTCGGCCGCATTCTGCAGCTCGCCCATCAACGTCTCCATCATGGCGAGCGACAGGTGATTGACGGGAGGATTGTTCAGGGTCAGCCGCAGCACGCCATCGGAAAGCTGGCGCAGCACGAGCGAACCGCTGGATTTGCTGGCATCGGTGCGGAACGATAGAACTTCGGCCATGATGAAACTCCCTGCATGTCGATTTCGTGCTATCAGTCCTGCCATAAAAGGCCAGTCATTTCGAGGAGAAGCGATGCCGTTGGCGCCAAAGCGCTGCCATCGCGGCGCTGAAAATTGCGGTATCAAAATACCACATACCTAACGCATTGATTTCATTTATTTGTTTTTGCGGCCGCAGCCCGCGGCAATATTGACGCTATCGGCCTCAACCTCTATACACACCGCCAGAACGCAGCCCTTTCCGGCTGCTTTCTTTTTGGTGCGCCCCAGGGCTCCCAAATCAAGCAACAAGAAACGCCCTTTCGCCTTCGGGCCAAGGGATCAAAAGAGAGTAACTACTATGGCAACCTTCTCCCAGAAGCCTGCAGAGGTAGAGAAGAAGTGGGTCATCATCGACGCCGAAGGGCTTGTCGTTGGTCGTCTCGCTTCTGTTATCGCCATGCGTCTGCGCGGCAAGCACAAGGCTACCTTCACTCCTCACGTTGACGACGGCGACAATGTCATCGTCATCAATGCCGACAAGGTCGTATTCACCGGCAAGAAGTATTCCGACAAGGTTTACTACTGGCACACGGGTTTCGCCGGCGGCATCAAGGAGCGTACCGCTCGCCAGATCATGGAAGGCCGCTTCCCGGAGCGCGTTCTTGAAAAGGCGGTCGAGCGCATGGTTCCGCGTGGCCCGCTCGGTCGTCGCCAGATGAAGAACCTGCGCGTTTACGCTGGTTCCAACCATCCTCATGAAGCTCAGCAGCCTGTCGCTCTCGACGTCGCCTCGCTGAACAAGAAGAACGTAAGGAGCGCCTAAGAATGGCTGACCTCTCCTCCCTGAAGGATCTCGGCACGGCTACCGAAGCTTCGGCTCCGGCACACGTCCGTAAGGTCGATTCGCTTGGCCGCTCCTACGCGACCGGCAAGCGCAAGAACGCTGTTGCTCGTGTATGGGTCAAGCCGGGCTCCGGCAAGATCGTCATCAACGGCAAGGAATTCACGGAATACTTCGCACGTCCGGTTCTGCAGATGATTCTGCGTCAGCCGATCGTCGCTGCTGCCCGTGACGGCCAGTTCGACATCATCGCAACGGTTGCCGGCGGCGGCCTTTCCGGCCAGGCCGGTGCCGTTCGTCACGGCGTCTCCAAGGCACTCACCTACTTCGAACCAGGCCTACGCTCGGTTCTGAAGAAGGGTGGCTTCCTGACCCGCGACAGCCGCGTCGTCGAGCGTAAGAAGTACGGTAAGGCCAAGGCCCGCCGTTCGTTCCAGTTCTCCAAGCGTTAATCGCTTCGGACTTCGGAATGTGGAAAGGTCGGGTGCAAACCCGGCCTTTTTTCGTTTTGGGAATTGTTGAATCGATATTCAAATCGCATACCTCTTCGAACAGGCGAGAAGGAGTATTCACTTGGCCAACAAGTCGATCGATCATGCTTTCACGGCAACGAGCCTCACTTCGGCGGCAACGGACCCGACGTTTGCGGGTGCCCTGTCCTTCATGCGCCGGCGCTTCACCAAGGATCTGACGGGCGCGGATGTAGTGGTCTGGGGTGTTCCCTTCGATGCCGCGACCTCCAATCGGCCGGGTACGCGTTTCGGGCCGCAAGCGATCCGGCGGGCTTCGGCGATTTTCGACAATGATCCGCAATATCCCTTCAATCGCGATCTCTTTGCCGAGATGGCCGTGATCGACTACGGCGATTGCCTGCTGGATTACGGCAATCACCATGAGACGCCTGAAGCGATCGAGCGGCAGGCGAAGACGATCGTTGATGCTGGCGCCTTCATGTTGACGCTGGGCGGCGACCACTATGTGACATGGCCGATCCTCAAGGCGCATGCGGCCAAGCATGGCCCACTGGCGTTGGTGCAGTTCGACGCGCATCAGGATACGTGGTTCGACGACAGCAAGCGGATCGACCATGGCTCCTTCGTGGCGCGCGCGGTCCGCGACGGCATCATCGATCCCGATCGTTCGATCCAGATCGGCATCCGCACGCATGCGCCCGACGATTTCGGCATCAGCATTCTGTACGGCCATCAGGTCGAGGAGATGAGTGCCTCCGAGATCGCCTCGACGATCATCTCGCACACCAAGGGCGCGCCCAGCTATCTGACCTTCGATATCGACTGCCTGGATCCGGCCTATGCGCCCGGCACCGGCACGCCGGTTTCGGGCGGCCCGTCCAGCGCCAAGATCCTCTCCGTGCTGCAGCGGCTGCACCAGCTCGATATCCGCGGCGCCGACGTGGTCGAGGTGTCTCCCGCCTACGACCATGCCGACATCACCGCCATTGCGGGGGCGACGGTCGCGATGTATATGCTGGGGCTGCACGCCGAACGACGCGCGACAGCGTCACACGGCTGACTCATCCATCTTCCAAAATGATTCCGGACTTCTTTCTAAACTATTGAAAGTGTGAGCAAGACAATGGCACCGAAGATCTTCATCGATGGCGAACACGGCACGACGGGCCTGCAGATCCGCACGCGCATGGCCGGCCGCCGCGATGTCGAGCTTCTGTCCATTCCGGAGGCGGAGCGCCGCAATGCCGCGATCCGCGAGGATATGCTCAATAGCGCCGATATCGCCATTCTCTGCCTGCCCGACGACGCATCGAAGGAAGCCGTGCAGATGGTCTCGGCCAACAACAATGTCCGCGTTATCGACACCTCGACCGCCTACCGCGTCGACCCTTCGTGGGCCTATGGCTTCGCGGAGATGGACAAGGAGCAGGCTGGCAAGATCAGTTCGGCGCGCTTCGTCGCCAATCCCGGCTGCTATCCGACCGGCGCCATCGGCCTGATGCGACCGCTGCGGGCCGCCGGCATTCTTTCGGACGGCTATCCTGTCACCGTCAACGCTGTCTCCGGCTATACCGGCGGCGGCAAGCAGATGATCGCGCAGATGGAAGACCAGAGCCGCGACGACGCGATAAGCGCGCCGCACTTCCTCTATGGCTTGACGCTGACGCACAAGCATGTGCCTGAGATGAAGATCCACGGCCTGCTCGACCGCGCGCCGATCTTCGCGCCATCGGTCGGCAAGTTCGCGCAGGGGATGATCGTGCAGGTTCCGCTGCATCTCGACATGCTGGCCGCAGGCACGACGCTGGAAAGCATTCACGCGGCGCTGACCGCGCACTATGCCGGCCAGGATATCGTCACGGTCGTGCCGCTCGCAGACAGCAGCAAGATGGCGCGCGTCGATGCCGTCGAGCTCGCTGGCAAGGACACGATGAAGCTCTTCGTCTTCGGCACGCCTGGTGGTTCGCAGGTCAATCTCGTCGCCCTGCTCGACAACCTCGGCAAGGGTGCCTCGGGTGCCGCCGTGCAGAACATGGACCTGATGCTGGCCTCCTGAGCGAGGTCGGACGTTCATGTCGTTTTCCGGTAGCATGGCCGATATCGGGGCGTGGCTTTCCGCCGCGCTGCCGGATCATGGACTTTATACGCTGATCGCCATAGCCTGCATTGCCGGGCTTGCCCGCGGCTTTTCCGGATTTGGGGCGGCGCTGATCTTCATTCCGCTCGGCGGTGCCATCATCGGGCCGAAGCTGATCTCGCCGGTACTGCTCGTCATCGACGGGCTGGCAACACTGGGGATGATCCCGCCCGCGTGGAAGCGGGCGAACCGGCGCGAGGTCTTCACCATGGCTGCGGGTGCGATGCTCGGCGTTCCCGCCGGAACCGCCGTGCTGACGCTGATGGACCCGCTGCTCTTGCGCTGGTCGATCACCGTCATCGCGCTGCTGCTGCTTGCGCTATTGGTCTCGGGCTGGCGCTATCATGGGGAGCCGCATTCCTATCTGAGTGCTGCGGTCGGGCTGGTGGCGGGATTGTTCAGTGGTGCCGCCCAACTCGGCGGGCCGCCCGTCGTCGCCTACTGGCTGGGCGGAAAGACGGAATTCACCAAGGTCCGCTCCAACATCATCATCTATTTCGCGATCTCCACCTGCTTCAGCGTCGCCAGCTATTACGCCGGCGGGCTGTTCGTCGATACAGTGTTCGCGCTGACGCTGGTCATCCTGCCGAGCTATACGATCGGCCTGTTTCTCGGCTCCAAGCTTTTCGGCTTCGCCAAGGAGAGCACCTTCCGGATCATCTGCTACGGGCTGATCGGCGCCTCGGCCTTCCTCGGCATGCCCGCTCTCGACGGCCTACTGCGCTAGGGCAGACGGCCGGCGGGCTTGACCGGTCCTGACGACCAGCGCCTCGCCGGGGCCGTGGACCGCCGCGAAGAGCAGACCGGCCAGGAAGGTGAAGTGGTCGATGAAGAAGCCGAACTCCGCCTGATTGCCGGCCCAGCGCCCGGGTCCGTGGAATGACACGGCGAGAAAGATCACATAGATCCCCGCCAGCAGGGCGGCCGGTGAAAAGAAGATGCCGGTCAGGAAAGCGAGCGCCAGCCCCAGTTCGAAGAAGGCCGCGATCCAGGCAAGAAAGAGCGGGAATGGAAAGCCGGCGCTGGCGATGTAACCGGCCGTGGCCGTGATATCCATGAACTTGAAGCTCAGCGCCATGATGAACACGCCGGCGAAGATCAGCCTTGCGATCAGAATTGCGATTGTCCTGCCCATATTTCTCTCCCTGTGCCGATAGCGGCTGATACGTGAACGCTCCGCAGCGCGATCGCGCCGCCTTATCATGCAAGGACGAACGGCATGACGCGCTCCCGACATGCGCTTGCACAATCTCCTCCCGTGCCTTGTCATTCTGATTCAAGTGCTTCGCAAGTCGAGTCCGAAACGCGCAGCAAGTCCATGATTTCGAATTCGATTTAGCGATCGCTGTCCGCCACGAGCCAGCCCGCCTTTATGAGATTTCTATTTCCCGTCGAAGACCCGCGAATGGATTTCATACGCCGCGCGGCGTTAGCCTGTGGTCGAAATTCAGAGGTAGACGTCATGCGAGACTTCCTGTTTCCCCACCCTCCAACCGGCCGGCCCCGACGGCCGATGGTCAAACGGCAAATGCGCGAGAAGCGCACGGCGCATTTACTGATCATCTTCGGCCTCGTGCTTGCCGCCGTCGAGATCTACGTCATCTGGGGCAGTTTCTGACACGGCCATGCGGATGGACACGCGACTACGACTGGGAACGGTGATCACGGCGCTGGTCACGCCATTCAGGAACGACCGGCTCGACCTTGCAATGCTCGAGCGGCTGGCGGAGAGGCAGATCAATTCCGGCATCGACGGACTGGCTGTCTGCACCGTAACCGGCGAAGGGCCGACATTGTCGCCCACCGAGCGGGCGGCCATCATCCGTACCTGCGTCAGGGTCGCGGCCGGGCGGGTGCCCGTCATCGCCGCCACCGGCACCAATGCCACATCGACCACGATCGCGCTAACGCTGGAGGCGCGGAAGCTCGGTGCTGACGCGGCGCTGGTCACGGTGCCCTATTATGCGAAGCCGGGGCAGAAGGGCATCGTCCACCATCTTGAGCAGGTGGCGGCGGAGAGCGATCTGCCTGTCATCATCGATGACAACCCCTCCCGTTGCGCCAGCAGCCTGGCGCCTGAGAGCCTCGATGCGCTGGCGCCCGTCGAGCGCATTCTCGGCATCGTCCACTCAGGCGGTGCGGCCCGGCTTGCGCCGCGTTTGCGCCGGCGCTTCGTCTCTTTGTCATCCGATGACGCCAGCGCGCTTTCGTTTCTCGCTTGCGGCGGAGACGGCATGCTGTCGTCTGGTGCGAATGTCGAGCCGCGCTTGTTTGCTTCGCTTCATCGCCTAGCGAAGACGGGCAACGTGGCAGCGGCCACGGCGCTGCATGATCGTCTGCAGCCACTCATCCGGGCGCTTGCGGAAGATGGCTCGCCGGCTCCCGTCAAATACGCGCTGCATGTGCTGCTTGGCACGTCCCCTGACGTCCGCCTGCCGATGGTCGGCCTTGATACCACCGAGAAGGCTGCGGTCTTCGCCGCCCTGACAGGGCTGGCCGAGAGCCGTCGCCAAGCGCGGGCCGTCTAAGGCTAACAACTCCAATCACAGCCTCGATCATCCAGCCTGAAAGGAAAGATCATGCCCTCCTCCAACGCGCGCGCCCTCGCCGCGACCATCCAGCCTAACCCACTGCCGCGCTTCACCATCGGCCGGAGCAAGGGCGGCGGATGGGTGGTTCAGGATCGCGAGGGGCGTGTCGGCGGTCTGTTTATCAGCGAGAGCGCCGCGTTGCACTTCGCCTCCGACGAGTGCGATCACGATGCCACGCAGATCGCGATCATCCGCACCCGCACGCTGCTGCCGTTCAATCGGCCCGATAGTCGCGGACATGTGCACTGACGGGACATGATCCACCTCCGCGGGAGCGCGCGACGGCGTTCCCGCAGGCGTTGGCGAACGCTTCCTTAACCGCCGTTTCGTATCATCTGCCCCTACCCCACGCCGAGCAGACACGATGCCGAACAAGCCGAATTTCCGCTTCACTCATTACGATCTCAAGGAGCAGCGCGCCGGAACGGTGATCGAGGTGACCTTGAACGCGGTCGCCAATGTTCGGCTCATGACCTCGCCGAACTACCAGCGTTTCACCGAAGTGCTCGACTTCAAATATGTGGGCGGCGTTGCGCGCAAATCCCCGATTAGGGTGCCGATCCCCGACAGCGGCCACTGGCATCTCGTGGTCGACATGGAAGGTCATCATGGCCTTGCGGAATCGTCCGTCAAGATCATCACCACTCCATCAGGCCAGAAGCGGGCGTCTTGATCAGCGCTGATTGCGCTCTTTCCTGAGTTTCGACCACCATTCAAGCCGCTTGCGGATATCACGCTCGAAGCCGCGCTCGGGCGGATCGTAAAACGTCTGGCGGCCCATCTTCTCCGGGAAATAGTCCTGGCCGGAAAAAGCGTCCGGCTCGTCGTGGTCGTAGCGATAGCCTTCGTTGTAGCCCTCATCCTTCATCAGCTTGGTCGGCGCGTTCAGGATGTGCTTGGGCGGCAATAGCGAGCCGTTCTGCTTGGCAGCCATGGTGGCGGCCTTGAAGGCGGTGTAGACGGCGTTGGATTTCGGCGCGGTGGCGAGGTAGACGCACGCCTGCGCGAGCGCCAGCTCCCCCTCGGGCGAGCCGAGATAGTCGTAAGCATCCTTGGCGGCGTTGCAGATGACAAGCGCCTGGGGATCGGCAAGGCCGATATCCTCGACCGCCATGCGCACCAGCCGGCGGCCGAGATAGAGCGGGTCCTCACCGGCATCAAACATGCGCGCCAAATAATAGAGTGCCGCATCGGGATCGGAGCCGCGCACGGATTTGTGCAGTGCCGAGATCAGATTGTAGTGGCCGTCCTGGGCCTTGTCGTAGACGGGGGCGCGGCGCTGGACGATCTTCGTCAGTCCCTCGGTGTCGAAGATTTCGTCGCGGCGGGCAGCGCGCCAGACTTCCTCGGCGAGCGTCAGCACGGCGCGGCCATCGCCATCGGCCATGCGCAACAGGCTGACGCGGGCTTCCGGCGTAAGCGGCAGCTCCCTGCCCTCGATCGCTTCGGCGCGGTTCAAAAGCTCGGCAAGGCTCTGATCGTCATGCGACTTGAAGGTCAGCACGCGGGCGCGCGACAAAAGAGCGGCGTTGAGCTCGAAGGACGGGTTCTCGGTGGTGGCACCGACGAGGATGACGGTGCCGTCTTCCATGACGGGCAGGAAGCTATCCTGCTGGGCACGGTTGAAGCGATGGATCTCGTCGACGAAGAGAAGCGTCTGGCGCCCATCCATGCGGCGCAGCCGGGCGGCCTCGAAGACTTTCTTGAGATCGGCGACGCCTGAGAAGATCGCCGAAATCTGTTCGAAGGCAAGACCCGCCTCGCCCGACAGCAGGCGCGCGACGGTGGTCTTGCCGGTTCCTGGTGGCCCCCAGAAGATCATCGATCCCAACGAGCCGCTTTCGATCATCCGCCTGAGCACACCGTCCTCGCCGGTCAGGTGATCCTGACCGGTGACGTCGGCGATGGTCTGCGGGCGAAGCCGATCCGCCAGCGGCCGCCTGTTGGCGACCTCCGGCGGAATGCGCGGCGCGAAGAGATCATTGCTCATCGGAAGAACTGCCGGATGCGCTGGCCGTTGCGCTCAATCTCGACGCGCCAGAAGCTCGGGTTCTGCGCGGCGAGCGTAGCGAGATCCTTGGTGGACTTCACATCGGCGCTGTTGACGGAAACGATGATGTCCTTCGGCTCGAAGCCGAGCTGCTGGGCAACGGAGCCATCCTTCACTTCCGAAACGACGACACCCGTGCTCTCGCTTGCCATGCGCAGTTCATCGGCCACGCGCGGCGACAGGTTCTCGACGACGGTGCCTGTGAACGGCGAACGGCCGCCGATCGTGCGCTGGTCGCGCGGCGTCGTCTCGGGCGCCTGGCCGAGCGTCATCTTCACATGCTCTTCCTTGCCATTGTCGATGATGGCGAGATCGACAGGCTTGCCGAGACCGGCCGTGGTCAGGCGGTAATACAGTGCGTCGGGATGCTCCACCGAGATGCCATCGACGGCGGTGATGACTTCGCCTGCCTTCAGGCCCGCCTTTGCGGCCGGGCCGCCTTCCGTGACCTTGACGACGATGGCGCCGCGCGCCTTTTCGAGGCCGAGCGCATCGGCGACGTCGGAGGTGACCGCATCGAAGGTCGCGCCGACATAAGGACGCTCGAAGGTCTTCACGCCCGCGTCGGCGGAAGCGATGAAGACTTTCACGAGGTTGGCGGGGATGGCGAAGCCGATACCATTGGAGCCGCCGCCGCGTGAGAAGATCGCGGTGTTGATGCCGATCAGTTCGCCCTTCATGTTCATCAGCGCGCCGCCGGAATTGCCGGGGTTGATCGAGGCGTCCGTCTGGATGAAGAAGCCGAACTCGTCCTTGACGACCTGGTTGCGCGCCAGCGCCGAGACGATGCCAGAGGTGACCGTCTGGCCGACACCGAACGGATTGCCGATGGCAAGCACGAGATCGCCAACTTCAACGGCGTCGGAATTGCCGATCGAAAGCGCCGGGAATGTCTGCTTGGTATCGACCTTGAGCACGGCGAGATCCAGACGATCGTCCTTCAGAATGACCTTGCAGGGAAACTCGCGGCCATCCGAGAGCGCGATCTTGATTTCGTCGGCGCCCTCGATGACGTGGTTGTTGGTCACGATCGTACCGTTCGCCTCGACGATGACGCCGGAGCCGAGCGAGGACTGCTTCTGCGTACGGTTCGGCATCTGCTGACCGAAGAACTGCTCGAAGAAGGGATCGCCGGCAAAGGGCGACTGGCGGCGGACGGTCTTTTCCGCATAAACGTTCACCACCGCACCCGCCGTCTGCTTGACGAGCGGCGCGAAGGACAGCTGCATTTCCATCTGGCTCTGCGGCACGGTCTTGGCCGTCTCGCCATTTGCCGTTTGGGCATGAGCATTGATCGGCAGTGCAAGCACCAGAGCAAGCAGCGGCAGAGAGGCGCGCTTCAACAGGTCGTGCATAAGAATCCCTTCTTGAAATCGTCTTGAGAGAACGTTGTAGTGCCGGACGCTAGAAAGGAAAGAGGGCAGAAGCATGGAAGATCAAGGCGGGTGAACCGATGCGCGACATACTTGCCAAACTGAGTCAGGAACGACAGGCATGCGACTGATATCAAAGGCCAAACTCTGGGCGAAATCACTGAAGCGTGACATCGTGGCCTTGTGGCTCGCCGCGCGCGACAAGCGGGTGCCCTGGTACGCCAAGGCGGTCGCTGGCGGCGTCGCTGCCTACGCGTTGTCGCCGATCGACCTGATCCCCGATTTCATTCCCGTGCTCGGTTATCTCGACGATCTCCTGATCGTGCCGCTCGGCATCATGCTCGCCGTCAGGCTCATCCCCTTCAATGTGATGGCGGACCTGCGCGTCGACGCCGCAGCACGTATCGAGCGGCCGTCCAGCCGCGCCGGGCTGATCGTCATCCTTGCCATCTGGCTTTGCTGCATCATCTTCGTCGGCATGGCATTCTTGAGAGCCAGCTAGACCAGACAGGAACCACTGCATGACGCGATATCGCCAGCCCCTTCTCTTCACCGCCGCCGCCCTGCTGCTTTGCTGCGCCGGGACAAGCCACGCGGCAAGCTTCGATTGCGAGGCCAAGGAGTTGAAGCCGGACGAGAAGGCGATCTGCGATAACCGCGCGCTGAACGACGCCGACGTGAAGATGGTGACGACCTTCGACCTGTTGTCCGGCCTGCTTGCCATGGGCTCGCGCGGCACGATGCAGGACGAGCAGACGGCGTGGCTGAAGAAGCGCCAGGAGTGCGCCGCCGACGTCGCCTGCATCCAGGCCGCCTATGACGAGCGGCTGAAGCAGCTGGCCGAAAGCTACAAAAACATAAACCGGCCGCTTTGAGGCGACCGGTTTAATAGAGCAACTGACTTTTAATCAGCAGGTTCAGCGATCGCCGAGATCGCGAACGGCGCCACGGTCGGCGCTGGTTGCGAAGGCGGCATAAGCCTTCAGCGCGGTCGTCACGTTGCGCTTGCGCTTTTCGGCCGGCTGCCAGCCCTTGGCGTCCTGTTCGGCGCGGCGGGTTGCCAGTTCCTTGTCATCCACGCGCAGGCTGATGGTGCGGTTCGGGATGTCGATGTCGATCATGTCGCCTTCGCGCACGAGGCCGATGGTGCCGCCATTGGCCGCTTCCGGAGAGGCGTGGCCGATCGACAGACCCGAGGTGCCGCCGGAGAAGCGGCCGTCGGTGATCAGCGCGCAAGCCTTTCCGAGGCCCTTCGACTTCAGGTAGCTCGTCGGATAGAGCATTTCCTGCATGCCCGGGCCGCCCTTCGGACCTTCGTAGCGGATGACCACAACATCGCCGGCGACGACTTCGTTGGACAGGATCGCCTTCACGGCCGCGTCCTGGCTTTCATAGACCTTGGCCGGGCCGGAGAACTTCAGGATCGATTCATCGACGCCTGCCGTCTTCACGATGCAGCCGTCGAGCGCGAGGTTGCCCTTCAGGACGGCCAGACCGCCATCCTTGGAGAAAGGATGCTGGGCATCGCGAATGACACCGGTTTCGCGGTCGAGGTCGAGTTCTTCCCAACGCGAGCTCTGGCTGAAGGCGACCTGCGTCGGAACACCGCCGGGAGCGGCGCTGAAGAGATCGAAGGCAGCCTTGTTGTCGGTGACAGCGACATCCCACTGCGCCAGCGCTTCGCGCATGGTCGGAGCGTGGACCGTCGGAAGATCGACATTCAGCAGACCGGCGCGGTCGAGTTCACCGAGGATAGCCATGATGCCGCCTGCGCGGTGAACGTCTTCCATGTGGACGTCGGCCTTGGCCGGCGCGACCTTCGACAGGCAGGGAACGCGGCGCGACAGGCGATCGATATCGTCCATCGTGAAATCGATCTCGCCTTCATGCGCGGCCGCAAGAATGTGGAGGACGGTGTTGGTCGAGCCGCCCATGGCGATGTCGAGCGCCATGGCGTTTTCGAACGCGCCCTTGCTGGCGATGGTGCGCGGTAGAGCGGTCAGATCGTCCTGTTCGTAATAACGGCGGGCAAGCTCGACGACGCGACGACCGGCTTCAAGGAAGAGTTCCTTGCGGTCGGAATGGGTGGCAAGCGTCGAGCCGTTTCCTGGTAAGGACAGGCCCAGGGCTTCCGTCAGACAGTTCATCGAGTTTGCCGTGAACATGCCAGAGCAGGAGCCGCAGGTCGGGCAAGCGGAGCGCTCGATGACGGCGACGTCTTCATCGCTGATCTTGTCGTCGGCGGCCGCGACCATGGCATCGACGAGGTCGAGCGCGACCTTCTTGCCGTTCAGCACCACCTTGCCGGCTTCCATAGGACCGCCGGAGACGAAAACCGTCGGTATATTGAGGCGCAGCGAGGCCATCAGCATGCCGGGGGTGATCTTGTCGCAGTTGGAGATGCAGACCATGGCGTCGGCGCAGTGGGCGTTGACCATGTATTCGACGCTGTCGGCGATCAATTCGCGCGAAGGCAGCGAATAGAGCATGCCGTCATGGCCCATGGCGATACCGTCGTCGACGGCGATCGTGTTGAACTCCTTGGCAACGCCGCCGGCCGCTTCGATCTCCCGCGCGACGAGCTGGCCGAGGTCCTTCAGGTGGACGTGACCCGGCACGAACTGGGTGAAGGAGTTGACCACCGCGATAATCGGCTTGCCGAAATCCGAATCCTTCATGCCCGTGGCGCGCCAAAGGCCGCGCGCACCCGCCATGTTGCGGCCGTGGGTCGTGGTTCTCGAACGATAAGCTGGCATTGGTGTTTCCTCACAACATCGGAAGTCTTCCGCGATAGCGGGCGGATTTTGACAACACGCTTCTACTATCGCTGCTTTTTGGAATTGTCCTAATCCAAAGAGTATATGCTGTCACTACCGGGAAAGGCAAAAGCGGTACTCCTCGGTACGCCTCAGGCGCCCATCGATCATATACGTGGGCAGAACGTGGTTTGTTACAGACGGACGCCACGTTTTCGCTACACGATAAGTTGGCTTCCCGGCCGGCCGCTTCAAGGCGTAAACAGTGATCCGAAACAACCTTGAATGCGTTCAAGGTCCATGCCGAGCTTATGTTGCTCAGGAGGATACTATGCCCGTCTACCGTCCACCCAGGATCGCCTCTTCGGAGATTACGCCGCGCCAGACCTATCTCGATCGCCGTCAGTTCCTCAGCGCTGCCGCGATCGGAGCCGTCGGCCTCTTGGGTGCCGGCACAGCCAGTGCGGCCGCGCTTACGACCATCGACAGCAAGTACAAGGTCGACGAGAAGCTGACGCCGATCAAGGATGTGACCACTTACAATAACTTCTACGAGTTCGGGCTCGACAAGGGTGATCCGGCGGCGCTGTCGGGTGACTTCAAGCCCACGCCCTGGACGATCAAGGTCGACGGCATGGTCAACAAGCCGGGCACCTTCGATCTCGACGTGCTGATGAAGGAATTCCCGATCGAGAGCCGCACCTATCGCATGCGCTGCGTCGAAGCATGGTCGATGGTGATCCCGTGGGATGGCTTTCCGCTGGCCTCGCTGCTCAGCAAGGTCGAGCCGCTCGGGAGCGCCAAGTATGTCGCCTTCGAGACCGTTGTGCGCCCTGAGGAGATGCCGGGGCAGAAGGGGATTTTCCAATCGCTTGACTGGCCCTATGTGGAAGGTTTGCGCCTCGACGAGGCCAACCACCCGCTGACGCTGCTTGCCGTCGGGCTTTATGGCGAGACGCTGCCCAACCAGAACGGCGCGCCGATCCGGCTGGTCGTTCCCTGGAAATATGGCTTCAAGGGCATCAAGTCGATCGTGCGGATCACGTTGACGGACAAGGAGCCGAAGAACACCTGGCAGGTCACCAATTCGCAGGAATACGGCTTCTATGCCAACGTCAATCCGGCCGTCGATCATCCGCGCTGGAGCCAGGCGACCGAACGACGGATCGGAGAGAGCGGCTTCTTCGGCGCCAGCCGCCATCCGACGCTGCCGTTCAACGGGTATGGCGATGAGGTGGCGAGCCTCTATGCGGGCATGGACCTGAAGGCGAACTTCTGATGGCAACGCTCTCGTTCAGCCTGCCGAAGCGATGGCACTCGGCCTCCGTCTGGCTGCTCTATATCGTCGGGCTGCTGCCTGCCGCCTGGACCTTCTATCTCGGCGCCACCGACCAGCTGGGCGCCGATCCGGTCAAGACGTTCGAGCTGTTCCTCGGGCTGTGGGCGATCCGCTTCCTGGTGCTGACGCTCGCCGTCTCCCCTGCCCGCGATCTCCTCGGCTGGAACTATCTGCGCTATCGCCGCGCGCTCGGGCTTCTCTGTTTTTACTACGTGGTCATGCACTTCACGGTCTACATGGTCCTTGACCAAGCGCTCGACGTTTCCGCCGTCCTCGACGATGTGATGAAGCGGCCCTTCATCATGTTCGGCATGGCCGGCCTTGTGCTGCTCGTACCGCTGGCTGTCACTTCCAACAACCTGTCGATCCGGAAGCTCGGCTCGAAATGGATCTGGCTGCACAAGCTGATCTACATCATCGCCGCCTGTGGCGCGGTGCATTTCGCGCTGTCGACGAAGCTTCTGGATCTCGAGCAGTATGTCTATGTCGGCCTGATCATCCTGATGATCCTCTATCGGTCATGGCGGCCAATTGCGCGGAGCAGGAAGCGTAGCCGAAACGGGCAAGGCGGCAGAACGCGTCCTGCCCAGGCTGCCGGCTGAGCTCTTGTTTGAGACCGTGAGGGCTGACAGACTGCCCGCATGGAAGCCGCGTCGCCACTATACATCTACCGTGACCCGCATTTCGCCCCGGCCGGGGACACAGTCGTTGCCGCAGCGCCGCTTGACATCGTCGTAGACGCCTACGGTGGCGGCGGGCTCGTTGGCGAGGCTGGCCTAAGCGCGGCCTTTGGTGGCGCGATCGTCTTCAAGGACGACCTGACCGGGGCCTGTTTTCTTGGAGTATGGGGAAAGCGAAATGCTGCGCGTTTCAAGGCAGCGCTAGAGGCGCAGGGTGATGTCGAGATCATAGACGGCGCACCACCGGCGCGGCTTCAGCACTTCAGTAAGACCGGCAAGCGGCCGAAGCACACTCGATGACAGATCAATACCTCAAACGAAAACAGCCGGGCTTTTCAGCCCGGCTGTTTTGCTTCCGGCGAACCGGAAAATATTAAGCGGCTTCAGCAGCAGCTGCTTCGGCTTCAACGCGAGCCTTGTCGGCTGCGCCCTTGGCGAAGGTGTCGCGGTCAACGAATTCGATGACGGCGAGAGCGGCGTTGTCGCCCTGGCGGAAGCCAGCCTTCATGATACGCAGGTAGCCGCCGTTGCGGGTTGCGTAGCGCGAAGCGATCGTGTCGAAGAGCTTCGAAACAACAGCGGCGTCGCGGATCTGCGAGATCGCCTGACGACGAGCGTGCAGGTCGCCGCGCTTGCCGAGGGTTACGAGCTTTTCAACAATCGGACGGATTTCCTTTGCCTTCGGCAGGGTGGTCACGATCTGCTCATGGGTGATGAGCGAAGCCGCCATGTTGGCAAACATTGCCTTGCGGTGGCTAGCGGTTCTATTCAGCTTGCGGCCGGCTTTACCGTGGCGCATTGCTATTCTCCTTCACATGCAGGCATCTCGCCCGCCGTTTGATGGTTAGTATTGGTCTTCGTAACGCTTGGCGAGATCTTCGATGTTCTCAGGCGGCCATGCCGGCACTTCCATGCCGAGGTGCAGGCCCATGGAAGCGAGAACTTCCTTGATTTCGTTCAGCGACTTGCGACCAAAATTCGGCGTGCGGAGCATTTCTGCTTCGGTCTTCTGAATGAGGTCGCCGATGTAGACGATGTTGTCGTTCTTCAGGCAGTTTGCCGAGCGAACAGACAGTTCGAGTTCGTCCACCTTCTTGAGGAGAGCCGGGTTGAAAGCGAGTTCGGTGACTGCTTCTTCTTCGGTTTCCTTCTGCGGCTCGTCGAAGTTGACGAACACGCCAAGCTGATCCTGCAGGATGCGAGCCGCGAAAGCGACGGCATCTTCACCGGAGATTGAGCCATCGGTTTCGATGGTCATGTTCAGCTTGTCGTAGTCGAGAACCTGTCCTTCGCGGGTATTTTCAACCTTGTAGGACACCTTCTTGACCGGCGAATAAAGGCTGTCGACCGGGATGAGACCGATCGGAGCATCTTCCGCACGATTGCGATCGGCCGGAACATAGCCCTTGCCGTTGTTGACGGTGAATTCCATGCGGATTTCGGCGCCCTCGTCGAGCGTGCAGATCACATGCTCGGGGTTGAGGATTTCGATATCGCCGACCGTCTGGATGTCGCCAGCCGTTACAACGCCCGGACCCTGCTTACGCACGACCATGCGCTTTGCGTCGTCGCCATCCATCTTGATGGCGATTTCCTTGATGTTCAGGACGATGTCGGTGACATCTTCACGAACGCCAGGGATCGACGAGAATTCATGCAGCACGCCATCGATCTGCACGGCCGTCACTGCGGCACCGCGCAGCGAGGACAGCAGAACGCGGCGAAGCGCGTTGCCGAGGGTGAGGCCGAAACCGCGCTCCAGCGGCTCTGCTACGAGCGTCGCCTTGGTACGCGAGCTCGAAGAGAACTCGACCTTGTTCGGCTTGATCAATTCCTGCCAGTTTTTCTGAATCATATTTTTGCCTTCCGTTCGTTGCCACCATCCAATCGTGACAACCGAGCTTGAGAAGCATCGGGAGCGAGGATCCGCTCACCGATGTTGTGAATGGCGATGATCAGACGCGACGCTTCTTGCGCGGGCGGCAACCATTGTGCGGGATCGGGGTCACGTCGCGGATGGACGTGATCATGAAACCAGCAGCCTGGAGGGCGCGCAGAGCGGATTCACGACCCGAACCCGGACCGCAAACTTCAACTTCCAGCGACTTCATGCCGTGTTCCTGAGCCTTCTTGGCGCAGTCTTCAGCAGCGATCTGAGCGGCGAACGGGGTCGACTTGCGCGAGCCCTTGAAGCCCTTGGCGCCAGCAGACGACCAGGCAATGGCGTTGCCCTGTGCGTCGGTGATCGTGATCATCGTGTTGTTGAAGGTCGAGTTGACGTGAGCGACGCCCGACGAAATGTTTTTACGTTCGCGACGGCGAACGCGTACGGCTTCCTTGGCCATTTTAATCCCTTTCTTGGATCTCTGCACCGCCGTAATACCAGCGGCTACACCGGAACGAGACCTTGCGGCCCTGCCCCAAACTCAAAAGAGGCCGGCGCAGACCGCCAGCCCCCTCACCTCCGGTTTCCCGGAAATTACTTCTTCTTACCAGCGATAGCCTTTGCCGGGCCCTTGCGGGTACGAGCATTGGTGTGCGTGCGCTGACCGCGGACCGGAAGGCCACGACGATGACGCAGGCCGCGGTAGCAGCCGAGGTCCATCAGACGCTTGATGTTCATCGAGGTCTCGCGACGCAGGTCACCTTCGACCTGGTAATCGCGGTCGATGGTTTCGCGGATCTGCAGGACTTCAGCGTCGGTGAGCTGATTCACGCGACGATCAGCAGGAATACCGACCTTCTCGATGATTTCCTGTGCGAATTTCGGACCGATCCCGTGAATGTACGTCAGCGCGATTACAACGCGCTTTGCGGTCGGGATGTTGACGCCAGCGATACGTGCCACGCCTATTCTCCTTGCGTTCCAGTTGCCATCCGGCAAGTGGTGTCTCGTTACACGACCTTGAAAGGCCGCAATTACAATTCAGGTTCTCAACAAGTCAAAACGATCGAACCCGGAATTCCTATCGGAAGTCCGCGCCGATCGCATCAGATATCGCGAGTTGGCGCGGTGTTTAACGGAATCAGTGCTGAAAAGCAACCGCTCCCGCCAAGTTTTATTTCCAAAGCCTTACAGCTTCGAAAGTATGCGCTCGATCTCGCCGGTGACGTGATCGATGTCTGCCATGCCATCCACCGACTGCAACTTGCCCTTGGCATAGTAGTAGCCGATCAGCGGCGATGTTTCTTTGTAGTAAGCGCCGAGACGCGTCACCACGGTTTCGCGGTTGTCATCGGGACGACGCTTGAAGTGAGTCGAACCACAGCGGTCGCAGACGCCCTCCACCTTCGGCTTGACGTTGGTGTCGTGATAGCCGGCACCACAGTTCGCACAGGTGTAGCGGCCCGAAACGCGGTCCGCAAGGATAGCGTCGTCGACCTGGATCTCGACGACCTTCGACAGTTCGATGCCCTTGCCCTTGAGCATGGCTTCCGTCGCATCGGCCTGAACCAGCGTACGCGGGAAACCGTCGAGGATGAAGCCATTCTCGCAATCGGGCTGGTCGATACGCTCCGACACGATTGCGATGACGATGTCGTCAGAGACCAGCTTGCCAGCATCCATGACGGCCTTGGCGCGCTTGCCGACTTCGGTACCGGCCTGAACGGCGGCGCGAAGCATGTCACCCGTGGAAAGTTGCGGAATGCCGTACTTTTCCACGATCCGCTGAGCTTGAGTCCCCTTACCCGCGCCCGGCGGCCCCAAAAGTATAAGTCTCATCGACCCCTCTTTCCTCCACGCAACTTCGATTTCTTGATCAGGCCTTCGTACTGCTGCGCGATCAGGTGACCCTGAATCTGCGCGACCGTGTCAAGAGTTACGCTAACGACAATCAAAAGCGAAGTGCCACCAAGGGATAATGGGATCCCTGTCTGCGACACGAGGATTTCCGGAAGAATGCAGACGAATACGAGGTAGATCGCGCCGATGACCGTGATGCGGGTCAGCACGTAATCGATGTACTCGGCGGTGCGCTCACCGGGACGGATGCCCGGGATGAAGCCGCCATGCTTCTTCAGATTGTCGGCCGTGTCCTTCGGATTGAAGACGATGGCCGTATAGAAGAACGCGAAGAAGGCGATCAGCAGACCGTAGAGGAGCATGTAGAGCGGCTGGCCATGGCCAAGAGCCGCGACAATCGAGGTCACCCAGGTCGGCATGTTGGTGGTGCTGGCGAAGCCCGCGATCGTTGCCGGCAGGAGCAGCAGCGAGGACGAGAAGATCGCCGGGATAACGCCCGAGGTATTGAGCTTCAGCGGCAGGTGCGAGGTATCGCCCTGGAACATGCGGTTGCCCACCTGGCGCTTCGGATACTGGATCAGAAGGCGGCGCTGGGCGCGTTCGACGAAGACGATGATCGCGATGACGGCGATCGCAACGACGATGACCAACAGGATAAGGCTCGTCGACAGCGCGCCTGTGCGGCCGAGTTCGAGCGTACCGGCAAGAGCCGCAGGCAGACCAGCAGCGATGCCGGCGAAGATGATGAGCGAGATGCCGTTACCGATACCGCGCGAGGTGATCTGCTCGCCGAGCCACATCAGGAACATCGTGCCGCCGAGCAGCGTGATGACGGTGGAGACGCGGAAGAAGATGCCCGGATCGACCACGAGCCCCTGCCCGCTCTCCAGACCAATGGCAATGCCATAAGCCTGCAGCGTACCGAGAAGCACGGTGCCGTAACGGGTGTACTGGTTGATGATCTTGCGGCCCTGCTCGCCTTCCTTCTTCAGGTTTTCGAGCGCAGGCACGACCGAGGTCATCAGCTGCACGATAATCGAAGCGGAAATGTAAGGCATGATGCCGAGCGCGAAGATCGCCATGCGCTGAACAGCGCCGCCCGAGAACATGTTGAAGAGGCCGAGAATGCCGCCTGCCTGCCCCTGGAAGGCCTGTGCATAGGCCTGCGGGTTGAGGCCGGGAAGCGGAATGTGCGTTCCCAACCGATAGACGAGGAGAGCTGCCAGTGTAAACCACAGGCGCTTCTTGAGATCCTCGGCTTTGGCGAAGGTCGAGAAATTGAGGTTGGAAGCCAACTGTTCCGCTGCAGACGCCATGCGTATCTCCGCGCTACCGGTTTCGGGCTCTGACCAAGCGAAAGGCAGAACGCCGGATCGGCATTTCTGAATTATTCAAAAGCGGGCTTCGGACGGATTGCGGGCGCAACCTATGCCTCACCCTGTTGTTCGTTTAACCTGTCCTGACGCACGTGCATCCGACCGGTTTTTGTGAGGCTCACATATGGGAGCAAAACCGCCCGGTGTGAAGCACCCCGGGCGGTTTATCATAGATTAAATTATTCTGCAGCTGCGGCAGAAAGAAGCGTGACGGAACCGCCAGCCTTTTCGATCTTTTCGACAGCCGGCTTGGAAGCGCCAGCAACTTCGAACTTGACCTTTGCCTTCAGCTCGCCGTCGGCGAGAACGCGAACGCCGTCCTTGACGCGACGGATAACGCCGGCAGCCTTGAGAGCTGCTGCATCAACCGTGGACTTGGCGTCGAGCTTGCCAGCGTCGATAGCAGCCTGAACACGCTCCAGGGACACGACAACGAAGTCGGCCTTGAAGATGTTGTTGAAGCCGCGCTTCGGCAGGCGACGGTAGATTGGCATCTGACCGCCTTCGAAGCCGTTGATGGCTACGCCCGAACGGGACTTCTGACCCTTGACACCGCGACCACCGGTCTTGCCGGAGCCCGAACCGATACCGCGGCCGAGGCGCTTGCGGCTATGGGTCGAACCTTCGTTGTCTTTGATTTCATTGAGTTTCATAGCGAATACTCCCTGCTTACTTCTCGTCGACGATGCGAACGAGATGCTGGACAGCACGGATCATGCCACGAACGGAAGGGGTATCTTCCAGCGTGCGACGACGGTGCATCTTGTTCAGCCCGAGACCGATCAGCGTGCGCTGCTGGACATCCGGACGGCGAATCGGGCTGCCGATCTGCTCGACGGTAACCGTCTTTGCTTCGGTCTTCTTTGTAGCCTTGGCCATGGATCAGCTCCTCTTATTCTTCAGAAGCGTTACCGGAAGCGGCACGGCGAGCCTGAAGCGTTGCATACTTGATGCCGCGCTGTGCTGCGATGTCCTTCGGGTGAACCTGGTGCTTCAGAGCGTCGAAGGTAGCGCGAACCATGTTGTATGGGTTCGAGGAACCGGTCGACTTGGCGACGACGTCGTGAACGCCGAGCGTTTCGAAAACAGCGCGCATCGGACCACCGGCGATGATACCGGTACCGACCTTGGCCGAACGAAGCAGAACCTTGCCGGCGCCGTGGCGGCCGTGAACGTCGTGATGCAGCGTACGGCCGTCACGCAGCGGTACGAAGATCAGTTCGCGCTTGGCAGCTTCAGTTGCCTTGCGGATTGCTTCCGGCACTTCACGTGCCTTACCGTGACCAAAGCCAACGCGGCCCTTCTGGTCACCGACGACGACGAGGGCTGCGAAACCGAAACGACGGCCGCCCTTGACGACCTTGGCGACGCGGTTGATCGCGACCAGCTTGTCGACGAATTCGCTATCGCGCTCTTCGCGGTTCTGGCGATCGTCGCGCGAACCTTTTCTTTCCTGTGCCATTGTCCTTTTCCTTTTTCTTTTGCGGGTGGAACGGCAGACAACACGAGGACCGCATCAGCCTCCCCTATCGAGGAGCGTTTGCGGTCCGGTTAAAATCCGGCCGGAGCGCTGGGCTCCGGCCGGAAATTCATTAGAAGGTCAGACCGCCTTCGCGGGCTGCATCTGCCAGGGCCTTGATACGGCCGTGATAGATGAAGGCGCCACGGTCGAATACGACTTCCTTGACACCAGCCTTGGAGGCGCGCTCGGCGACGAGCTTGCCAACGGCGGCGGCTGCCGCGGTGTCAGCACCGGTCTTCAGAGAACCGCGCAGGTCCTTATCGAGCGTCGAGGCAGCCGCGAGGGTCTTGCCGGCAACATCGTCGATAACCTGAACGTAGATGTTCTTCGAGGAGCGATGAACCGACAGGCGCGGACGGCCATTGGCCACCGACTTGAGATGACGGCGCACGCGGTTGGCACGACGTGCAAGTGCTTCTTTCCTGCTAGCCATTTCGCGTGATCCTTACTTCTTCTTGCCTTCTTTGCGAACGATACGTTCGCCGGCATACTTGACGCCCTTGCCCTTGTAAGGCTCAGGACCGCGGTATTCGCGGATTTCAGCGGCAACCTGGCCGACCTGCTGCTTATTGATGCCAGTGACAACAATTTCAGTAGGCTTCGGCACAGCGATCGTGATGCCGACCGGCGGCTCATAAACCACGTCGTGGCTGAAACCGAGAGCGAGCTGCAGGTTCTTGCCCTGAAGCGACGCGCGGTAACCAACGCCGTTGATTTCGAGCTTGCGCTCGTAGCCGTCCTTAACACCCGTGAAGATGTTCTCGATCATCGTGCGGGACATGCCCCACTTCGAACGAGCATCCTTCGACTGCGTGAGCGGCGTCACGACAACCGCATTGTTTTCGAGCTTAACGCCGACTTCGTCGTTTGCGACGAAGAACAGCTCGCCCTTCGGGCCCTTTGCAGTAACCTTCTGGCCTTCGACCGTAGCCGTAATCCCAGCAGGAATCTGAACGGGCTTCTTACCGATACGAGACATTTTTATATCCTGTCTGTTCGCTATGGAGATCGATGCTCGGTATTAGAATACCGAGCAAAGAACCTCGCCACCAACGTTCTGTTCGCGAGCCTGGTGATCAGCCATCACACCCTTCGGAGTCGAAAGGATGGTGATGCCGAGACCGTTCGCGACCTGCGGAATGGACTTGACCGAGACATAAACCCGGCGGCCCGGCTTGGACACACGGCCGATCTCACGGATCACCGATGCGCCTTCGTAGTACTTCAACTCGATGTTGATTTCAGACTTGCCATTGCCGAAATCGACAAGAGCGTAGCCACGGATGTAGCCTTCAGCCTGGAGAACATCGAGAACACGTGCACGGAGCTTCGAAGCAGGCGTCGAGACCGACGACTTGCGGCGGGAAGCGCCGTTACGGATGCGGGTGAGCATATCGCCCAACGGATCAGTCATTGTCATCTAACCTGCTCCTTACCAGCTGGACTTGACGATGCCCGGCACCTTGCCGAGATTGCCGAGTTCACGCAGCGCGATACGCGACATGCGCAGTTTGCGGTAGTATGCGCGCGGACGGCCCGATACTTCACAACGGTTGCGAATACGGGTCTTCGATCCATCGCGCGGCAGGGATGCCAGCTTGATCGAGGCCTTGAACCGGTCTTCGATCGGAAGAGCCTGGTTCATGATGATCGCCTTCAACTCGGCGCGCTTAGCGGCCTGGTTGGCGACCGTAATACGGCGGCGCTTGTTCTTTTCAACTGCGCTGGTCTTCGCCATGTGTGGTTCCTTTTCTACGCTCGTCGTTACGGTTACTGACGGAACGGGAAGTTGAACTCTGTGAGCAGAGCCCGTGCTTCGTCGTCCTTGGTGGCCGTCGTGCAAACGATGATGTCCATGCCCCACATCTGATCAACCTTATCGTAGTTGATCTCAGGGAACACAATGTGCTCCTTGATGCCCATGGCGAAGTTGCCACGGCCGTCAAAGCTCTTCGGGTTCAGGCCGCGGAAGTCGCGAACGCGCGGAAGCGCGATGTTCACGAGACGGTCCAGGAACTCGTACATGCGAGCGCCGCGCAGGGTAACCTTTGCGCCGATCGGCATATCTTCGCGGACCTTGAAGCCAGCGATGGAGTTGCGTGCACGGGTGATGACCGGCTTCTGACCAGCAATAGCGGCCAGGTCAGCTGCGGCAACAGTCGGCTTCTTCGAATCAGCCGTTGCTTCACCAACACCCATGTTGATTACGATCTTGTCGAGCTTCGGAATCATCATCTCGTTGGCGTAGGAGAACTTCTCCTGCATCGCCGCACGGATGCGCTCGACATATTCCTTCTTGAGCCGCGGCTCGTACTTTGCCTGAGCCATCAGATCACCTCACCGGAACGCTTGGCCACACGGACCTTCTTGCCGTCAACAACCTTGAAACCAACGCGGGTCGGCTTGCCGTCCTTGTCGATGATCGAGACGTTGGACAAGTGAACCGAGGCTTCCTTGCTGATGATGCCGGCTTCCTGGGTCTGCGTCTGGCGCTGGTGGCGCTTTACGACGTTGACGCCACGGACTACGGCGCGATCTTCCTTGGGCAGAACCTGAAGGACTTCGCCGGTACGGCCCTTGTCCTTGCCTGCGAGCATGACGACCGTGTCGCCCTTACGAATCTTTTGCATCGTTCGTGCTCCTTACAGTACTTCTGGAGCGAGCGAGATGATCTTCATGTGGTTCTTGGCGCGAAGTTCGCGCGGAACCGGTCCGAAGATACGGGTGCCGATCGGCTCTTTCTTGTTGTCGATGAGGACTGCTGCATTGGTGTCGAAGCGGATGATGGAACCATCTACGCGACGGATTTCCTTGGCGGTGCGAACGACAACCGCCTTCATCACGTCACCCTTCTTCACGCGGCCGCGCGGAATAGCTTCCTTGATCGAAACGACGATAACGTCGCCGATCGAGGCATACTTGCGCTTAGAACCGCCCAGCACCTTGATGCACATGACACGACGTGCGCCGGAATTATCCGCCACGTCGAGGTTTGTTTGCATCTGAATCATATCAGGTCGCCTTCTTGTGTTTACCGGAATGGTTGGGCTGTCGCCCCCTACCCCGGCATATGAAAATTGTCAGCCGGCCGCTTGCCACGAGAGCAGGCGAAAACACGGCATTAGCTTGACTAGCGCGGGATCGATCGTGCCAGGGTGGTTTCCCAAACGGGACCTTCCGTGCGCTCAAAGCAAAAGAACGCTCGACGAACGAGCGTTCTGACGCTGCTTCATACAGAAATTTCCGCGAGACGCAAGGCCTCGCGAGAAATTCTTACTTTGCCTGGCCGGAAATGACCGTCCAGCACTTGTCCTTGGAGATCGGCGCGCATTCCTCGATGGATACGGTATCGCCAATCTTGTACTGATTGTTTTCGTCGTGGGCCTTGTACTTCTTGGAACGACGAACGGTCTTCTGCATCAGCGGATGAGCGAAACGACGCTCAACGCGGACAACTACAGTCTTCTCGTTCTTGTCGCCAACGACGACGCCCTGCAGGATGCGCTTCGGCATATTCTTAGGCCTTTGCTTCTGCCGCCTTCTGGCGGGCAATGGTTTTCACGCGGGCGATGTCCTTGCGAACTTCGTTGACGCGGGAGGACTTTTCGAGCTGACCGGTGGCCTTCTGGAAGCGCAGGTTGAACTGCTCCTTCTTCAGGTCGGCGAGCTTGTCCTTGAGCTGATCGGCCGTCAGGCCGCGAACTTCTTCGGCTTTCATGTGCCTTGCTCCTTACTCTGCAATGCGCTGTACGAAGCGCGTCTTGACCGAGAGCTTGGCAGAGCCGAGGCGAAGCGCTTCGCGAGCGATTTCTTCGCTGACGCCGTCGATCTCGAACATCTGGCGGCCTGGCTTGACCTTGCATGCCCAATATTCAACAGAGCCCTTACCCTTACCCCTACGGACTTCGGTCGGCTTTGCGGTTACCGGAACATCCGGGAACACGCGGATCCATACACGGCCAGCACGCTTCATGTAGCGCGTGATCGCGCGGCGGGCCGCTTCGATCTCGCGTGCATTTACGCGGTTTGGCTCCTGAGCCTTAAGGCCGAATTCACCGAAGGCGAGGTCGGAACCACCCTTGGCGACGCCCTTGATGCGGCCCTTAAATTGCTTGCGGTACTTGGTACTCTTGGGCTGCAACATTTTCTTATTCTCCGAACTTATCTGCCACCAACGCTATTAAGCGTTGTCGCGGCGACGATCGCGGTCACGGCTAGCCGGACCCTGAGCATCACCCTCGAGTGCGCGGCGCTCGGAGGCCATCGGATCGTGCTCAAGGATTTCGCCCTTGAAGATCCAAACCTTGATGCCGCAGATACCGAAAGCGGTTTCCGCTTCGGCTGTGCCGTAGTCGATGTCAGCGCGCAGCGTATGCAGCGGCACGCGACCTTCGCGGTACCATTCCGTACGAGCGATTTCAGCACCGCCGAGACGGCCCGCGCAGGTGATCTTGATGCCTTCGGCGCCAAGACGCATTGCGGACTGAACGGCGCGCTTCATGGCGCGACGGAAAGCAACACGACGCTCGAGCTGCTGAGCGATCGACTGAGCGACCAGAACAGCGTCGACTTCCGGCTTGCGAACTTCAACGATGTTGAGGTGCGTTTCGGAGTTCGTCATGTCCGACAGCTTCTTGCGGAGCTTGTCGATGTCTGCGCCCTTCTTGCCGATGATCAGGCCCGGACGAGCCGAGTGGATCGTGACGCGGCACTTCTTGTGCGGACGCTCGATAACCACCTTGGAGATACCAGCCTGCTTCAGTTCGCTCATGACGAACTTGCGCATCTTCAGGTCTTCGTGCAGCAGCTGACCGTATTCGGCATTGTCCGCGAACCAGCGGCTATCCCAGGTACGGTTGATGCCAAGACGGAAACCAATTGGATTGATTTTCTGACCCATTATGCGGCCTCCTCGGTGGCGGCTTCAACTTCGCGAACAACGATCGTGAGGTGCGCAAAGGGCTTTTCGATGCGCGATGCACGACCACGGCCACGAGCGTGGAAACGCTTCATGACGATCGACTTGCCGACGTAAGCTTCCGCTACGACCAGCGAGTCAACGTCGAGATCATGGTTGTTCTCGGCGTTTGCGATCGCAGATTCGAGCGTCTTCTTGACGGCGCCTGCGATGCGCTTGCGGGAGAATTCCAGCTCAGCGAGTGCGCGCTCGACCTTCTTGCCGCGGATAGCCGCGGCAACCAGGTTGAGCTTCTGTGGGCTGACGCGGAGCGTGCGGGCGACTGCTTGCGCCTCGTTGTCCTTCAGCCGGCGTTCGGCTTTTGCCTTGCCCATCGTTACTTCCTCTTTGCCTTCTTGTCCGCACCGTGACCGTAGTAGGTCCGGGTCGGAGAGAATTCACCGAATTTGTGACCGACCATGTCTTCATTGACGTTGACCGGAATATGCTTGCTGCCGTTGTAGACGCCGAAGGTGAGACCGACGAACTGGGGCAGGATCGTGGAGCGACGGCTCCAGATCTTGATTACTTCTGCACGTCCGCCTTCACGAACCTTCTCAGCCTTCTTGAGAAGATAGCCGTCAACGAACGGACCTTTCCATACTGAACGAGCCATTGGAGACTTCCTCTCTTACTTCTTACGCTGATGACGCGAGCGCATGATCATCTTGTCGGTCGACTTGTTCGACCGGGTGCGCTTGCCCTTGGTCGGCTTACCCCAAGGGGTAACCGGGTGACGACCACCGGAAGTGCGGCCTTCACCACCACCGTGCGGGTGGTCGACAGGGTTCATGACAACACCGCGGTTATGCGGACGCTTGCCGCGCCATACGGTACGACCGGCCTTGCCGTCGTTGATGTTGGCGTGGTCAGGGTTCGAAACCGCACCGATCGAAGCAAGGCAGGAGCCCGGCACGAGGCGCTGTTCGCCAGAGTTCAGACGAAGGATCGCCAGACCCGCATCGCGGCCTACGAGCTGTGCGTAGGAACCAGCGGAGCGAGCGATCTGACCGCCCTTGCCCGGCTTCATTTCCACGTTGTGGATGATGGAGCCAACCGGGATGTACTGCAGGGGCATGGTGTTGCCCGGCTTTACGTCCACAGCCTTTTCAGAGGCGATGACCTTGTCGCCGGCAGCAAGGCGCTGCGGAGCGATGATGTAGGCCTGTTCGCCGTCGGCGTAGGAGATGAGCGCGATGAACGCGGTACGGTTCGGGTCGTATTCGATACGCTCGACCGTGCCTTCAACTTCGAACTTGCGACGCTTGAAGTCGATCAGACGATACGTACGCTTGTGACCGCCGCCGATGAAGCGAGCCGTGATGCGACCGAGGTTGTTACGACCGCCGCTCTTGGTCAGACCCTGCGTCAGCGCCTTGACCGGCTTGCCCTTGTAGAGCGAAGAGCGGTCGACGATGACCAGCTGACGCTGGCTCGGGGTCGTAGGATTGAATGTTTTCAATGCCATGTTTTTATTCCTCAGAGACCGGTGGAGACGTCGATCGTCTGGCCTTCAGCCAAAGTCACGATTGCCTTCTTCACGTCCTTCTGCTTGCCGACAAAACCGCGGAAACGACGGGTCTTGCCCTTGCGGAGCAGAGTGTTGACGGCCGTGACCTTGACGCCGAAGAGCGCCTCGACTGCAGCCTTGATTTCCGGCTTCGACGCCGTCTTAGCGACGTTGAAAACAACCTGGTTGTTTTCCGATACCAGAGTGGACTTTTCGGTGATCGACGGCGAGACGATCACATCATAGTGGCGAAGATCGGACACTTGAAACGCTCCTCTAGAGCTTCAACGGCAGCCTTGGAAAGCACGAGCTTGCCACGGCGCACGATGTCATAAACGTTGATGCCCTGGATCGGCAGAACATCGATGTTCGGGATGTTCTTGGCTGCGAGCTTGAAGTTGCCATCAAGTTCGGCGCCGCCGATGAAGAGAGCGTTGGTCAGGCCGAGCGTTGCGAAGGTCGAAGCCAGAGCCTTGGTCTTTGCTTCAGCAGCAACCAGGTTGTCGATGATGATGACATCATCGGACTTCAGCTTAGCCGACAGAGCCAGACGCAGGCCGAGAGCGCGAACCTTCTTCGGAAGGTCGTGTTCGTGGCTGCGAGCAACCGGGCCGTGAGCCTTACCACCGCCGCGGAACTGCGGAGCACGAGCCGAATGGTGACGAGCGCGGCCCGTACCCTTCTGCTTGTACATCTTGGCGCCGGTGCGCCATACGTCGGCGCGGCCCTTTGCCTGGTGAGTGCCCTGCTGCTTCTTGGCAAGCTGCCAGCGGATTACGCGGGCGAGAATGTCTTCGCGGGGCTCGAGACCGAAAATCGCGTCAGAAAGAGAAACCTTCCCTGCGTCTTTTCCCTCGAGGGTCTTGACGTTGAATTCCATTGGTCTGGC